>NVTQ01000008.1 GCA_002401635.1 Pseudomonadota bacterium
TGCACCCTTAAGCCTTCCGCAACACTTTCCCAAATACGCATACGCGGATTCAGCGAAGCAAAAGGATCTTGAAATACCATTTGAATTTGATGGCGTTGCATACGCAAAGATTTGCCTTTTACATGTGTTACATCGTTTCCCTGCCACAGTATTTGACCATCATCGCTATCAATCAAACGCATTGCCAAGCGTGCTGTGGTTGATTTTCCGCTGCCAGATTCGCCCACAATCGCCAATGTTTCACCTGCTCGCAAATGAAAACTCACATCATCCACTGCTTTTTTAGATTGCCCTTGGCGTAATAAACCACCACTTTGAAATGTTTTACTCAACCCTCGCACTTCTAACATGCTGCATCCGCCTCTATGCTTGTCTGCCCATGCTCTTGCCCTTGCAAACGTACATCCACATGCACACAACGGGCAATATGCTCACCATCTTGCCATGCATCAGCCACTACAGGCTGCTGACATTCAGCGTCGGCATACGGGCAACGCGCTGCAAAACGACAACCTTCTGGCCATTCACCTGGTGCAGGCACTTGCCCTTCAATCACCGTCAATGATTGCCCTTGTTTTGCCACCTCTGGACGACAACCCATCAAGGCTTGTGTGTAAGGGTGAGCAGGAGCATCAAAAATATCCATCACAGGTCCACGCTCAACCACTTCACCTGCATACATCACAACCACATCATCACACATTTCAGCAACCAAGCCAAAATCATGGGTTACCAATAACATACCCAAACCTTTATCTTTTTGTAACTTCCTAAGCAATGCAATAATGCGTTTCTGCACCGACACATCCAAGGCTGTGGTCGGTTCATCGGCAATGATATAATCAGGGTTTGCAGACATCGCCATGGCAATCAATACACGTTGGCGCATACCACCCGATAAAGCATCTGGGTATTGCTGCAAAAGATGTTCCACATCTTGTAAGCCAACATCTTGCAACAACTGAATGGCATGTAACTTGGCATCATGGCGGCTTAAATCCAAATGTAGATGGATAACCTCAAGCATTTGGCTAGCAATCGAGAATACAGGGTTCAATGCCGTCATTGGTTCCTGAAAAATCATGGCGATTTTCCCGCCACGCACTTTTCTTAATTGTTTTTCAGACATGGTAAAAATACTTTCACCATGTAACTCAATATCACCACTTATTTTCGTAATGCCTTGGTGTTCGCCCAAACGCAAAATGGCTTGCGCAGTCAGCGTTTTGCCGCAACCAGACTCCCCAACCAAGCCCAAAACGCGCCCAGGTTTTATGGATAATGAAACATGGCTAACAGCCTGAACAGCTTCCTGTTGCATGGGAACGGTCAATGATAAGTCTTTTATTTCAAGCATGAGCCCAAGTGTGACAAAAGGCTGTTAAGCTTTCCAGTGTGAAAGACTCATTTACATAAAAAATCACACAATGCAAGCCTTAATAACCGCGAATATGTAAAGTTTTCCACAATATAGAGAATTTTTTCAACTTAACACGTTTTGCATAGAATCTATATTAGCATCGTAATATAACAGTATGTTATATAACAATAAAAATAAACTGATTAAATAATAGGCAGCCTGTCATATAAAGGCTGAATGTGACAAATTCAACGAAATAGGGCAAGTCATCCACAAAGTTATCCACAGGTAATGTGGGTAACATTTGAAGCACTTCATTTACAACAACTTAGGCTACTTTTGTATAGGGAAGCGCTGATTAACTCTGGGTGACAAGCCATGAGATTCAAAATTACAAGATCACGCGCGTCATCTCCGAAATCTTTTATCGGGCATCCATGATGAATGCTAGACCCCCCGACACAAACACTCGGGAGTGACGGTGAAATGAAAAACTGCTCGCATGAGGGCGTAGCGGTAAACCAATGCCTGAACGACTATATTACTTATGTCACCACGCCTTATCATGAGCGAAACATGACAACGTTTGACGCGCGAGGGGGGGGGTTCGAGCGGTCCTATATATTTGCTATAGTGRTTCATAAATTGMTTTACCTTAGAAAAAAGCATTCATCTAAATGACACTTCATTGTTTGAAAACCCTCACACCCCAGGGTGGTCTCTCTGTCTTCGGCATTCACCTTCCCCCAACCCTCTTCCTCAAGCGGGAGGGGAATTTAGTCCCTTCTCCCACTTGAGGGGAGAAGGTTCATGCTACGTTTTTTTATTTCAACGGCGCAAACAGTGCATCCATATCATCGGGTGTCCAAAGCTGTTTTCTAACCCCACCCTTCTGGTACATGCCCTCTGCCAATTCACGTTTTCTATCCTGCAATTCGAGAATTTTTTCTTCAACCGTGCCTTCCGTAATAAGTTTATAAACAAATACCGATTTATCTTGTCCAATACGATGGGCGCGATCAGTCGCCTGACTTTCAGCAGCGGGATTCCACCAAGGATCATAATGAATCACTGTGTCAGCAGCAGTTAAATTCAAACCAACACCACCCGCCTTCAAACTAATCAGAAACAATGGCACTTCATTGTTCTGAAAGCGTTTGACGGGGGTTTCCCTATCCTTGGTCTTGCCTGTCAGTGTTACATAATCAATATTAAGAACCTTCAATTCTTCYTCAATCAGCTTRAGCATGCCTGTAAATTGYGAAAAYAATAAAATACGCCGRCCTTCTTCAATCATTTCAACCAGCATTTCCCGCAGCATCYCCAGTTTTGCGGAYTTRGGAACATCRCCCTCAGYRACACCYTTCACCAAACGTGGRTCACAACAGACCTGACGCATTTTAAGCAAGGCATCRAGCACAATAATYTGGCTTTTATCCATACCCAATGAAGCAACCGCAGCACGCACTTTTTTCTGCATTGCCAAACGTACACTTTCATACATTTCACGTTGTTGATCSSTYAAATCAATRCTACGAATCATCTCTGTTTTTGGTGGCAAYTCCGCKGCRACTTCTTCTTTACTGCGACGCAAYAAGAATGGTCGCACACGTAGGTTTAATGCATCCTGACGCGCAGCATCACCTTCTCTTTCAATCGGCTTACGAAACAACTGTGTGAAATTCTTCTGATCATATAAATAACCTGGCATCAGAAAATCAAATTGCGCCCACAGCTCACCCAAATGATTTTCCATCGGTGTGCCTGTCATGCATAACTTATGTGCGGCATTTAGCTTTCTAACTTGCTGTGCCATTTTAGAACGTGGATTTTTGATATATTGCGCTTCATCTAGAATCAATAAATGCCAAGGTTGTGCTTGTAATACTTCAAAATCCCGTACCAATAAAGGGTATGTGGTTAAAATCAAATCATACTGCTGCAACGAGCCAAAGTGCTTTGCACGTTCCGAACCATGCAAAACCAATACCTTCAAACTTGGCGTGAATTTTTCTGCTTCACGTCGCCAGTTGTACATCAAACTGGTCGGAGCAATCACGATGGCAGGGCTCTCCAAGCGCCCTTGTTCTTTTTCGGTTAAAATATGCGCCAATGCCTGCACGGTTTTTCCCAAGCCCATATCATCTGCAAGAATAGCGTTAAGCTGCATTTCGCGTAAAAATTGCAACCAGCTCAGCCCTTCACGTTGGTAGTCACGCAACTCAGCTTGCAAACCTMTAGGTGGTTGGCATTCAGGAATCGTTTTTARATCCGAAAGCTTCTTCATGTGCTGAAGCCATACACTGCTACTTACTTGCACAGGCACTTCAGCATCTTTCATRCTCTCTTCCAACGCCAACATTTGTGGTGCACTTAGCATCACTTCTTGTGGTTTATGGCTAGCAAATACATCCAACATATAATGCAGAATGTTGGCAATCATCTCACCCGGTGCCGCCAACATACGTCCATCAAGCAAAGGCAGAGCAACTGTCTCTTTGTTTTTTAAATTCAGCAGCGATGCCTCTTGCAATAAATCAGGGTTCATACCCACCCAACGCCCTAATACTTCAATTAAATCAATCGCTTCGCCATCATCCAGCGTGACAGTGAATGAAGTTTGCCCCATAAGGCTACTGCCCTTATCGCCACCTTTCCCCATATCCAACTGCCATGACTGTGCAGTTTCCATACGGTATGCAAAATCTGGGGAAATCTCTATTTGAAAGCCTTTYTCCTTCAAGACAGGYACTTCATACAAGACCCACTCRGGCCAATAACTATGATCATGCAGGCTAAAATAATGTTTGCGAATATGCTTGCGATTGCGCGGCATATAATCGTCTATCAAAGCATGCAAACCCGCACCATACAAACACGACACGGCTTCCGCTTCYGCYGCCCKATCACGCTCGAAATCAACCACCAAACCATGAGAAACTGTTCTAAATGTTGRATTTTCAGATRCGCCAAGAGGTAGYTTATGACCATCATAATCAAACATMAGTGCCACAATATGCCGYTTTTCAGGCTGCGGRCGGTCAAGCTTYAACTCTTTGGTTAATAGTTGCACAACAGCRATSGGYGCARTGCTACGRCGTTGATATTGCAAACGTTCRGGCAYMGGYACRCCTTCAGGYARCTGCTCTRYWATRTCYTGYAAATCTTCATCCGAGCACTGCAAATCCAGCTTGGGCATATTCAGAAGAATCTCTGCAACATCAGCTGGCTGCCCACACTCAATCGCTCCTGCACAATAGTTTTTGGCATCAATATACCATGGTGGTGATGTCGCAAGCACGAATCCTTCTTCAACAGGCTGCTGCAAAGCAAGTTGCAAATACTGTGCGCCGTGCTGATCGCTTTGCCAAAAAAAGTCAGCCGTGCACTTCTCAGATAACTTCAACGCGGGTGTGTTTTGATCCAACCAATGGCAACGCTCGGTTGCCAATAATCTACGCAGCAGTACCAAGCCAGCGGCACCCTTCAATGTATAATTGCGTAACGACATCGATAACGAACTATCATTTGCCACTGTTTTTAAAATATGTTCGTCAGCAGATAAAATATACTGAGGAATATTATGCCCCAAAATATTGCTTGCCTGATAAGCGTTCGCCTTGCCATAACTGCCATCTTTTAAAATACGCGCGGTTAAAAAACGTAGCCCTATATGCCTGCTATGGGCATCAGGTTCAAGAATATAGAGCAAACGCTGTTTGACACTATCAGGGTAAATCAATGCTGCTGTATGCCCCAAATCAGATTTTTCCATGCCACCCAACCACATAGAAAATGTATCGGATACAACGCTTTCTTCCTCATCGCTATCAACATCTTCTTGCTGATCATCYAAAATTTCATACAAGSTTGCAGCCACATGTTTACAATGTTTGGCTTTGGTCAAACAATCACAATAGCTTTTCAAGCCACCTCTGGAACCAAATTCAAGCGACACCCTGTATGCACGCGATGTTTTACCTTCCACGCGCGCATCCACACCACAAATATCATCCAATTCAATGAATTCAAGGACTTTATCGCGTTCAAAATAATCTTTACCACGCTGGGCATATATTTCACCCACCCAAGCTACAATCTTAGCTTCGCTAAGTTTAGGGATTTCATACATCGTTGTTGTCTTCCTGTTGCTCATGGTTTTGTTTTAGCATCAACAGCTCATCGCGATACTTACCTGCATCTTCAAAACGCAAATCGGCGGCTGCTTCCGTCATCAATCGTTCCAACTCTTTCATGCGAAGCGCCGCATCGTAGGCATTCAATGGTGCTGCTTCTTCCACCTCTGGGATATGTCCATAATCCATTTCATACAC
The DNA here is from genome assembly GCA_002401635.1 of Pseudomonadota bacterium. GTDB lineage: Bacteria > Pseudomonadota > Zetaproteobacteria > Mariprofundales > Mariprofundaceae. The sequence continues at coordinate 5,695 of NVTQ01000008.1, forward strand.
CGAACCCAAAATATCTTTAATCGCCGATTTCACTGTCTGCGGTGTGATGCCATGTTGATCGTTGTATATCATCTGTTTTTCACGTCTACGTGCTGTTTCATCCATCGCCTTTTGCATCGACTTGGTAATTTTATCGGCATACAAAATCACCCGCCCCTCAACATTGCGTGCGGCACGCCCAATGGTCTGAATCAAAGAACGTTCGGAGCGCAAAAAGCCTTCTTTATCAGCATCAAAAATTGTCACCAACGCTACTTCTGGCAAATCTAAACCTTCTCGTAACAAGTTAATTCCCACCAACACATCAAATGCACCCAAGCGTAAATCGCGCAGTATCTCCATACGCTCCACAGTATCAATATCGGAGTGTAAGTAGCGGACTTTTAAATCCAAATTATTAAGGTATTCGGTTAAATCTTCTGCCATACGTTTGGTCAAACATGTCGCCAATACTCTAAAACCGCGCTCTATCACCTCATTGGCAGCAGACACGAAATCATCCACCTGTGTTGAAGCTGGACGCACCTCTATTTCAGGGTCAAGCAAACCCGTGGGTCGAATGACCTGTTCAGCAAACACCCCGCCCGCCTTTTCCATTTCATACACACTGGGTGTCGCAGAGACATAAATATTTTGCGGCACAACTGCTTCAAATTCATGAAATTGTAAAGGTCGGTTATCCAACGCGGAAGGTAGGCGAAAACCAAAATCCACCAAGGTTTGTTTGCGCGAGCGATCACCCTTAAACATGGCTCCGATTTGCGGCACTGTGATATGCGATTCATCAATCATTACCAAAGCATTGTTGGGCAAATAATCAAGCAGTGTTGGTGGAGGTTTACCAGGCTCTTGCCCCGTTAAATGCCGTGAATAATTCTCTACCCCACTGCAATAACCAATCTCTTGAATCATTTCTAAATCAAAAATCGTGCGCTGCTCCAAACGTTGTGCTTCTACCAGTTTATTTTGATCATAAAGCTCTGCCAAACGCTCCGCCAACTCCTCTTTGATGGTTTCCATCGCCCGCACCAAAAGATTGCGCGGCGTAACAAAGTGAGACTTCGGAAAAACAGTATATTTATGCAATGATTGCAGGCGTTTGCCCGTTAACGGATCAAACTGTGAAATGGCATCAATTTCATCACCAAAAAGCTCCACACGAATGGCAAAATCTTCGGCATGAGCTGGAAACACTTCAATGACATCACCGCGCACCCGAAATGTGCCACGATGAAAGTCCATATCATTACGCTCATACTGTAATTCCACCAATTTATTGACCACCGCCCGCTGATCAACTTCACGCCCCACTTCAAAATACTGCAACATCTTGGCATAAGCTTCAGGGCTACCCAAACCATAAATACATGATACCGATGCCACAATAATTACATCCTCACGCTCCAATAAAGCCCGTGTCGCAGCATGGCGCATGCGGTCTATCTGTTCATTAATTGCTGAGTCTTTTTCAATATAGGTGTCCGATGACGGCACATAAGCCTCTGGCTGATAATAATCATAATAAGAAACAAAGTATTCCACTGCATTATCGGGGAAAAACTGCTTAAATTCGCCATACAATTGTGCGGCAAGCGTTTTGTTTGGCGCTAAAATCAATGTTGGTTTCTGTGTTTTTTCAATCACACATGCCATGGTAAACGTCTTACCTGAACCTGTGACACCAAGCAGGGTTTGATGCTTCTCACCAGCTTCAATACCAGCCACCAATTCAGCAATAGCTTGCGGCTGGTCGCCCTGAGGTTCGAATTCACATTTCAACATAAAGCGCATCGGCGCACACTATGTCTTTTTTAGCATTTTCCCATGATATTTTTTAATGGTATACCTTTCCATGCTTATACGCATATAAACCTACAAAAATATGCCCGATTCAATCAGCCCTTTTATAGGTATTAACCCAGTAGTATCACTTACTTATTAAATCAGCCACCTGATTGCCAAAGCGTGATGGATCAATGGGCTTTTCCAAATATGCAAAAAAACCACTCTGCAATAAGCGTTGCTCATCGCCTTTCATTGCCGATGCGGTTAGCACTGCCACAGGAATATGGCTGGTTATTTTATTGCGCCGTAGCTCTAACATGGCTTCCAACCCGCTCATTTCAGGCATACGAAGATCCATCAAAATCAAATCGGGGAGAGCCTGCTCTGCCTTTTCTATGCTTTCTCGACCAGAGCTTGCTGTAATCACATCAAAATCTGCCAATTCTAACACATCAGCTGCCAGTTCCAAATTCAAGAGGTTATCATCTACAATCAGTATTGTTGTCATTAAATTTCACCCCCATAACAGCCCTGATCACCACCAGCATGGACAGCCTCACTTAGCCTATCTGTAAGCAACTGTTTCAGATCTTGCACATCCACCGCATCCTCTCCAAAATGTACAGCGGCAAATGATGCAGTGAGTTTCCCCCCTTGCTCATCGGGCAACTGAAAGCCCCGTTGCCTTATACGGATACGCAACTTCTCAGCTACCCGCTCACTGTTGGCTGGTTCAATCCCTGGTAGAAACAACAGAAATTCAGCCTCATTGATACGCGCGCATATATCACCTCGACGCGTTACCACCTTAACAATTTCTAATATTTCTTTTAATGCCACTGTACCCCAACGTTCGCCGTGACGCTCAATGTAATTATTATAGCCATCAATCTGCCAGCACACCAATGAGAACTTGAGCGAATGGCGTTTAGCATTGGCAATTTCTTGATCCAAGCGCCTATCCATATAGCGCGTATTGAAACAATCCAATGTCTGATCAATAAGCTGAGCGCGAGCTGGATAAAGCAGTTCCATACGTTGCAGTTGTCGTACCAAGTCTGCTCTGCCACTGCTTCCTTTAATCAATATACGCTCAGCCTCTTGTCCCAGATGCAGTACTTCATCACGCGTCAGGTCTTTGGCAGTATAAATAATAATAGGAATCTGAGCTGCAATGGGATGACGTTTCAATTGCCGAATCACATCAAAACCGCTGACCTGCGGCATCATCAAATCCAAAATAATCATATCGGGTTCCCGATCCACTGCCATTTGCACRCCTTCGCGACCGTCACGCGCCAACAACACTCGAAAACCTTCCRCARCCAATRTTTCTTTGAGGAAYTCRCGCACKGTKGGTTCATCATCCACCACAAGYACYGTGGGTAGCTCAGGGCGMGGATKCGTAAAMYGACAATAACGAGARATAAGRTCYAAGACTTCTTGCTGYTTATTRCCCTTYTCCACAACACCAACWGGCCCTGTTGAAAAYTCCARGTCATCGGCARCGCCACCSACCAGAATGACWGGCAGGCTGCGTGTTGCTTTGTCGGCCTTCAATGCCTGAAGGTTGTGATGCAATTGTTCATCTTCAGAAGGAATGCCCAACACAATCAGATATGGGCACAATGATTCACATAGTTCCGCTACGTTTGCAATATCCGCTCGGTATGCCTCATAGGACTGCTGCTCCATCAGTGCAATAGTCGCTAAGGCACGTTCATCATTCGCATCAACAACCAATATTTTGGGTCGAGGTCCACTTGATGGYACAACTTCAACCACCTCAGGGTCAGCGTGTTGAGCTGGCAACTGTTCGACATGACTCTCTACAACTTTATTTTCTGCCTCAAAAAGGGATTCAACTGGCAGCGTAACAGTAAAACGACTTCCGTGCCCTAATTCGCTGTGTAGCCGAATCGAGCCACCCAGTAAATTTACCTGACGGCGCGTCAATGCCAACCCTAGTCCAGTACCACCATGCTCACGATTGAGCCCACCGCTAGCCTGAACAAAGGGTTCAAAAACCTTTTCCTGATCCTCATCWGCAATACCACAGCCAGTATCGCTAACAAYCACGATGATRCTTTGTTTATTKAGCRKCTCTTTTTTCARGCTCACGTRGATRTCAACCTGYCCCTCATCGGGCGTAAATTTGATGGCATTACCARTAAGATTCACCATAATYTGGTGTARYTTMCCAGCATCYGCGACCACTTTTTCATCATCCTCACACACATTTTCCAAGCTTAGCGTAATATGCTTACTATCAGCCAGTGGCATGAGTTCATAAACCACGTCATGGGCAATCTGACCTGGYAGGCAAGGAATTTCGTCAATCATCATCATGCCAGCCTCAATTTTACTAATATCGAGCAAATCATTGATAATCGTTAACAAGCGTTTGCCACTGACATGTACATGACCAACATAACGCTTTTGTTTGTCACTCAAATCACCCATTTTGGGATTTTTAAGTAATTCGGAAAAACCAATAATAGCATTCAATGGCGTGCGCAGTTCATGGCTGGTATTAGCTAAAAACTGGCTTTTTGCTTCATTGGCATGTGTTAGTTCTTCATTCATCAACTCCAATTCAATTTCTCTGGAATGCAAACGCCGATTCACAACCGCTAATTTCGATTGAGCATTGCGTAAATTGGAAAGCGCAATGGCACAAGCCGATGCCAACACAGTAACCGCATCTTCATCATCCTGACTAAATTGACCATCAGGGCATGACCCTTCCACGACACGATCTGATAGGTAAATTGCACCCAAAGCTTCCCCAGCAAATACAATTGGCACGCCCAGCAGTGCATGCATGGGMGGATGCCCTTCTGGAAAGCCAATGCTMTCTGGRTGYRATGCWATATCTTTTATCCGTATAGCATCATGATGYTCCCAAAATAAACCYARCAAACCCTCACCTTTGGGTGATTCAGTAATTYCTGCKAYTTGCTGCTCRCTCATRCCCAATGGAATGAGCTGCCGTTCGCCCTTGCTATCGGTRTAGGTTATCATGGCATAGCGTGCCTGAACCATTTGCATAGCCARCTCRCCAACATGCTCTAGAATATCTGCCTTCGCAGTCTGGCGYGACAAACTAATCACSGCTTCAGTCAGTAGTTTTTGCCGCAGTTTTTGTCTTTCTTCTGCAGTAATTCTACTTTCCAAATGCCCCACCAGATGATCGAAAGCATTAGAAACAACACCGAACTCATCTTTGCGTTGCGAATGAATACGGTATGCCAAATCTCCACCCGTAATGGTGTCTGCCGCAGTATGAAGGCTCATCAACGGTTTAATAATCCAACCACGAAACAAAACTACCGTCATGGCAATAAACAACAAAAGAATGCCAATAAACCCCAATATGGTATTCGACAGCAAATCATCCATGCGCGAACTAGCAGCCACCGTTGGRATTTTCAGCATCAGCACGCCTCTAAGCATATTGTTCGTATARCCGTGGCAAGATAGGCAGCTCTCTTCCGCCCGTATGGGATAAAGAATGGTTAAATGACCATCTTCTCTAATCTCTGCCTGCTCTCCAGCTTGCACAACTTTGGCAAATGCCGRTTGCATTGACGTATCAATACGATGGGTGCCTGCCACTGCCTGCCGCTGAAAACGTTGCTCCGATAAAAACTGATTGACCGCCTGAACGGTCTTCAAATCATGAAAAGCTTCTACCCCATCGGGGCGATAAATGCTGGCAAAATCAATTGATGGCTGCGCACTAATTCGCTCTAGCCATGTATGTGCYGTATCACCACGCCCAGATAACATAATGCTTTTCAGGCTAGTAATCGTTGTATTTGCCGTGGTTACAGCTCGCTCAATTTCATCCTTCTCTATGAGCGTTTTTCCCTGCTGGTTAATCCAGTACAAACCAGCCCCTGACAAACCCRTCAGCAGTACCGCCAACAACAGTGGGAATTTCACATTAATACTATGCGATATAGAAGCCATCATTCTGACTGTCCCTCTGTTATTGCAAACCATGTATAAAAGACATGCAATAATTCACCCATAGGCACAGGTTTATATAGACAGCGCACATTAAAACCATGCATGGGAGGAGACAGCTCCCCACTTATCAAGATAGTTTTCTCTAATAAAGCGGTACAATGGGCATCAATCCATGTTAGAACATCTAAACCAAGTTCATTACTTAGATGGTAATCACAGCCCACCGCATCCACTTGCCCAGCAGTCAGTAATTCAATCGCCTCGTCAACTGTGYGTGCCGTCAAYACATTAAAATCATCCGATAACGCAGCACTGTATAAYTCTARYAAMAGRTCATCATCATCCACCATGAGTATGGTTGTCATAAATTAAATCCCCAAACCAGCAGTCAATGCTTGATCGGYATCACCAAGCGCATGCTGTACCGAATGGGTCAACACCTTAATATCCAGTGGTTTRAAYAATACAGCTTCAATATTAGCTTTATGAATACGATTCACGACCAACCTGCGATCCGATGCCGCAGTGATAGCAATTATTTTTGCATTCACCAAGGGCGTATTATCAGCTTTCAGGCGATGAATAATCTCTAAACCATTGATATCAGGCATCATAATATCCAATAGAATAAGGTCGGGTTGCAAATGACCTATTTCGATAAGCCCCGAATACCCATCATAGGCTGAATACACTTCATAGTCAGGACAATGCATTTCGAGCGCACCCCGCACCAATTCATGTGCAGACACATCATCATCAATGACCAAAATACGTTTGTTAACCATCGCTGCGTCAGCATTGGACGGCGTGATATGAGCATCAAACTTTTTCATAAATAACAAGAACGACGTATGCGGAATACGCCAATGACCGCCAGGCGTTTGAATAGCAGAAATATCACCACTGCGAATCCAGTTTTTGATCGTATTCAATTTCACACCGCATCTTTTTGCAGCTTCGCCCGTGGTTAAGTACATTTCAGCCCTCTGTTGAATAAATAATGAATCATGCGCTACGATAGCGAAACTCCYCCGCCATTTAAAGCACTTGTTACTATAAATATGTTTTTTATACTTTTTATATTAAATTTTCACCTTGCATGACAAAAATGTATTACAAGCCTGCGCTTATTCGACGTGCTATCATTTGGACTTTCATAAGGAAGCTCTGAATAAGTCTGGATGAAGMAAATTGTGGTTCAGAACATTCAAAATCACCAAAAGTAGGCACTCTTAGGTGAGGCGTGAGTTGCATGRAATAGCAAGGCTCAGCTCAAACTGCACAACGCAGAGTTTGGATGTTCTGGGCGCAAGATGCGAGTTCACGACTTGTTCAGAGCTTCCATAGTTATCGATACCGCAGAACATTTAGAAAGGACATTATGACCTCATGAACATGAGCCATCGCAGAATCCAGCTTTACGACACAACCTTACGTGACGGTGCGCAGACCGCTGGCATTCACTTTTCCGCAGAAGATAAAAAGCGTATTGCCCATCAATTAGCCGAATTTGGCATCGATTGGATTGAAGGRGGTTGGCCAGGTGCTAGCCCGACCGAYAATCAATTYTTYGAGCTTATGCGCAATCGCTCATGGGMACATAGYCGYCTGGTTGCYTTTGGCAGYACAGCYCGACCCARCCAARWCATYGATAARGATAAAGGCTTGMAKGCTCTGATTAACAGTGGTACAGATGCCTGCTGTATTTTTGGCAAAAGCTGGGATCTTCATGTCACTACTGGCTTGGGTATTGAGCTAGAAGAAAATGTACAACTGGTACAAGCCTCCATAGCCCTACTAAAACAACACATGCCTACTGTGATGTTTGATGCCGAACATTTTTTCGATGGCTATGCTGCGAACCCTGCATACGCGATGCAAGTTTTGGCAGCAGCTGTGGCTGGTGGTGCTGATGCACTCATATTATGCGATACCAATGGAGGCTCGCTTCCAAATCAAATATCTGACTGTGTGCAAAAAGTTGTCAAACAGTATCCCAATATAAGCATCGGTATTCATGCCCACAATGATTCAGAAATGGCTGTTGCTAATTCGATTGCTGCTGTTTGTAGTGGTGCATCGCATGTCCAAGGCACCATCAATGGCATTGGTGAGCGCTGCGGCAATGCCAACCTCATTTCAGTGATTCCGACGCTGTGTTTAAAGCTCAATATGGATTGCGGTATTGACCAAGAACAGCTCAAACAATTAAAATCATTATCTTCATTTGTCAATGAAAYGGCGAACCGTTTACCTTGGCAACACCAACCCTATGTAGGACAAAATGCCTTTGCCCATAAAGGTGGCATTCATGTATCAGCCATTCGTAAAGAAAGCAGCTTGTATGAACACATTGCTCCTGCATCTGTTGGTAATTTACAACGTGTTTTGGTGTCCAATCAAGCAGGACGCAGTAATATCTTGGCAAAATTACAACAGTTAGATCCAAACTCCCCCATTACGAGTGATGACCCAATGATCACCGAATTTGTTCAGCGCATCAAAACCATGGAAGCCAATGGTTATGCCTTTGAAGGTGCCGATGCTTCCTTTCAACTTCTATTACGCAAAGCTTTGGGGCAATTCAAACGCCACTTTAAACTGGTGAGCTTTCGCGTGCTTGATGAAAAGCGCGGTCACCTCGAAACCCCTGAATCTGAAGCCACCGTGCAGGTTCGCGTGAATGGTGAACTCTTGCATACTGCCGCCCTTGGTAATGGGCCTGTCAATGCTATGGACAAGGCATTAAGAGCCGCATTAAGTGGTGTTTATCCCAATTTAGAAAGCATGCGTCTTACCGATTTTAAGGTGCGTGTGTTATCTACCAAAGAAGCCACCGAAGCCGCCGTTCGCGTGCTCATTGAATCATCCGATGGCATACTCAAATGGAGTACCGTCGGCGTATCAGAAGACATGTTAGAGGCAACCTATCATGCGCTCAATGATGCCATTGAATATAAATTACACATCGACCAAATCCCACCCGATGATACGCTCTAAGCAACCAGTATTTATAGCCCTAAAGGATGTATAACCACCCATGACTCAAGCACAACCAAACAACCCTCTGCATAGCATTACATTGGAAAAAGTAGTCACCACACTGGTCGAGCATTATGGCTGGGAAGAACTAGGAAAACGCATCACGATTCGCTGTTTTAATGATAATCCATCCGTAAAATCYAGCTTAAAATTCTTGCGCAAAACGCCTTGGGCAAGAGATAAAGTCGAAGCTCTTTTTATTAACACCCAAAACAGTGTCTGGAAAAAATAATGCGTAGTGCTATGGCGAAACATATTCTGGTCAAAACCAAGCCTGAAGCCGAGAATCTTAAGTCTCGCCTTGATAAAGGTGAAGATTTTGGCACGTTAGCAAGAAAGTATTCAACATGCCCATCAAAGAAGCGTGATGGCGATTTGGGAGAAATCTATCCAGGACAATTGGTCAAAGCGATTGAAAATGTAATCTTTAAAAAACCGCTTTCAAAAGTTCACGGTCCCATCAAAAGCCGCTTTGGTTATCATCTGGTGGTTGTATATTTTCGCAGTTAAATTTTCAATGTAACATATGACGAATAATCGACTTCAGCTTATCCAAYGCAATGGGTTTGCTTAATACTTGGCTATTGGCCAATTGATTACTCTTCAATACCTTTTCCCTATCATAACCAGACATGAAAATAACKGGYAYATTGGGRTTTATTTTACGGATATTRGYAGCAGCTTCCACACCACCACAATGCGGCATCACAATATCCAATATAACCAAACAACACGCATGCTGATGCTGCTTAAATACATCCTCTGCGGCTATACCGTCTTCAGCCTGCAACACCTTATAACCCATGCTTTCCAAGACCTCAGCAGTGGTTTCTCTCACTTGCAACTCATCATCCACCAATAAAATTAATTCGCCACCCAACTCTTTGACAGGCGTTGTTTCAGCTTCAACCTGAATGATTTCAATCTCATTCGASYCAAGCAATGGAATATATATATGGAATGTTGTCCCCTCACCTTCCCTGCTTTCCACCTCAATAAAGCCTTTATGYGTCTCTATTGCTCCAAAGACCATAGACAAGCCCAAACCTGTGCCTTTCCCCTCTTCTTTGGTGGTAAAAAATGGTTCGAATAAGTGTTCGAGATGCTCATTAGAAATGCCCATACCATTATCCGCTATGCTTATATGCRCATAACGCTCTAYTTGGGAGCAACCATACTTCTGTATAAAASCACCATCAGGAATAAAACGTGATAATTGAACCGTAATCGATGGATTATCTGAATTTTCAAGGGCATCACGGGCATTGTTAATCAAATTCATCAACACTTGGTGAAGCTGCGTCTCATCCCCATTRATGAGCAGTTTATCTGCACAAATATCCTCATGAATGAGRATATTTTCAGGGATTGTTGGGCGCAAGAAATTTAAAACTTCATATGCACGCGAAGTAATATCCATCGTTTGCATACGAACGGCATCCTGACGCGAAAAGGTTAGTAATTGTTTAATCATGTCTGCCGCTCTAAAAGATAGAGACTCAATGTTTTCTAACTTCTTGACGACCTTAGGCTCTGACTTGACCATCTTTTTAGCCAAATACAAATTACCTGTGATGCCAGCTAGCATATTATTAAAATCATGCGCAATACCGCCCACCAACGTTCCAATTGCCTCCATTTTTTGTGATTGGCGCAGCTGGTCTTCTAATTTAACTTGCTCGCTCATATCCTGTTGAATGGCGATGAAATTCGTAAGCTCTCCTTCATAATAAACAGGTACAACACTCATCATAGTCGGATATAGCGTACCGTCTTTTTTGCAGTTGATGAGACGGCCTTCCCAAGCATTTCCCGCTAAAATAGTCCTCCACATATTTGCATAAAAAGACTTCGATTGCGTGCCACTGCTAATAAGACTAGGGGAAGAGCCAATTGCCTCATCAAAGCTATAACCTGTCGTTTGAATAAATGAGGGGTTTACATATTCAATAACACCATGTTGATTGGTAATAATCAACGACTCCCCCAATTGCTCCATGACATAGTTTTGTTTTCTCAAAGAACTTTCACGCACATCAATCTCATATAACATCGTATTAAATGATGAGCCAAGATCATCAATCTCTTGATAGAGAGATGGTTTGATAAACGTGTGCTTATAGTCACCTGTCGTTGCTTTTTTCATGACCTCAGCCAAATCCAAAATAGGGTCAAGTAATCGGCGGGTAAACAGAAGCCCGAGAATACTAAAAATAAGGTGTAGAAATAACACAATAACAACAAGCATAATCAGGGATGATTTGATAGGCAGATCAATCTTGCCTTCAGGTATTTCTGATATAATACCCCATCCCAACCCAGGGATATCTGTGCCTATACCGAATACATTGCTATTTTCGAAACCTTTATAAACCTCAACCTTATGCCAGTCTTTATGCGCCAAAAGACTGCGAATAATGGCGTGTTTTGATAGCAACTCACCTTGTTTATAACGCGAATGCGGTGGGTGAGTCAATAGAGTTCCGCGTCCATCAACAAGGTAGACCTGTGAATTATGCTTAGGAAGCTTCTTGCGAATACTATTCCAAAATTCATTGATATTGATACTGCTAACCATCACCCCAATATTTTCACCCTGATAAATCAAAGGCACACTAATCACAAACTCAAAGTGATTATCACTTAACCGTTTGGGTGACCCAATAAATACCCGCTGATGCATGGGAACAACAAAACCTGCGGAAGCTACTGTGATTGCTGGTAGCATATGATTTTTTTTGTGTGTGGAAAAAACAAGCTTCGCATGAATATTATAAATACTGATACTGTTAAGAATAGCTTCACGCACATCAATTTTTTCAATCAAGTGACGAATTATATTGGCATCATCGCCATGACTTATAAAATAGCTAATGGGATCAGATTTGTTTTCTAATACTGAAATTAATCGTTCTGTCTCTAGGTCAATGCGCGTTTCTAACTCTCGATGAAACATTTTCTCACTAAGTATCGCCCGATCAAGCAACAAGCCATGCGCTTTACCCGCCAGCCATGGAGCCAATATAATAGCTGGTATCAATGAGGCTAATAGTATTAACCCATACCATGCTATGCGCAGCGGTATTCTCTTTGGCAATAATTTCAACGTCAGTTCCGCAGGTTTTTTGTAGCTTTAATAATAAAGCGCTGATCTGTATAAGCGGTCAGATTTTTTGGCACAGCCTTCCACAAGCCCATTTTTACCATCACATCTGCCATGGCTCGCATATACGCATCACTGGGAATCATATCTGAATAATCAATCCAATCGGGTGGATCCGTTAGTACGCTTTCAAAAACTGCCGCACTGGCACCCGTATAATCTTCACTCATCAAAGCAGCTTCATGAGGATTAGCTTCAATAAACTGACCACCCTTTTTCAATGCACTGATTAATTCTTGCAACTGCTCTGGATGCTCTTTGATAAAAACATTAGACGCGAGAAAGACATGATCCATATGATTATGMCAAATCTTCGGTGATATGGATGCCATCCAACCAACATCAAGCGAAATTGAGCGGTTACCTTCTGGCTCACCCACCACAAAACCATCRATTTCACCACGTTTTAGAGATGTAATCATATCACGCGGTGGCATAGCAATCACTGTAACATCCTTATAATCAACACCATGCTGTTTGAGCGCAAGGTAAAGCAACACATGGTGTTGCGAATAAATATGCGGCACTGCCAGCACTGTATGCTGCCCTTTCAACTCGGCTATACTTTTGTACTTTTTGGATAACACAAAACCATTGCCGTTGCGGTCCGCCATCATGACAATCTTTGCAGGCAAACCATCATGAATCAAATTCATTGCCAGCGGTGACAAGATAAATGTGCCTGCCAGTTTTCCACTTTTCAAATCTTTCACCACATCATTCCAATCGTGATTTTGAACAGTTTTAAGTTTGAATGTGGATARATCATCTTGGAATTTATGCTCAACCACCGCCAAAGAAAGGTGACCACCGCAAATTAAACGCCCAATTTGCACTTCTGGTTTACTCTGTATCACGGTCTCTTGTTGTTTGCTGTTATCACAAGCAGACGTTAACAACCCTGAAATAAACATAACGACCAACACATAAATAAAACGTGGCATTCAAATTACTTCCTTTAAAATAAAAAAATAGCATGAAAACAGTAGCAATATTCAAGCCATAACTTGTATATATCATACGCAACACTATGCTGCGGGAAATTCAAACCTTGCCCATTCATTTATTATGCTAGGTTAATCTTCTTTTTATACGGAAAAATGCTTTGATTTCTACATCTGCCATCACAATGCAATTCGGGGATAAACCCCTATTCGAAAATGTCTCAGTTAAATTTGGTGATAACAACCGCTATGGACTTATTGGTGCCAATGGCTGCGGCAAATCAACATTTATGAAAATTTTGGGCGGCGATTTGGTACCAACGGCTGGAACTGTGCAAATTGGCGAGCATCAACGCATCGGTAAATTGCGCCAAGATCACTTTGCTTTTGAAGACTATACGGTACTTGATACRGTGATGATGGGRCATGAACARCTYTGGAAAATCAAAGAAGAACGTGATCGTMTTTATAGCCTTGAAGAMATGAGCGAAGAAGATGGTATGCGCGCAGGCGATTTAGAAGGTCAGTTTGCCGATTTGGATGGTTATAGCGCAGATTCCAATGCAGGAGAATTACTCATTAGCATGGGTATTCCAGTGGATGTGCACTACGACTTGATGAAATCAATCGCCCCTGGTTGGAAACTGCGTGTTTTGCTTGCCCAAGCTTTATTTGGTGATCCTGAAATCATTCTGCTCGATGAGCCAACCAATAACTTGGACATCAATGCTATTCGCTGGCTGGAAACAGTGATTATGTCGCGCAATGCAACCATGCTAATTATTTCGCATGATAGACACTTTTTAAACAGCGTATGYACGCACATGGCAGATGTAGATTATGGCGAAATCCGTTTGTATCCAGGTAATTATGATGAYTATATGGAAGCCTCATCACTGGTTCAGGAACAACTTCTAACTGCAAACGCTAAGAAAACAGAAGAAATTCAAGAGCTTCAAGCTTTTGTACGCCGTTTCTCAGCCAATGCATCTAAAGCAACGCAAGCACAATCACGCGCCAAAAAACTGGATAAAATTAAGTTGGATGAAGTAAAAGTATCGAGTCGCATCACACCCTTTATACGTTTTACTCAGGATAAGAAACTATTCAAAATCGCTTTAGAATTGCAAGAAGTCAGCAAGGGCTTTGATGCGCARCCTCTTTTTAAGAATTTCAACCTGATGATTCCTGTGGGCGAGCGTGTTGCCATTATTGGTTCAAACGGTATTGGTAAAACCACACTATTGCGCTGTTTGGCTGGCGATTTGGATGCCGATGACGGCATYATTAAATGGTCTGAAAATGCCAATATTGGTTATTATGCGCAAGATCATTCAGCTGATTTCAAAGATAATGAAAGTGTATTTGACTGGATGGCACAGTGGAAAAAAGATGAGCATGGYGAGCAAGAAATTCGTAGCAACTTAGGACGGATGTTATTCACCAAACATGATATGACTAAGCGGGTTCAACAACTCTCTGGTGGTGAACAAGGGCGCATGTTGTTTGGCAAGTTTATGTTTAAAAACCCCAATGTACTTTTACTCGATGAACCGACCAACCATATGGACATGGAATTTATCGAATCCTTGAATACAGCCTTGGAAAAATATGAAGGTACATTAATTTTTGTCAGTCATGATCGTGAATTCGTATCATCGTTGGCAACACGTATTATTGAGCTTACACCCGAAGGTATTATTGATTATCACGGAACATACGAAGAATATCTAAARAGTCAGGGTGTAAAATAAAAACATAACCGCATCCCCATGCATTCAGCTTCATTTCAGGTTCACATCGTAATGTTCGCTGCATGCACACAAGAAATGAAMAAGACATTGAAGTTTGGAGTTTATCGCTTCGCTTATTCCATTGGCTCTTAGTAACAGCTTTTTTTGTGTCATGGTGGGCAGTCGGTCATGATATTCGTTTGCATATTCTTGCAGGCACTRYCATTGCKGGKCTTCTWTTATACCGCTTTATTTGGGGTTTTTTAGGTGAAAAACATGCCAAATTTTCATCCTTCACACCATCACTTACAAGTATCAAACAACATGTATTCGACTTAATAAAACTCAAAGCCAGACATGATATAGGTCATACACCTATAGGTAGTTTAATGATTTATGCGCTACTGATAAGCCTATTTATCTTGGTGGCATCTGGTTTTTCACTCATCGCATTGCAAATGAATATCGGTCCCCTCGCTGGCTTACAAACAACTTACAGCACGGAAATATTCATYCAATCAATACATCACTGGTGTTTTGAGGCACTTCAAATACTTGTGTTTATTCACCTTCTCGGTGTTGTTGCAGAGAGCATATTACAATCCTCAAACCTTATAAAATCCATGTTTACAGGTAAAAAAACAATCAAGGAGCATATCAATATATGAAACCACTAATCATACTTAGCAGCTTTATCATACTCACCAGCTTCACAGTTAGCCAAACCGCCTTTGCTACAAATAGTACCACAAACAGTAGTGTAACCATGCTGTTGGATAAATATCACAGTGAAGGGGCAAAGCAGTTTGATGCCAACAAGGGAAAGTCCATGTGGCACGAACAACATATTCAGAAAAAAACAGGCAAACCCGTCAGTTGTGCAACATGTCATACCAGTGATATTCGCAAAACAGGTAGCCATATTCGCACTGGMAAACTKATTGAAGCCATGTCGGCAAAAACAAATCCTGAACGTTTCCAAGATACAAAAAAGATTGAAAAATGGTTCAAACGAAACTGCAAGTGGACTTGGGGGCGTGAGTGTACTGCACAAGAGAAAGGCGATTTTCTACTCTTTTTTCAATCTCAATAAATCAAGAAAAATACAAAGTCATTTAAAAACAAGGAGAATATCATGAAACAAAAACGATTATGGGGTACAGTTTTGCTCTTTGGCTGCATTACACTATCCATGGCAACATTAGCATGGAGTGATGGCTGGGAATGGGGAGAGAATGACGAACATGAAGGAAGAGGTTTTATGCAACAAACTGCAGGTGTTCCGCCAGTGATCAATAAGGCATATAAAAATGAATGTTCTGCTTGCCATTTTGCTTATCCAGCAGGCTTTTTACCAAAGCGTTCATGGATCAAAATGATGGCTACACTGGATGATCATTTCGGAGAGAATGCTGAGCTTGATGATGAAACAATGCATGAAATTACAACTTATTTAAGCAGCTATGCAGCCGATCAAGCACCCAATCGCTTTAGCCGTAGTATCACGCGCTCGATTGCGGATAAGGCTGTGCCATTGCGCATTACTGAAACCAACTACTTTCTTCGTGAGCATAGAGAAATCCCCAAACGTATGGTGCAAGGAAACATAAAGGTGCGCTCATTTTCCAATTGCCTTTCATGTCATACGGGTGCTGAACGGGGCTCTTTCGATGAGGATAGCGTAAGTATCCCTGGATATGGGCGTTGGGAAGATTAAACCCCCGACTTTTACTCACTGCTACGGTATTTCTTGCCGTAGCAGTGGCTATGCCTCAGACCATGGCGGATGATGATATTGAGCAAGTGCGCAAGCTGCGTAACACAGAAAGCATTTTGCCTCTGTCACAAATCCTCAAAAAAATCGAAGCCTCCTATCCAGGCACTTTATTGGATGTTGAGCTAGAGTATGAAGATGCAAAATTTATTTACGAAATTGAAATACTGGATGCCAACCATGTTGTTCAAGAAATGAAGGTTGATGCAAGCACGGGTAAAATTTTAACAACGGAACATGATTAATGCGCTTACTGCTTATTGAAGATGATACCGCCCTCAATCAAGAGCTTAGCCAACAATTACGCGACCATGGCTTTGCAGTTGATAGCACTTTCAAAGGCATCGATGGTGCATTTATGGGCGAAACTGAGCCTTATGATGTTATCATTCTTGATCTTGGACTTCCCGATTTATCGGGTTTGAATATTCTCGCCCAATGGCGCAAACAACACATTACGATTCCCGTGCTTATTTTGACTGCACGCGGGGCATGGCATGAGAAGGTGGATGGATTTAAAGCTGGTGCAGACGACTACCTAACCAAACCTTTCCACATTGAAGAATTACTTGTGCGCCTACAAGCATTGATTCGGCGAGCTGCTGGCATAACAAACACAAACATGGCGATTGGCGGGCTGACCCTAGATGAACCCACCCAATCGGCTCATTGGCAACCTGCAACAGGGAAAAAACAACATCTGGAGCTTACGGGTATTGAGTTTCGTTTATTGCGCTATCTTATGCTGCACCCTAGAAAAATATTTCCCGCATCGCACTTACTCGAACACGTCTATGATTTTAATGATGAAAAAGAAAGCAATGTTATTGAAGTTTATATCAGTCGATTAAGAAAAATAATTGGTAAAGAAGCCATCGGCACACGTCGAGGGCAAGGTTATTACCTCAATCCTGATGCCTTGCAAAACAGCAAGTAACCATGTACTCACTTAACAAACGCCTCACCCTTAGCCTTGCAGGAAGCCTGGTGTTATTTTTTATCTTTCAAACGATCATGATTGACCGAGAAGTCGAAAAATTAAGCGAGCAAAACCTCATATCACGCTTGGAACATGATCAAAAATCGTTGCTTGCAGCCCTTAAATGGCAACCGCCTGCCAAACCAGAACTTCATCAAAATTATATTCCCGATATTTACATGCGCGCCTTTTCAGGACACTACTATGAGCTTACCGTTGCAGGTCACACCTTTCGTTCAAGATCCCTTTGGGATGAAAAACTTCCTCAAACAAAAGCACCATTGGTTCGCGATGTCGCAGGACCAAATGATCAGCTTCTGCTCATCCTTTCACAGAATTTCAAGATACATAACAAGCCAGTAACCATCCGCATAGCCGAAGATATTTCACATCTTGATGCCATGACCAATACCTTTCAAGGTAGCTTGTTAGTGCTTGCCGCCATAGCTGTGTTAATCCTGCTTATTTTGCAAAGCTTAATCATTCAATATGGACTAAAACCACTGTTGCGTATTCGTCAGCAGCTTGGACTGCTAGAACGGGGCGAAATTCATCAAATAACAACACCCGCACCCAAAGAAATCATGCCTTTGGTGGCAGAGATCAATCACCTCATAACCTTAATGAATAAACGTTTGCAACGCTCTAGACATGCATTGGGGGATTTGGCGCATACATTAAAAACCCCATTGTCAGTCATCCAACAAATTGTCGAACGACAAGAAAGCACTGCTGACAACATACAACTTCAAAACCAACTGCAACAGATCGAACAACGCATTACGCGCGAGCTTGCCCGGGCTCGAACCGCAGGTCAGTCACCCGGTGGGCAGTGGCTTAAACCCTATGACGATTTACATGAATTGCTGAATGTGTTTAAAAAATTATTCCCCGATAAAACAATAACATTGGCAATATCCAAAGCTCTGAAAATTGAGGCTGACCGCGAAGATATGCTGGAAATTTTCGGGAATTTATTGGAAAATGCTTGTAAGTGGTCAGATTCAACCGTGCATTGTCAGGTAGAGCTAATCCACAACAAACTATTGATTAAAATCGAGGATGACGGTGCGGGTATTGAGCCTGATGCATATCAACACTTATTAAGCCGAGGCATTCGAGCCGATGAATCCAAACCTGGACACGGCTTGGGTCTCGCCATTGTGAATGAAATAGTGAATGCCTACGGCGGCGACATCAAACTAGAACCATCGCCAACACTGAAGGGCTTGCAAGTTCGTATTACGCTACTTCAATCCTAGGAGCCCCCTCTGTCAGGGTAGTTGGCACCTTCCCAAAAAAGTCTCATCGTTTAAGGTGGGTCATTCATCAGAGGAAGTAATGACAGGGTATTCAACGGAATATCGCAATTATTTTGAGCCCTGCTAAAAAAGGCAAAAAATTACAGTGACAGCGCTTCGTCATGATGATTCATTTATCACACTCAAAACGATAGGGTGCCTGAATGAGCACATCAGAAGAATATAAACCATCCCGCGAAACGTTACGTGCCCACCGTCAAATATTTTGGGATGCGTGGCAAAAAGCACAAGCCAATTTGCCCTTGGATGCCTTGCAAGTGCGTATTGCACGGGTGATTAAAATGCACCCCGAATACCACCCTTTCTTTGATGATATGGAAGATTTCCTAGATCGTGACTTTGAAATGAATGATGGCATGAACCCTTATTTGCATTTATCACTGCATTTGGCTCTTGAAGAGCAAGCTGCAACAAAACAGCCGCCCGAAATGGCGCGCGCACTTGAATATATGGTCGCTATTAAAAAAATTGATCGCCATGATGCCCTACACAAAATTCTCGAAATTCTTGCTGAAACAGTGCATCAATCACAGCGCATGGGGCAAGAACCTGATGTTTTAGCCTATGCCACACGCCTTAAGGAGCTTATTCAATCATGATTCGCAATGTTATTGTTACCCTACTATTTTTCTTTGGGCCGGCTTTACTGATGTTTGTATTACGGAATATATTCCTATTCTGGAAGCTACGCAGGGAAATAAATAAACATCAACCCGACATCATCGATATCACGCCACAAAAGCCAAATGCGCCATCACACTTCTTTCTTGCCAGTGTKATTGCCATAGGTCTTATATCTGCATATTTTGCTTATGCACAGCTCACCATGGATGACCAAGATCAGAGAACCCAATATATCCCCGCGCATATCAATGCCCAAGGGCAGCTTATTCCAGAGGAGCATATCACACGCCCTGCCCCATAAAATACAGGGCAAGGCGTGAATGGCAGGTCAGCGCTTCTATTGGCAATATTCACAACGCAGGCATGTGCCTTTTTCGGGTGCAAAGACGTGTTTCATGCGTTATTCAGCGCTTCTCTAAGGTTATATCTTAATKGCCTGCGTCTTTTCCATATCCGATTCTTTAACAGCCTTCACACGGACATTGGTACCACAAAAGGGGCATTCATATATATCTGCCTTTTCTGCCTGAAATTTCTCTTTGCAACGCGGGCATGTCATCTTAACCTGTTTCATTATTCCTCCCGAATATTTARTAACCTAAGCAATCAGCACTTCAAAAAATATGTTGTTGCTGCTAAATTAGACAAAAAAGCAACAAACTCGCAACTGCAATTGAAGGTGATATGACCGATAAAATCAAGCCAAAAATAATTTTAGACACCGATGCTCTGACTCACTTGTCACAAAAGTCTATGCTTATCACCCATAGCCCACAACTGGCAAATGACTGGAAACGTCGTTATAGCACCGAGCAAAGCATGACTGCCTATGAAACACCCCAAATTCACACTTGGTCGGCATGGCAGTCTGAATTGTTTCAACAAACATCGCATAAGATTTGTCTAAAAGACATGCAAGAACAACTTCTTTGGCAGCAAAGCATCAAACTTCATCTACCTGATATGGCAGATGSYAGCATTCGAGGTCTTGCCAAGCAGGCAAGCGGGGCTTATGCACTCATGCAATCATACCTAATCCCCCAGCAAACACTTATACAAGTAGGTGGTGATGAAACGGCGGCACTGGTTCGTTGGATTGATATGATCCACGTTCAACTTGAACAAGATGAGCATCAGTCATATGTCCTCAAAGCCGATATGCCAGCCCTACTACTCAGCTATAAAAAAGATTTAGATTTACCCTCATCTATCATGATTGATGGCTTTGAATCTTTCACACCCATGCAAGAACAACACCTCAACATGTACGCAACAATGGGCGTTGAAATCTTACAAATCCAACGCCAGCAAACCCCACAAAACATCACCTTACACCCATGCCAAGATGAGCAGGCAGAATATCAACACCTTGCCCTACAAACCCAGATGATTCTTAAGAAACAGCCACAGGCTCGCATTGCCCTTGTAAGTGCGCAGGCAAGTCAACAGAGCGAGTTATCCAAGCTCAAACGGCATATGCAAAAAATCCTAGACCCTACATCTTGCCTRCACCCTGAAACCCCATGCCAAATCATTACCTCACAAGAAATGCTGGCAGATAGCCCCATGATTCAACAAGCATTGCATCTGCTKGCCCAATGTGCGCATCACGAGATGGCTTTTGAAGACTTTTCACCCTTATTATTTTGCCCTTGGATACGAGGCTTTGAACAAGAGCGCATGTTACGCGCTACACTGGATGTCACATTCCGCCAACAAAACCGTCATAAAATCCAACTTAAACACCTTTTAACATCAAAAGAAATGCAAACCATCCCTGCTTTCAAGCGTTGTGTTAAAAGCATGACAACATGGCAGCAAAACATGCCTAAAAAGCAAYCTGCTGCACATTGGATCAAAGCCTGCCAACATCTATTGCAACGCTGTGGTTTTATTCAGGCTGGTTTGGAGCATGAAAGCCTACGCAAYTCGCACGAAACACAGCTGATGAATGCATTGCATGAAAGCATCASCAAATTGATTGCCTTGGATGCCATGCAAGAGAGCTGCACATGGACACAATTTCTTGTTTATTTACGCGCTAGCTGTGCGGAAACACACATCATACGGCCAACAATGTTATCCAATGTGGTAGTTTTAAACATGCAACAAAGCGTTGGTATGCAATTTGATTACACATTTATTTATGGCATGGATAACAGTAATTTCCCGCCGATTGCCCGCCCGCAAAGCTTTCTTCCCGTACGCATCCAACAGGATTACCGTATTCCCATGTCGCATGGTCCATTGGTATTTGAGTCCTGCCAATGGTTATGGCAACAAATGTTGCACACCGCTCCGCATATCATGATCAGTTATGCCACCCTACGTGATGAGCAAGTCATGCAAGCATCAAGTTTTGTTAGCAAGTTGCCCATCAAAGATGCTTTATCCCATGATACAATGCCTGAACATTGGGCAAGCGAAAACTTTGATGATACTCAGCCTGTTCCTGTAAGTGATACACAGGATATTCGCGGTGGYACTGGTATTATCAAACATCAATCAGCCTGCCCTTTTCGGGCTTTTGCGGTGCATCGTTTGCGTATCGGTGCSCTGGATGAAACAAGTCCTGGCATTGAACCTTCCAGCAAAGGCTCATTGCTTCATCTGGCATTGGAATATATTTGGCAACAATTACTCACCCAGCAAAAGCTGTTGGATATGAACCATGAGAAACGTCAAAAACTCATTGGCAACAGTATTGAGCATGCATGGTTGCATCATAAGAAGCCTATTGATTTTCATAGCCAATCCGTTGAAAAGAAACGCATGCAAGGCTTGTTGCAACAATGGTTGGAATTAGAAAGTCAGCGCCCGCCTTTTCAAATCGAAGCATTGGAAAAGACCTATCAATTATCCTTGCCAAGCACTGGCAAGATCACATTACCCATCACCATCAAAGCCGATCGTATGGATAAAGATGCCCATGGTCATCGTTTATTAATCGACTACAAAACGGGGACAAAACAACCTACCAGCCAATGGCTGGGAGAGCGTATYGCTGAACCACAACTACCTATATATGCATTGGCTGCTGATTTAAGCGCACAAGATGCCGTAAGTTTTGCCAGCGTTCGCAGCGGTGAGGATATGGGGTTTAATGGTTTAAGTGGTGAAGACATGGCCATCAAGGGCATTACCCCATGTGATGGAAAGCGACAACGTCCCGATGATTGGCAAGGCATCTTGAATGCTTGGCGGCAACAAATTGATGCGCTGGCTGAAGAATTTATTCAAGGTCGTAGCGATGTTTCTCCGCGCGATAAAGATGCCTGCAATTATTGCAAGCTCGAAGCGGTTTGCCGTATCGATGAATTGGCAGAACAAGAATCCGCAAGCAAGGAGAAAAYTTCATGAGCAGCRAGGTTCGCCAACAGGCGATTTCACCCAAGCAATCCTTTCTGGTACAAGCGCCTGCAGGTTCAGGCAAAACAGAGTTGCTCACCCAGCGCATTTTGGCACTGCTTGCAGTCGCACAAGAACCAGAAGAAATCATGGCACTCACCTTTACCCGCAAGGCAGCCGCAGAAATGCGGGCGCGCGTCTTGGRATCACTGCACATGAGCAAACCCGATGATAAAGAAAGTCATCGCATGGGCACTTGGCTTTTGGCTGAGAAGGTATTGCAACGCTCCCATGAGCGGCAATGGCAACTATTGGAAAACCCCAACCGYCTACRTANTGAWGMCAKYGNNGRCASMCTAACATCCATGTTGGCACGTCAACTGCCCCTACTTTCTGGGCTGGGTGATATGCCCCGTCCCAGTGAACATGCTGGCGCGATGTACCAACAAGCTGCTGAAAACACCCTAAATCATGCCGCTCGCCATTATCGCACAGCCGTAGAAAGCCTATTATTGCATCAGGATCATAATACCACAGCGGTAATCACACTGATTGCCAATATGCTGCAAAACCGCGAGCAATGGCTAAAATACATCGCAAAATATGCCCGCGACACACAAGGCTTGCGCGATTTATTGGAGCACAACTTAGCTTATTATATGGAACATCAGTTGCAACAATGTGATGCATCCATGCCTATTGAGTATAAACAAGCATTACCTGCATTGATGCGCTTTGCAGCCGAGCATGGTGGCTCGGAGCTGTGGAAAATCGAGGCATGGCCAGAGCCTGATATAGAATGCTTAAGCATGTGGAAAAATATCGCAGATTTCTTGCTCACAGCCAGTGGCACATTACGCAAAACAGTCACCAAAAGCCAAGGTTTCCCAGCCGATGCTAAAGTTGAAAAAAGTGCTATTTTGGATATTTTTTCGCATTTATCGGATATTTCTGAGCTTTCAGAGCAATGGCATGATATTCGTAAGATGCCCGACTCCCCACATTTTTCCGATACACAATGGCAAGTATTGCAAGCACTTTTCACATTGCTGCCACTTGCATCAAACGAATTAAAAAACATATTCACACAACAAGGCAGCGCCGATTTTACTGAAATATCACTGCGCGCACTGGATGCTTTATCAGATGAGCAAGGCCGTCCATCGGATGTATTGTTAAAGCTCGATTATCGTATTCAACACATTTTGGTTGATGAATTTCAAGATACCTCCGAATTACAAATTGAATTACTGCGTTGTCTCACAGCGGGTTGGCAAGAAGATGATGGGCGTAGCCTGTTTATGGTCGGCGATCCCATGCAGTCGATTTATCGCTTTCGCAAAGCCGAGGTTGGTTTATTTTTGGAAGCTGCGAAAAACAATGTTGATTTACCTGAAGTGTTACCATGCTCATTGCAACGCAACTTCCGCTCTAGCCCCAGTATTGTGCATTGGGTTAACCGTGCTTTTGCACAAATTTTTCCAACACAAGCCGATGCTATGCGTGGTGCTGTATGCCATGCACAAGCCGAAGCGGCACGTGACCATGAGGGCAATGTACATCTTCACCTGCAAACGGGTGAAGACGCACAAGCTGAAGCCATGTCAATTTTAGATATTATTCGCCAATCCACCCCGCAAAAGCAACGTATTGGTATACTTGCACGTACCCGTAAGCACTTACACACCATTATGCCTACGCTTGAAAAAGCAGGCATTGCATTTCGTGCCATTAAGATTCTTCCATTGGCAGAACAAGCAGAAGTTCGCACCTTACGCGCCTTAACACGCGCCTTATTACACCCAGCCGATAAAGCATCTTGGGCAGCCTTGTTGCGTGCGCCTTGTTGCGGATTAAATAATCAGGCGTTRTTTGATGTATTGGGCAGCCATATGCCCTTATCCGTGTGGGAGAGATTGCATGATGCAGCACTGCTATCATCACTTCAGCCCGATACCCGCTTACGAGTCGAGCACCTCACCCACGCCTTAGCGCCATGCATGGCAAGTGTTGGGCATATAGCTGTTCGAGACTGCATCGAAACAGCATGGTTACGTTTGGGTATGCCGCATCTATTAAAAGGCAGTGCGCATACCAATGTCGAAACTGWTTTGCAGCTTTTGGACAGTTTGGAAGCCGAGCATATTGCAGGCTCTATTCACTTTAAGCATTTCGATGAACGGCTTGAGTTTTTGTATGCTGCGCCAAACAGCAACCCTGATGCTGCCATGGTAGAACTCATGACCATTCATGGCGCAAAAGGACTGCAATGGGATGTGGTCATTCTACCTGGCATGGGCAAGAGCAGTGGGCGCAATGATGCGCCTTTAATGGCCTTCACTGAAGCACCTATACAAGGCGAAGGTTTGTTTTTACTCTCGCCAAAAGCACAAACACGCAGCAAAGATAAGTTATTCTCATTCATTCAAAATATCGAAAAAAATAAAGATTTACACGAGCAACACCGCCAACTTTATGTTGCTTGCACCCGTGCAGAGAGTCAGTTGCATATTTTTGGGCATGTATCAGAAAAGGAAGGGCGTGCTAAAAAAGGTTCTTTCTTACACACACTGCTTGAGCATGATGAAGCCTGCTTTGGAGCGCATATCATACAACTTGAAAAGTTTGAGCCCGATCACACAAGTGTTGGCAAAAAACTTCAACGCATGCGTGATATACCCGCAGCCATAGCTGCGTATCCAAGCGTTGATTCAGAACGAAAAGATGAAACTGTTTTTGCTTGGGCAGGACTAGAAGCCGCACCTGTGGGCAATGTTTTGCATGCTATCTTTGAGCAAATTGCCAAGATAGGCGTAGAGCAATGGCGTACAGAAAACAATAACCAAAGCATGCGCCGATTACTGATGCAAGAAGGTTTATCAGGGGAAATATTAGAGACTGCCCTGCATCGCTGCCAGGTGGGTCTGGATAACACCTTAAATAGTCAACGTGGTCGCTGGATACTTTCAAACAAACATCAGCATGCTCATTGTGAATGGGCAATTTCCCACCTTAATCTTAATAGCTCCAATRSCTSYCAYCTCTCTCAYTATATYRTRGATCGAAGTTTTGAGGATGAMRATGGTATYCGYTGGATTATTGATTACAAAACTGCCAGCCATGAAGGTRGCGATATAGAACACTTTCTCRATGARGAGTGCCAGCGCCATCAAAGCCAATTACAACGCTATGCGCTTGCCTTACAAGCCATGGGRCATCACAATCTGCGACTTGCRCTATATTTCCCYATGCTGGATRCATGGCGGGAGTGGRAAGCTTTCTCCAAAGACGCGTCAAACAAGGATAAATCATGAAAAAAATAGTTGTATTATCCCTATGTATCATTGCTATACTGGCTGTGCCTTTTGCTGTTGGCTTTGTCACACAACAGCGCAGTGAAGCCTTAACCGAGCACTACAGATTAAACCCTAACATTCGCTCCATTGATAGCACCATTCAACGCGGCTGGTTTCATAGTAGTATTCTATCCAAGTTAAGCGTTTATTTGCCCGACATAAGCAATAACCCTATGACATTCACCGTGCATCAAAGCGTGCGTCAAGGGCCTGTCTTGTGGGGCGATNACCGTCCAGTGGCATTTGGTTTTGCCGATGTCAAAACTGATATTGAATTGCCTGCGAACATACAAAATAAACTCACACAAACCTTTGGAGAGATTCCAACCATCACACTACTCACACAGCTATATTATGATGGTTCACAGGATTCTCAGCTTTCCATCCCAGAACTTAGCCATGACGAGCAAGACACGCATATCATCATGCACCCACTTCAACTGCAAGCTTATAGCGACCTGCCTGTRCAACACCTTCAAGCARTGCTGAACTGGCAAGGCATGCAAATTAGCCATGCCAATGGGCAAGTAAATATTGGTAAGAGCACATCCCATACCAATGCACAAAAAGAAGGCATTATCTGGGTTGGTGATATGGACTGGAGCACCGATAGCATTGAGTTTATCGATAAGAAAAACACGCTTCGTATGGAGCAGATCAATATCAATGGCGAGACAGCTATCGATACGCAGCAACGTATATCTAGTTCTCAAAGCCTTCATGTTGAGAAAATTCAAAATAAAGGCATTGCATATGGACCTGGAAAATACACCATCGTATTCAATCACATTCCACTGAGTGTGTTTGAAAAGTTGGATGAAATGCAGCAAAAAATTTCAGCACTGCCAGCAGAACAACAAGAACAAGCCATGAAAAAYATGGGTTTCAGCATGTTTAGTTTGTTACCTGATATTTTGGCTGCGGAACCAGAGATTAAATTCCATGATGCTYTGCTGACCACCCCTGATGGTGATATTCAAGGTGAACTTTATTTCACTATTAAAGGCTTAAATAAGCAGGGTGTGATAAATTTCACGAAGATTAAGAAGCATATTCGTGCAGATATGCAGGTAAAATTTCCTTGGGCTTTGGTCTCCGACTCTAGCCGAGCAAATATTGAAAATTTCTTACAAAAAGGCTGGCTACTTGAAGAAGGTGATATGCTACATAGTACATTGCACATGGCAGATGGTGCGTTAACCATCAATAATCAGCCCGTAGCCCTACCCTTTTAAGGATTCGTATGTTTACAGGAATTATTCAGGATGTCGGACATACTCGGCATATCAAACACGAACAACAACAAAGCCATATGACTTTTGAAACCAACTTGGACATGTCTGGCTGGCAACTCGGTGATTCCGTGGCTGTGGATGGTTGTTGTTTAACCATCACAGATTTCCCAAGTAAAAACACATGGTCAGCCACATTATCGTTAGAAACACTTAAATTAACGACCTTCTCCCATGCCAAAATTGGAAAAAAGGTTAATATGGAGCCCGCTCTATGCGTTGGTGATGCACTGGGTGGTCATATTGTTACAGGTCATGTCGATGGCTTGGCGCAGGTAAAAAACATCACAAATATTGGCGAACACAAAGCTTTTACATTTGTTGCGCCGCAAGAACTGGCTCGCTATATTGTTAAAAAAGGTTCGGTTACACTCAATGGCACCAGCCTGACTGTGAATGATGTGGACGAATGTTGCTTTACCGTCAACCTCATTCCACATACCTTGTCGCACACAAACTTGGGTCAGCTACAAGAAAATGACCGCGTAAACATCGAAACAGATATGTTTGCTCGTTATGTCGAGCGTATCATGTACTTTCAAAATAAGTCTGAGGAGACTAAATGAGCCTTGCCAGTTGTGAAGAACTGATTGAAGAGTTGCGTGCTGGACGCATGATTATCCTTGCCGATGATGAAGATCGCGAAAATGAAGGTGATTTGGTCATGGCAGCGGAATGGGTCACCCCTGAAGCCGTTAATTTTATGGCAACACACGGGCGCGGATTGATTTGTTTAACCCTTGAAGAAGAGCAAGTAGATAAGCTTGGTTTACCGCTGATGACAGCCAATATTAACTCCAAATTTAAAACCAATTTTACCGTATCGATTGAAGCCGCTGAAGGAGTCACCACTGGTATCTCTGCATTTGATAGAGCACACACCATTCGTACTGCCATTAAAACAGCCGCAGAAGCCAAGCATATTCATTCACCAGGGCACGTGTTCCCACTCAAAGGACAAGAAGGTGGCGTGTTGGTGCGGGCAGGGCATACCGAAGCTTCTATTGATTTGGCACGCATGGCTGGACTAAAAGCTGCGGGCGTAATTTGCGAGATTATGAATGAAGATGGCACAATGGCTCGTATGCCTGAGCTGAAAAAGTTCTCCAAAAAGCATAACATTAAAATTGGCTGCATTGCGGATTTGATTTCACATCGTTTAAAACATGATTCTTTGGTCAAGCGTGAAGTAGAAGTTCGTTTACCCACTGAATTTGGTGATTTTAATATGCTTGGTTATACCAATATGGTTGATGATGCCGAGCATGTGGCTTTGGTCATGGGCAACCCGACTGCGGATAAGCCTTGTTTGGTGCGTGTCCATTCCGAATGTTTAACGGGTGATGTGTTTACCTCACGCCGCTGTGATTGTGGCTCACAACTACACGCTGCCATGCGGCAAGTTGCTGAAGCGGGTGAAGGTGTGATTTTATATCTTCGCCAAGAAGGTCGCGGCATTGGTTTATTGAATAAATTAAAGGCTTATCAATTGCAAGATGCAGGACATGATACCGTTGAAGCCAATGAAAAATTAGGCTTTAAATCTGATCTAAGAGACTACGGTATTGGTGCGCAGATTTTACGTGATTTGGGTCTTCGTAAACTCAATCTATTGACCAACAACCCTAAAAAAATCATCGCATTGGATGGTTATGGGCTTGAAGTGGTTAAGCGCGTACAGCTTGAAGTGCAAGCCCATGAAGATAATATCACCTATTTGCAGACCAAACGTGATAAAATGGGTCATATGATAAGTGCAAAAGGTAAGGCTGGAGAATAATATGAGCTTGGATGCCCCTCACTTGGCTGGAAATGTTGATGCCACAGACATGAAAATTGGTATCATTGTTAGCCGCTTTAATGAAGATATTACCGAAGGCTTGCTTGATGGTGCCGTTAAAGCCCTAAAAGAGCACGGCGCAACAGATGAAAGCTTGCATATCGTGCATGTACCGGGTGCATTGGAAATCCCAACCTTAGCATCGGCTATGGCACAAACTGGCACCTATGACGCATTGGTTTGTCTGGGTTGCATAATTCAAGGTGGCACAGCTCATTTTGAGCATGTTTGTCGTGTTGCGATGGATTCTATTGGACATATCGCCGAATGTGGCGATATTGCCATCGCCAATGGTGTGCTAACTGTTGATAATCATGCGCAAGCTGTGGACCGCATTGGTGGCGCGCATGGTCATAAAGGCGCAGAAGCGGCTTTAACCGCTGTTGAAATTGCGACCCTACTTAGAAAAATCGAAGGGATTGGAGAATAAAGGTGAATAAACCACTTAAGGGCGCAGGCCCCAATCGTCATCAAGCCCGTGAATCTGCTGTTGAAGTATTGTATGCATGGCAAAGCGGCGAATGCGATAATGCTGCCATTCCTGGATTGATTAGCGGTCGCCTGCAAGAAGAAGGTCGTGAACAACAAGATCAAGACTATCTACGTTCTTTGGTCAACGGTGTGCTTGAAAACCGTGATGATTTGGATGCAAAAATCACCACTGTCATCAATCGTAGCCTGCGCAGTGTTGCCACGTTGGAGCTGAATATTCTTCGTTTGGCAACATGGGAAATGATCAATCGCCTAGAAATCCCCTACCGCGTTATTATCAATGAAGCATTGGAATTGGCACGTGATTATACGGATGAACCTGCCCGTGGTTTTATCAATGGTGTGTTGGATAAACTCGCCAAATCATTGCGTGCTGAAGAAAGTAAGTAAGTAATATGCGTCCACCGATAGAAGAAGAACTACCTGTTAATATCTTTGCTGAGGAAGAAGAGCGGGTTATCCGCCCCAACAAATCACAATTAAAACGTGATGCCGTTGCTTTGGTCAAACTCGGGAAAAAACTGGAATCACTGGATATGGCACAATTGGGTCGCCTGAAAATGCCTGATGAGCTTCGTGAATCTCTTGTTGAAGGCAAAGCTATTCACCAAAATGGCGCGCGCAAACGTCATTTCAAGTTTATTGGCAAATTGCTGCGTGAAATGGATACCGACCTACTCGAAAAAACCATCAATGACCTTGAGTTTGGTACAGCCAAAGCCAATGCCAAGTTTCATAAGGTTGAACGCTGGCGTGATCGTTTGCTTGATGCAGAAGATGTACATGCGCTGGATGCATGGCTGGAGCAGTATCCACAAAGTAATATTACTCAAATCCGCCAGTTGATTCGCAATGCAATGAAAGAAATACAACAAAACAAACCACCCAAATCATCACGTGCTTTGTTTAAAGTTTTGCGCGATACCGTTGAAAGCACACCCACTGATATATAACCGTTAATAGAAATACATAAAACATCATTATTCCAAGGCTTGAACTCATCTGCATGACTGACCATCATACCGTCATGATTGATTCGCCCTCCATACAGACCTTATCCTGCCATCGCACGTCACTTGCGGTCTTAAAAGCATCGGGCGACGACATTCGTAAATATTTGCAAGGGCAAATCACCCAAGATATAAACCTACTCACAGCCACCAACCCTATTTATACCGCAGTACTTACCCCGCAAGGTAAAATGATTGCCGATATGCATATCATCGACATTGGCAGCGAACTTATCATGATCACCGAAGCCTCTTATGCTGCGACACTGGTTGAGCGTTTACGCCGCTTTGCGTTGGGTCATGATATTCGTTTGGGACAGGTTGCAGCATTGGGTGTGTTGTCTATTCAAGGGAAAAACACAAAACAAGTTATTCAACATATCAAGCAACCCATCGAAGCTGATATTGAGATGCATGAAGCCGCCAATCAGGGCATGTGGCTTATAATGGATCACTGCGATATACAAAAAGAGCTGGAAAACATTTCAAACGCATGCAATGAAGAGGCGTTTGAAAAGGCTTGCATCATCCATGGCACACCACGATTTGGACGTGATTGGGATGCCAGYATACATCCRTTAAATGCCAAYTTRATYGAGATGAAYGGYGTGAATTTTGATAAAGGTTGTTATGTCGGGCAAGAAGTTACCAGTCGCATGCATTGGAGAAATGGCATTAAGAAAAAGCTCTATCATGTTAAAATTAAAGGTGATTTGCCTAGCATTCCCTGCCCCATCCAAAATAAGCATAAGATAGGCATGCTAACTTCAGCCGCCACGAATGCATCAAACGAGAATGTTGGCATTGCCCACCTGCCCATTGAATCTGTAGAAAATAATACATCGTTCTCACTTGAAAATGGTGCTTCTGTTATTGTGATTGAAGCTTGCCATGCCTGAGCAAAAAATCTTCTCTGCCTTTGTTTGGTATCATGCAGAAAGTCAGCAGGAAAGCGTATTTCAGTCATGGATCGAACATGTTCAGAGCGAGCTAAACATCCAAGGCAAGCTCTACAAACGCATGCAAAATGAAAAGACAACTTTCATGGAAGTCTTTGAACACATAGACTGCGCAACAATCAAACAAATCGAACGACTGGCAACACAGCAGCAATGTTTTCATGGTATTGAACGTCGATGCGAATCATTTGAAAGGATAGTGAGTGTTCAGATTGCCGCTGATTTATTTGAGACCAAGGCAGAAAAGCACAACTTACTTTTGTAAGTGAGCATTTTTTAACGAAGGTCCCGGACAAATCAGTGGTGATCTGAATAGTTACAAAGGATATAACCTATATATGAACCAATCGCTTGCGCTTAATATTGCCATCAAACTGATTCGTCGCGAATCGCCTACACCCGAAGATGCTGGCTGCCAGAACTACATCAA
The DNA here is from genome assembly GCA_002401635.1 of Pseudomonadota bacterium. Classification (GTDB taxonomy): domain Bacteria; phylum Pseudomonadota; class Zetaproteobacteria; order Mariprofundales; family Mariprofundaceae. The sequence goes on from NVTQ01000008.1 coordinate 37,763, forward strand.
AAGGCTACTTGCACCCTTGGGTTTTGTGCGTATATCTGTGAATACAGCAGGTATTACCAACAGCATTTACACACGTATTGGTGAGCTTAAAGGCACATTAGCATTTGCAGGACATACCGATGTTGTACCAACGGGGCCGATTGAAGCTTGGACACATCCTCCTTTTGAAGCCGTGGTGGAAGATACCCCTGAGGGAGCAATCCTGCATGGTCGTGGCACACAAGATATGAAAGGTGGCATTGCCTGTTGGCTGGCTGCCATTGCCCAGCTTTGTGCCCAACAAACACCCTTACCTACCCTGCAACTACTAATTACCTCCGATGAAGAAGGCGATTCTATTGATGGCACAATTCGCATCGTCGAATATATGCAAGCAAACAATTCTCTACCTGATGCTGTGATTGTTGGTGAGCCTTCTTGCTCTGAAAAAGTAGGCGATACCATTCGCCGTGGTCGTCGTGGCGTGGTTCAAGCACGCATCAGCTTCCTTGGCAAACAAGGGCACTCTGCCTACCCACAAGATGCTGATAATGCCATTCACCGCGCTTCCCCAGCCTTAACACGCATTGCTAACATTGATTGGGGGAAAACTGCCGAAGGTTTTCCTGCCACATCGTGTCAAATCACCAATTTCAATGGTGGAACAGGTGCCAGCAATGTGATTCCAGGAACTGCTGAGGCATTTTTGGATATTCGCTACAATCCAGGTAATAATTTTGAACAAATTAAATCATTGGTTGAGACTGCATGTAAAGACTGTAAAACGACAATAGATTTCGATCATGTTGCCACTGCCTTTTCAACACCAGATGGCATATTTTTAGATACTATCTGTGCATCTATTGAGCGCATCACAGGCATTACCACGGTGCGTGATACAGGCGGCGGAACATCCGATGGTCGTTTCATTGCAGCCGCAGGTGTGGCAGTCGCAGAGTTGGGCTTAACCAACTCCACCATCCATCAAGTCAATGAGTGTGTCGCTACGCATGAGCTGGATACACTGACTGCTATTTATTCCGATATTATCGAACATTTTGAGGTTTAACCATGTCACTCACTAAGAATCTTACCCAACTGGGCAACAAACCCACCGCTGAAGCAAGCAAAACACTGGAAGTTTTCCCTAATCCAAACCCAGAGCGTGATTATCACATCAAGATTGATTCGCCTGAATTTACTTGCCTGTGTCCCAAAACAGGGCAACCCGACTTTGCAGAAATTAAGATTGATTATATTCCCGATGAGCTTTGCGTCGAACTCAAATCATTAAAGCTTTATTACTGGAGTTTTCGTGATGAAGGGCATTTTCACGAACAAGTGACCAATATGATGGCATCTGATTTAATTGACGCTATGGATCCGCGTTATCTGAAAATCACCGCTATATTCAATGTTCGTGGCGGCGTTTATACCACGGTTGAAGTCGAGCATCGTAAATAATGCCTCAAAAAAACATACTTCCATTCACCAAAATGCAGGCACAGGGCAATGATTTCATTGTACTGAATGGTCTTGACCATGAACTGCCTGAATGCAGCCATGAGTTTGTACGCACCATCACCGAACGCCGTTATGGCATTGGTTGTGATCAATTACTCATCCTCACTGCCAGCAACGATGCCGATGCACATATGCGTATTTTTAATAATGATGGCACAGAAGCCGCCAATTGCGGCAACGGTCTGCGTTGCGTGGGTTCTTTATTACTTGAGAGCCTCAATAAAGCATCTGTATCCATTGCTTTAAATGACCGAATAGTAACAGCTAAAAAAACAGATAACGGTATCGCTGTGGAAATGGGTGCTGCTCAAATTACCAATCAAACCGATGCCCATGTTGATGTAGAAATTGGCAACCCCCACTCTGTCTTTTTTGAAGCTGTGGAATCGTTTCCCGAAAATAGAAATATTGAAATTGTCACAGGGCAAGTTGCTGACCACGTATATATCGACATCATCGAGCGCGGCGCAGGAAGAACATCAGCCTGCGGCTCAGGAGCTTGTGCAACGGCTGCTGCGATTTGGCATGTTGAGGAGCATACACGCCCTCAAACCATTGAAATGCCTGGTGGTAAGGTATTGGTATCAGGCTCACCCGATAACCTGATTCTTGAAGGTAGTGTTGAAACTGTTTTTATCGGGGAATATCAACTTTAAGAAGCAATCGAGTCTTGTATCTCGTAAACCCAGCCAAATGAGGCATCATTTGTTTGCGGCGAGGAAAGTCCTTTGATTCCGACCACGAATCACGATTCAAACCTGCTCAAGCAATGCAGACTTATCACCCACATGTGTATTTGCCATTTATAATCATGCGCTCTATATTAGCACAAGTTATGTATCTATATGGAGAAAAAATTCAACCCATGAAATTCAAAATATATTTTAGGTCAATGTATGCACCGTATTTGGTGTATACATTATGTTAGGCAATAATGGGAGTATTGAATGAGCCTAGATTACGAACGAGAAAACGAGAAGCTAAAAGAACTCGAAAGCATAGTATTGAGCTCACTTGTAGATAGCGGGCTGGAATCGATCTCTGCGAAAGACACATCTTCTCTAATTCTTGAAAACTTCGTCACAACAACAGCCCCAGAGAAGCCGGAAGTACTCATTGCACTGATAACCGCTGATAGTTTTAGCGGTCGAGGTGGAGGCAAGAGTGTTAAAAAGGGGAATATTCGTCTCAACATGGGAACCTTTATAGAAGCTTTATCTGCAGGAGTATTTACTGCAGTTTCTGCTGCTGTAGCTCCGTGGGCAGTTCCTTTTGCGGCGGTTCTTCTATGGCGTAGCTTATGGAAATCTGCTGAAGTGCCCCTTACACAAAATGAGGTTGTTGTTTTAATTGTTCTGCATCAAATGAAAGATGGTAAAGTCGTAAAAAAATCGGATAGTGAAATCCTAAAAAAAGTAAATGAAAGATTGGAGAAGTATGACCTCTCTTCAATAACTACCGGCGACTTAAAATTTGCACTAAAGAACCTTGAGAAAATAGAGAGCATTGAGAAGATGGAAAATGACGATTGGTTTATTCGCGAATGGGTCAGAGTGGCTTATTCATGAAGCCTTTGCCTAACCATTCAAATCGAGAGGGACTCGCTGCGCTCGCCCCTCATTTGGGTCGTTAGCTATGGAAAACATGACAGAAAGTAATCCTAAAACATATAGGTTTTATGTTGTATCGCCGACAAAGTTTCTTAT
>NVTQ01000121.1 GCA_002401635.1 Pseudomonadota bacterium
TGAAAAATACAAAAAAACAAACAAACAAACAAACAAACAACGCTTGTGTGAAATACGTATCGTTTCTGATCTGCAATCGGAATGTAAAGCAGGATCTGATGCTGCCACATCCATTCACGATGTCGTTCATTGAGTGCTACCTGTTGCTGCAAATTGTGCCAGCGCGAGATCGACAAACACAATGCGTCGTTCCAACACGCGCCGACCCAGAAAAGGCATCACAACTGCCAGAATAAGACAAGCAACTAGGCTGGTGAGCAAAAACATTATTGTCCACCTTTCGCAAGCAAGTCAAACATGCTTATATAACCCGCAAAGCCTTCACCATTCACTGCATCTGGCATGAGTCTGCATGGTGTATGCGCCAACTCACATAATTTTCTAGCAGTAGAACCATCATGGTAWGGCTCTAGCCATATGCCTTGYACATGATTCTGTGGGATGCTTGCCACYAGKGCATCCAAATGAGATGTGGAAGGTTCAATGCCAGGYTTAGGCTCTACAAAATCACTKACATGCAGCCCAAAACGCTGCGTTAAATAGAGATAAGAATCGTGATAAGCAACAAAAGGACTCATGGTTTGCAAAGATGCTTTCCAAGCTGGCATATGTGCATGGATTTGTTTGGCAAAGCTTGCGGCATGTTGCCGATAAGCATCTGCATGTGTTGGGTCAAGTTGAGATAAGCGTTCTGCAATGACCTGTGCCAGCCGCACACCATTGATTGGATCCATCCACCAGTGTGGATTTCCCTCTGGATGAATATCACCCAATTCACGGGTGATTTTCCCTTGTGGTTTGCCCAATACGTTTGCAAGCACATAGCGACCATCCAAATAACCGCTTCCACCAGAATGAATAGCATCATTGCGTGAAGCTTCAATGAGTGGTGGCAACCAACCAATCTCCAAGCCAAGCCCTGCTGCAACCAACAAGTCAGCACGAGCAAGATGACGTGCCAGTGTTGGCTTTGGAGGTACAAAATGCGGGTCTTGCCCGACTTGTGCCAATACTTTTACCTCGGCAAATTCACCTGCAACCCCTTGGGCGATTTGTCCTAAAGCTGGCAAGCTAGCGACGATGCGTAATGGTTCAGCACTGGCTACTGTTTGTTCGAGCATCAGTGATCCAAGCATGCATACTGCAAGTAATATCAATCGTTGTATCTGTTTCATATCCCTATCTCCTTAATAACTATGTGCACGGTGTGGACCAATCGCCACGACCCATCGAAAAAATGCTTCATTGGCGCTTTGCCCTGTGTCAATTCCCAGATTGCCTGCTGTTTGCGCCAGTGCATTGCGGGTATGTTTATATTGTAGGGTGATACTTTGAAATTCACTAAGCTTCCAACCAACCCCAGCACTATAAGCAGACTCATTGCTGATACCGACATTCATATGGCTGAAATCGTAACGTGAAAAAGCCAGCCAGTTCCGATTAAAGTCGTATTCACCAAGCAGGTAAGCACCATCGGTTATACTTTGAGCTAAGCCTTTACCCTTATTGCTGCGGTTGCGATTCCATTCGCCCTGTAACGACCAACCGCTATGGTCAAACTGACTATTTTTAAATGCAAAATGTCCACCGAGAATATCACTGCGACTACCACCTGATATGCCATTGCGCCCATTGATGTAGGTGCTTCCAAGTTCCAGCGTTGTCGCATCATTCAAATCCCACATGCCAGTCCAACGTGCCATACCACCAAAGCGATTGTTACCTGCTGGGTCAAATGCCACAGCATTGGCATTCTGGAAAAAACCGAGCAATAACGAATGTGCCGAATCGCCAAGGTAAAACGGACGGTCTGCAAATACCCCTTCCCCAGCCAGTTTTTCAGTTCCGAATAAATTAACCAATCCATTGGGAACATCTGCATAGACCAAAGCATGCGGATGAATTCCATTAGCACGCCCTATCGGAATAAATTTTCGTCCCACTCGCAAGCGGATACTATCTGGCAAATTGGCTGTTAGATAACCTTCTTCAACTGCCATGCCACCATTGGCAGCTGTGACGGTGACATCCAAACGGGTGTGAGCATCAACTGCTGCCCCAAAGACGAACTCACCCTCGGACAAAGGTAAAAAGCTACTTTTATGAACACCATTGCCACCTTGCAAGGATGAACCCGTAAATGTTCCAATCACAGAAATAGATGGGTTGCCTGTATTTTCTGCCGTTGTTGCAACTGTCTGTGGTGCTGGCATGGATGCGGCAGGCAATGTGGCTGTGGGTTGTTGCGGCATCACGTTGTTGCTTACAACCTCTTTATCAACAGCTATTTTCTGCTTACTTTCTAAGGCTTCAACACGTTGCATAAGTAATTTAATTTGTGCTTTTAATATGYTTATTTCATCATTTTCTGCTGCATGTATTGGCAYWGCCATAARCAACAGRCATGGCATTAGCCACGCTAGTTTTAGTGTCTTCATTGTTTCTCCATAAGAATASCACAGCCAAGTTGACTGTGTTTGCTTGTTAATTTGTTAGTAAATTAAATCAAGCCAATGGAGGAGCACGAATAGCAACCAAATGCACACAGGTGTATGCAGTACTGTCCGCTAACCAGTTCGATAAAGGAAAATCATGCTCTGGAGCAAGCAATTGAATGGCAGTATGTAGAGTAAAACCGTGGGTTACAGACTCTTCCAATGAGCATATGACACACGGAGCCAACTGATGCAGACCATCTTCATGCTGATGTAAGTCAATAGCAGACCACATTGCTCCAAGCATGGCAAAAGTGACCATAACAAAGCGCATGCTAGAAGATATTTTCTGCAAAACAGGTTTCATGAGTTGGATGGTGGTCAGCTTTTAATCTAAGTCAAGAAGGGCTGCGAACAAGGCCGCACTTATTCACCCAATATATGTAGTTGAACGTGCCTATTTAAAGCATGCGTACGATGCTCATAAAGATAAATCGCTTGCCACATACCTAATCCAAGTCGCCCATTGATAATGGGGACATTCAATGAAATCTGTGTCAAAGCCATGCGTATATGGGCGGACATATCATCATCACCTTCATCTCGATGAAGAAACTCAGCATCGCCATCAACCACAAGGCGCGACATAAACATTTCCATATCGCGTAACACATCAGGGTCAGCATTTTCCTGTACCATCAAAGAGCAACTGGTGTGTTGCACAAAAAGATTAAGCATACCTGTTTGCATGCCCGTTTCATTCACCCATGTTTGTATTTCACGGGTAATATTATAAAAACCGCGTCCTGTTGCTGAAATATTCAAACAATGTTGCTGTTGTATCATGATAACTCTGCCCAAACAGGTGCATGATCTGATGGGCGCTCTTTGGCACGGTAATCAATATGCACACCGCCTGCTTGAATCTGCAATGTCGAAGTTGCCAAGATATGATCAATGCGAATACCCCACTTACGACGAAATGCATTGGAACGATAATCCCACCAGCTATGCATAGCATCTTCGGGGTGCAGTTGACGAAGGGAATCATAAAGCCCCATATCCATCAGTGAGAAAAACCACTCACGTTCAGCCGTGGAGCACATAATCTTTTCAATCCAGCGCGATGGATCATGAATATCCAAGTCCGCTGGTGCAATATTATAATCACCAAGCAATACCAATTTTTCATGCGTCTCTAATTCAGTTTTTAAAAACTCACGCAGCGCATTCAGCCAACGAAATTTATACTGATATTTATCACAACCCACTTCCTGACCATTGGGGATATAAACATCAATCACACGCACACCATCAATGGTTGCGGCAAGCAAGCGGCGCTGTGGATCATCAAGGTTGGGCACGTCAAACACCATATCCGAAGCTTCTTTTTTGCTAATCATTGCCACACCATTGTATGTCTTTTGCCCTGCAAACTGGACATGATAACCCGCAGCTTCAAGCTCGGCTTGTGGAAAATCTTTGTCCTGCTGCTTGGTCTCTTGCAATGCCAATACATCGGGCTTTTCATTCTCAAGGTATTCCAAGACGTGTGGTAGGCGAACCTTGAGTGAGTTTACATTCCAGGTGGTGATTTTCATGTGTGTTTTACCTTATACAACAGCCAAGCCGCCCAACTTAGACCTGCAACAAGCATGGTAGATGAAAGCAACATGCCCATGGTTAACCAATCACCATAAATAAACCCAAGCTGCACATCAGGCTGGCGAAAATTCTCACAAATAATACGCGCAATGGCATAACCCGCTAAAAACAAAGCCCCACGCATGCCTACTGGCCAATCCTTGTTACGTGTAAACCATAATAATAGAAATAAAACGATGCCTTCCAAGGTTAGCTCATATAATTGACTCGGATGGCGAGGCTCTGGCCCTGCGCCTGGAAAAATCATTGCCCAAGGCACATCGGCTGGCGCTGTAACAACACGCCCCCATAGTTCGCCATTAATAAAATTCCCCATGCGTCCAAATGCCAAGCCAATCGGGGCAACAATAGAGAATTTATCCATCAATAACATAAATGGCATGCCATGTTTTTTACAATACCACCAACCTGCCACAATCGGCCCAACTAGCCCGCCGTGAAACGACATCCCACCCTGCCAGATGTATAGAATCTCAATAGGATGGCTTATGTAATAGTCAAAATTGTAAAACAACACATAAGCCAAGCGTCCACCCAGCACCACGCCAAGAATCAACGCGGTAAACAGACCTTCATAAGCTTCGGGCTTAACACTTACTTCCCATGCGCCACACTCGCGCAATTGCTTGCGTACCAATAGCCATACAGCGGAAAAGCCAAAGACATACATCAGTCCATACCAGTGAATATCAAATTGTGTTTGTGTTAATTTCCAGCAAACAAGTATGAGAATACCTAGAAAAAATGCCGTCGATAATACATCTATTTCTTTCGCCGCATTTAAAGTAAGTCGTTTTTTTCTATATAAGAAAAAAACAACGACCGCGGCAAGAACCACAACACCAATAAAAATAGTAAATGGTTCATATGGACCAATACTTAAAGCAACTGGATCAATATATGGTGCCATCATGATAAAACCCATAGTAATAAAATTCCGAATAAAATACGGTACACACCAAACGCGACAAAGGTAAAGCGCTCAAGAAATTGAATAAACAAACGCATCACCAACCATGCGGATATAAATGCAACAACAAAGCCTGTCAGCAAGATCATCCAATCGCTGCCTGCAAAATCTTGATAATGTTTCAATAAATCAAAACCACTGGCTGCCATCATCACAGGTAATGCCAATAAAAATGAAAATTCGGCACTGGCTTTACGGCTC
>NVTQ01000122.1 GCA_002401635.1 Pseudomonadota bacterium
GTGAGCGAGCTTCTCTTTCAAAGCGCTCTACTTGTTTGCTATCATGAACAAGCTCTTTATGAAGCACTTTGATAGCAACTTCTTCTTTTGTATCGTTGTGTACGGCACGATAAACAATGCCCATGCCACCCCGTCCAATTTCTTCATAGAAAGTATATGTATGCTCTTTTTGCGTCATATCATGCCGATACTATGTTATTTAGATGTAGAAGAAAACGTAAAGGGTAAGTTGGGGTCTAACCAACCATGAGAAGCATTTTTAATGCTATCTGCATAAGGCAAATAAGGCTTTATATCCAATACTGGCGTGCCATCGAGCATGTCCAGACCTTCAATAAATAACGTGCGTTTTTTAATGCTGGTTAATGTTACAACAGATAAACCCATGCTGTTGGGGCGGTGGGGCGCACGGGTTGAAAATAATCCGCGTCGAATATCTGAACCACGTGGTGGCATGACTGTGGGGTTCCAACCTTGGTTGAGATGCATCCAATAGATAACCCAAATATGCGTAAAACGATCCAAATCAGCTAATGCTTGCTCAAAATTCAGCCCGCCGTTTAATTCTATACGCCCTTTGGTAGGGGTTGAGCCTGGCTGACGCGGTGCCGTAAAACGCTCCTTAAATGGGCTATAAACAATGCCAATTGGCTGCATTTCAATGCTTAATGGACTGTTATCTTTATGTTGAAATGTATCGGTATAGTTCTTCGTATCTTTTTTGGGTTTCATGCATCAACAGTGGAAGGATATTCGATTTTTATTTTATCATCCTCAAGTACAACAAGGGCTTTYCCGCCTTTTTGTAATGCACCAAATAAAATAGCATCTGCCAAMGGCTTTTTAATTTCATYTTGAATAAGTCGTGACATTGGACGCGCTCCCATTTGCACATCATGCCCATGTTTGGCGAGCCAGATGCGAGCTGCGTCACAGACTTCCAGCTCAACTTTCTTTTCAAGAAGTTGCATTTCAAGTTCAACCAAGAATTTATCTGTTACATGTAAAATCGTATCCTGATCCAGAGATGAGAATGGAATAACAGCATCCAAACGATTACGGAATTCTGGTGTAAACAAGCGTTTGATAGCTTCTTCATCACGACCTTCATTGGATTGCGGGTTAAAACCAATGGCGTTTTGTTGCATTTCAAATGCACCAGCATTGCTGGTCATAATGACAATCACATGCCTAAAATCAGCCGAGCGACCGTTGTTATCGGTGAGTTTCCCATGATCCATCACTTGCAGTAGAATATTAAACAAATCTTGGTGAGCCTTTTCCATTTCATCGAGCAAAAGAACGGCATGCGGATGTTTGTTGATGGCATCGGTGAGCAAACCACCTTGTTCATAACCAACATAACCTGGAGGGGCACCAATAAGGCGTGAAATCGCATGTGACTCCATGTATTCAGACATATCAAAACGAATCAACTCAATGCCCATAATGCGTGCCAATTGGCGAACGACTTCGGTTTTACCAACACCTGTAGGTCCTGAGAATAAAAAACTGCCAATGGGTTTATCAGGGTGCGATAAACCAGCCCGTGATAAACGAATGCTGGAAGATAGCTTCTCAATAGCAGCATCTTGCCCAAAAATAGCCAGTTTTAAATTGCGTTCAAGATGTTCAAGGCTTTGTTTATCGCTTGAAGATACTTGACGGGTAGGGATACGTGCCATGCTGGCAATGGTTGCTTCAATATCTGTAATATTGATTTGTTTCTTACGCTTGCCTTCGCTTCTTAGGTGAACCGCAGCCCCTGCTTCATCCAATACATCAATCGCAGAATCAGGCAAACGTCGATCCTGAATATAACGCGATGCCAATTTAGCAGCCGTTAAAATAGCTGTTTGGCTATAATGAATATCATGATGCTCTTCAAGGCGAGCTTTCAAACCTTTAAGGATTTCTACAGTATCTTCAATGCTCGGCTCTTCCAAATCAATTTTTTGGAAACGGCGAGAAAGTGCGGATTCCTTTTCAAAGACACGGCGATATTCTTGATAGGTTGTAGCACCCATGCAGCGCAACTCACCATTGGCCAATGCAGGTTTGAGCAAATTTGATGCGTCCATCGCACTACCATTGGCGGAGCCTGCACCAATAATGGTGTGGATTTCATCAATAAATAAAATCGCTTTATCTTCTTTCGCCATCGCAGTAATAATGGCTTTCAAACGCTCTTCAAAATCACCGCGATATTTTGTACCCGCCAATAATGAGCCCATATCCAATGAAAAAACCTTGGTATCATGCAAGACTTCAGGTGTTTCACGTTGCACAATGCGCAAAGCCAAACCTTCTGCTAGGGCGGTTTTACCAACGCCTGCTTCACCCACCAATAAGGGGTTGTTTTTACGCCTACGACATAAAATATGCATACAACGGTTTAATTCATCATCACGCCCAATCAATGGGTCAATTTTTCCAGCCCGAGCCCGTTCGCTTAGATTGATGCAAAAACGTTGCAGCGGGGAAGCATCACTTTCTTTATCTGTTTGTTCATTAGCGCTAATTTGCTCATCAGATTTATCAGGCAGACTTAATGTGCCATGCGATATAAATGCGACAACATCAAGGCGCGAGATGCCTGCATGGTTAAGAAAATAAACGGCATGGGAATCTTTTTCCGAAAACATGGCAACAAGTGCATGCGCGCCAGTGACTTCTTGTTTGCCCGCAGCTTGCACATGCATCACTGCCCGTTGGATCACCCGTTGCAAACCGACACTGGCAACAGTTTCACCTTCATCTTCGGCTAAAACTACAATATGTTCTTGAATAAAAGCTTCAATTTCTTCGCGTAAGCCCTGCGTATCAACATTCAAGCCTTCCAACACATGCTTGGCTTCCATATTATCAAGCAAACCCAATAGCAGGTGTTCAACAGTCACAAATTCATTGCGACGCAAATGAGCCACACGAAAAATATCATTTAATGATTGTTCAAGGTTTTCACTTAATATGCCCATATCTTCACCTTATACTTTGATCTAATTTCAATTAACTATCGGCAAATCATCGCACGACTCAATTGCAATATTAATAGCTAGCAAGACTCATGCTATAACCCAAGATCCGACATTGACATTCGGCACATGATACAACCCTTTGATTCCTCTGGCATTCCAAAAAATCACKCATCACCAACAAGGTGACTACATGATTTTGTGAAAACCCATACAAACCAAATGATTACACCCTGCATCCAAAGTCAATATCGGATCTTGGGCTTAATATTCATTGTGTTTGCTTCAAAATATCCTGTTTGGCTTCTTCCCAACTCATTGGCTGTTCATTGCCTTGTTGACGAATCATATCTCGTTGTTGCAACACATCAGCATGCCATGATGGAGATTCAAGGTGTTGTTGACATAAATCATCCCAAAGCGTTTCCATGGTTGCTATTTTCTCTTCAACACTTATATCTTTTAATGCTAAATTACCCATTACCACCCCATGCTGCTTTGTTGGTTTCATATTCAAGAGAAGGTAGGATAGCAAATAAAGGAAAGAATCGTTACAACTGAAAACGCCTTAGCGCATTGGCAGTTGTAACCTCAACCAGTTCTCCAATTGACATATGCCGTGCACCAGCTACACACTGAGCCACATGACTGACAAACGTTGGTTCATTGCGTTTTCCGCGCATAGGCACGGGTGCTAAATAGGGGGAATCCGTTTCAATTAAAATAGATGCTTCGGGAACTTTGGCTGCCACTTCGCGTAATTCATCATTGCGCTTGAATGTGACATTGCCAGAGAAGGAAATCGACATGCCCATATCCAACGCTTGGCTTGCGGCATCCCAATTGGATGAAAAGCAATGCATAATACCACCACAGCCTGCAATATTTTCTTCTTTGAGAATACGAAGCGTGGCTTCATCAGCATCACGCATATGTACAATCACAGGTTTATTGACGACGTGTGCTGCGCGGATATGGGTGCGAAAACGTTGCTCTTGAACCGCAGGATCAACATGGGCACGGAAAAAATCCATGCCTGACTCCCCTATTGCCACACATTTTTCATGCTCTGCAAGCTCACATAGTTGATCGACAGTTGGTTCGATAGCCACTTCATGGTTGGGATGAACACCGACTGAAAACCAAACCCCATCACGTGATTCCACCAAGTTAATCAGGCGTGGGGTTTGCTCCAATTCTACAGCAACTGCAACAATACGTGTTACACCAGCTTCTTGCATGCGCTCAAACACATCATCACGGTCATCATCAAAATGTTCGAAATCAACGTGACAATGGGAATCAAATAATTGCATGTTTTTTTCACCTCTTACACGTCATTCCCATGTTCTGGGAATCCAGTCTTCATGAAATATATGGATACCCAGTCAAGCTGGGCATAACGATGATTTTAAGCTTCTAGGATTGTTTTTAAGTGTGACAGTGTCACATATTCAAGCTTGTCCAAGCCATGTTTGTTACTCAAAACACCAATGGCTTCGCGATCAGGATCTCCCAGCTCTGCGACGACCAGATCCGCACCTTCAAAATCTTGTTTGGCAGTATAATCATTCACTGTAATCACAGTCTTCAACTTTGCAGCATGTGAAGATAACCAGCCATTGCTAGAATCTTCCAAAGCCAAGGTATTTTCGGGAGATACACCCAATTTTTCCATCGCATAATTATAAATATCGGGTGCAGGCTTTTTGGCTGGTACAATATCCCCTGCTGCCAACACTGCAAAACGATCAAACCATTCTTTGCCCAAAGAGTGCTCAATTAAAGCATCCAAGGCTGCGGGCGTTGTGGTGGTTGAAATACCCAGTGTGATACCTTCAGCATAAGCCTCTTCTAATAAACGCAGCACGCCAGAGCGCAGAGGAATCAAACCATCAGCAATCAAGGCTTGGTAGTGAATGGTTTTACGCGCATGCAATGCAGCAATCTTTTCATAAGGCATATCTGCCATGCCGCCACGCTCAATATCAAACTGCATGCGTTCTTTACCGCCTGTGACCTTTAAAAGCTCACCATAAGTCTCAACGCTCCAGCGGCGATCAAGCCCTGCTTCTTCAAATGCCATGTTAAATGCAACACGGTGACCATCACGCTCGGTATCTGCCAATGTGCCATCCACATCCCATAAAATACATTTCAATTCAGCCATATTGCTCTCTCCTCTCGAAAAATATGATCGTAGCCCCTATCATTGAGGCATGGATACAAACATCATTATAACGCCCGACATTCA
>NVTQ01000123.1 GCA_002401635.1 Pseudomonadota bacterium
TGAGCGGACTCAAGCAGACTATGTTATCAATTGCGTAGGGGCATTGGTCGAACATGCAAAACAGCAAACAGCATCGGCTATTTTATTAAATAGTTATTTGCCACATTTCCTTTCCCAAATAGGAAAAGATTTAGGATTTAAACTTATTCATATTAGCACGGACTGTGTTTTTTCGGGTAAAGATGGCGGATATACCGAAACCTCATTTCGCGATGGGGATGATGCTTATGCGCGAAGTAAAGCTTTGGGAGAAGTTATTAATGATAAAGACTTAACCATTCGTACTTCAATCATAGGGCCTGAACTCAAGCAACATGGGGCAAGTTTGTTTGACTTTTTTTTAAAACAAAAAGGTAATGTCAAGGGCTATAGCAAAGCACTTTGGTCGGGTGTGACAACTTTAGCTTTAGCGCAAGCTCTGCCAGAGTTTATGGATAAGAATATTTGTGGTCTTTATCATTTAACCAATGGTGAGCCAATTAGCAAATATAACCTTTTAAAGCTGCTCCATGAGCATGTTAATAAAAGTGTTTCCATTTTAGAATCCGATATTTATGTGGTAGATAAATCATTGAAAGATACTCGCGCTCTTATCCGTCCAATTCCAAACTATAATGTTATGATTACTGATATGGTTTCTTTTATGAGAAAGAATGTAAATTTATATGCACATTACCAGCTTGGTGGCTGAATGAGTTGCAGTAAGAAAATAATTTTTATTTCAGAGTATTTATACCCATCAGATTCATCAACATCATATTATTTAACGAATATTGTAGAGGTTCTAGCTGAAAATCGTGAGTTATTGGTGGTTACCACGACGGGTTTAAATGGGGCTAAAGAGCTTTCTTTTTTGCAAGGTAGGATACATCGATTAAAAAGCAGTCTTTTGGACAAGAACAGAGCTTTTTCTAGAGCTATAAAGTTATTGCTGTCTTCTTTTAGGATAATGGGATGCATTTTTTCACTACTTAACAAAAATGATGCTGTGTTTGCTGTGACCAATCCTGCCTTTATTGTTTTGTTTTTGGGCGTATTGAAGAAAGTTAAGCCGTTTCATTATACCCTTTTAGTTTATGATGTTTTTCCTGAAAATATTGTGGGAGCAAAGCTGTTAGGAAATAATAATCTTTTATACAAGTTGTTAAAAAAGATATTTGACTGGAGTTATGGGCAGGCAGATTCTTTGATTGTGATTGGGCGTGACATGGATGAAATAATCCAACAAAAAGTTTGTGGAACAGTTGAAACGTGTCTAATCCCTAACTGGTGTGATGTATCATTGGTTACGCCTTCCTTAAAAGAAAATAATGAAATAATTCARAAATTCAGGATTGAAAATAAATTTGTGTGTGCATTTACTGGAAATTTAGGTCGGGTGCAGGGGATTGATAATTTGTTGGAAGCAGCATCACTGGTGAAAAATGATGATTTTATCTTATTATTTATTGGTGATGGCGCAATGCGTCCAAGCATTGAAGAACATATTTCAAAAAAGAGTAATAGTAATGTGCTATATGCCGGTCAATACCCAGCAAAATATCAGGATATTTTTTTAAACGCATGTGATGTGGCAATTGTGTCGTTAGCTGCTTCTATGTATGGTTTAGGGGTGCCTAGTAAGTCCTATTATAATATGGCAGCGGGGAAACCTTTATTGTATATTGGAGATAAGAATTCAGAAATAGCCCAAGTGATTCAAGAGCATGACATTGGTTGGGTGGTACCTCCTGAAAACCCCAATGAATTGGCATTGGTGTTTGAGGCAGCATGTGAAGATAAGAGTTTGAATCTTAAAGGCTTGAAAAGCCGAAATGTTGTAGAAGAAAAGTATTCGAAGCAGGTTGTTTTGAATAAGTATCATGCCTTGTATAAGAGCTGATGGTTTGACTAATTTAAGTATTTTGGTGACTGGTTCAACGGGTTTTATTGGCAACTCAATAGTAAGTCAATTATGTGAAAGAGAAGGTATTCAGGTGGTTGCAGCTGTGCGTAAATGGTCAGATTTTTTGCCAGAGTGTGTTCAGCAAAGCATTGTGGGTGATCTAGCTGAGATTGGTGATTATACTGAAGCATTGCATGGTATGGATGTGGTGATTCATGCTGCTGCACGTGTGCATGTGATGGATGATGCCAGTAGCAATCCATTGGCAGAATTTCGTAAGGTTAATGTGGATGGCACATTGAATCTGGCAAGGCAGGCGGCTAAAGCTGGTGTGCAGCGTTTCATTTTCCTTAGCTCTATCGGCGTGAATGGTAATGATACATTCAAGCCATTTGTCGAAAGTGATAAACCTTTCCCTCATGACCCGTATTCCATAGGTAAATATGAAGCTGAACTTGCTTTGATTAAGCTTGGTAAAGAAAAACATATGGAGGTTGTGATTATTCGCCCTCCGTTGGTTTATGCGCGGCATGCCCCTGGAAATTTTAAAACATTGATTAAGTGGGTGCAAAAGGGAGTGCCTTTGCCATTGGGATCGGTGCATAACCAGCGTAGTCTGGTGGCATTGGATAACTTGGTGAGTTTTATTGTGTTGTGTGCACAGCATCCCAAAGCCGCCAATGAGGTGTTTTTGATTTCTGATGGTGAAGATGTTTCTACCACTGAATTGTTGCAGAAAGTAGCCAAGGCTATGGGCAAAAAGACGTGGTTGATTCCAGTGCCTGTGGGTTTGATGACGTTTGTTGTCAAGCTTTTGGGTAAAGGAGATGTTGCCAACCGTTTGTTTGGCTCATTGCAGGTGGATAGTTCCAAAGCAAGGGAGCTGTTGGGCTGGAAACCTGTGGTGACGATGGATGAACAGTTAAAGAAAACTGTTTCTGCATATCTTAAAAAATAAAAATCCTTGCATAAAACCTCTCTTATGTTTAAACTATGTTTAAACGAATAAGCTTAGGAGTCTGCCTATGAAAGAAGTAATGCTGGATATTAAAAAGTGGGGAAACAGTTTGGGAGTCCGTTTGCCTGCAGTGATTGCCCGTGAAGCGCATTTGCATAATGACCAAAAAATTAAAATGTCGGTTGTTGACGATAAGGTGATTATAACGCCTGTTGAACAAGTCTCATTAACGTTGGATCAGCGGTTAGAAAAGTTTGAGCAGGTTCGGCATGGTGGTGAAATGATGAGTGTTGAAGAGCATTTGGGTGCTGAGAAGTGGTGAAACAACCCCAAAAGTGGGCACCATCAAGGCGGGAAGTAATTTGGATAGATTGTAATCCACAGGCTGGTCGAGAAATGAGGGATATGCACCCATTTCTAGTGCTGAGTCCTCAGAATTTTAATGATAAAACATCGCTGGTGATTGGTTTGCCAATGACAACAGCAGCATATAATGCAGACAATCCTTTTGCAGTATCAGTGGGGAAGAGCAAAACGAATAAGGTGAGTTATGTTCTTTGCCATCAACCTAAATCGTTTGATTGGCGTGCTAGAAGAGCAAAACATCATCCTTTAGGCATGTTGGATCAATCTCTTTTTCGCGTGGTTTGTGAACGATTAAACCAAATTGTGATGTTACATGAATAAGCTCATTGAGGCTGCCGCATGAAAAGACTGTTTGATTTTACCCTTGCCTTGATTGCCTCCATGATTTTGTTCGTGCCCATTGTTTTGGTGGCAATGACTGTGCGCTTAACATCCAAAGGTTCCGTTTTGTACTGGTCGGACAGGGTGGGACGAAATAATGTAATCTTTAAGATGCCGAAGTTTCGCAGTATGAAAATCGATACCCCTGCTGTGGCAACGCATTTATTAGAAGATCCAAAAAGTGTGCTCACACCGATGGGTGACTTTTTGCGTAAATCTAGTTTGGATGAATTGCCGCAGCTTTGGTGCGTGCTTATGGGAGATATGAGCTTTGTAGGTCCTCGCCCTGCTTTGTACAATCAAGATGATTTGATTGCGCTGCGTACGAAAAAAGGCGTGCATAAGCTTGTTGTTGGGGTCACAGGTTGGGCGCAGGTCAATGGGCGTGATGCATTACCGATTCCGAAAAAAGTTGATTTGGATGTTGAATATTTAGAACGCAAATCTTTTTCCTTTGATATGTATATATTATGGCTGACCTTTATCAAGGTGGTTCGGCGAGATGGTGTTTCACATTGATATTCCCTAGCCTAGCCGCTGAAACTTAATAAAGAACGCACAGGATATGATGACCGATATTATGATAAAACCAAAATTCCGTAGTGGTACAGTGGCTTTGCTTGGCAGACCAAATGTTGGAAAATCAACATTGATGAATAAAATTATTGGTGTGAAGGTGGCGATTGTTACACCCAAGCCACAGACCACGCGGCATCGAATTTTGGGTATCCATACCGATGATGATATGCAGATGGTATTTGTGGATACGCCAGGCATTCATAAAGGTTCCAAACAGTTGAACCGCAACATGGTGCGCGTGGCATATGCAGCAGCGGAAGAGGCAGATATATTGGCGATTATGCAGGATGTCACCACGCCTTTGGGCAGTGAAACCAAGACGTTGATTGAACAGTTTGCTACGGGAAACTTGGATCAACCGCGTATCCATGTGCTGAATAAGGTGGATAAGGCTAATAAAGATAAACTTTTACCGCGTTTGTTGGAAATGCAGAAGCTTGATCCTGATGCCAAGGCATATATTCCGATTTCGGCGCGTAAAGGTCAGCAGGTTGAGGCTTTGATTAAAGAACTGGCAAAATATCTGCCTGAGCGTGATGCATTGTACGACCCTGATTGGTTTACAGATCAATCACAGCGCCAATTGGCGGCTGAGTATGTGCGAGAGCAGGTATTTATGTCCATGCATGATGAAATTCCTTTTCAAACAGCAGTGGATATTGAACAGTTTACTGATTTAGGACATGGCAAATTGGAGATTGAAGCGGTAATTTTGGTGGGTAATGAGCGCCATAAACCTATGTTGATTGGCAAAGGTGGCGAAGGCATGAAAAACATTGGTACTCGTGCCCGTGAAGGTCTTGAAGAGTTGTTGGATTGCAAAGTGAACTTAAAGTTATGGGTGAAAGTTGATGTTGGATGGTTTGATAAACCTGCGAAATTGTACGAATTAGGTTTGGATGGTTGATATGATGTTTTTGTCTCATGATGGGCTCTGTTATGAGGGGAAATGCCATAGCTGCGCATTCAATACATACAAACGTGGCTGAGAATCGTGACCATGCATTGCTTTTACGGCGGATTCCTTACAGTGAAACCTCGTTTATTTGTCATTTTTTAA
>NVTQ01000124.1 GCA_002401635.1 Pseudomonadota bacterium
GTTGGATTTCATGCTTTATTATCCCATTTTAGGTGCAGAACTGCACCTCTTTTATACATCCTTTTTATGAATAAAAATGGCTTAAGTTAGTGCCATTAGTATCTGACCCCTTTTGTCAGAGCCTAAATCATTATATTTCAAGCATTTACCTTGGTTCGACCCCGACGTTTGATCTAATACTACGCAATTACCGAACCACTACAGTGATTATGTTTAACTAATAATTTCACATACTTCTGCTAAAATATCTGCCTTAACTTTCTTGTATTTACTTTCAATAATTTTTCCATCGCTATACCTCACCTTCACCTTTTCATTACGCCCATATTTTTTCATGTGGACAACAGGTGTTCCTACGCTAGTAGAGCTTTTAATTCTATCCATTTGCTCCTGAATAGACTTAAACCCCTCCTCATCTATCAATGATGTCCTATCTTTTTTAGACTCTTGTATTAGCTGAATAGTTTTATCCGCATATAGAATGGAATCCAAATTGTTATGTAACTTGAAATTTAAATTAGCATACCAGTAATAAATTATTAATGACTCAAGTATGATTTCATCATCTTCAGAGCCACTAATCCTCCTCTCAATCATATCACATAATTCTAGGGCCTTATTAAACCTATTTAAGTCAGAAACTTGTTTGATAGTATAAGAAAACAAATAGATGTCCTCTTTTGTAAGAGTCTCCACTTGATTAAACAGTCCCTTATATTTATTAAAATAACTTAGGTATTTTGAAGAACCATTTGAATGTTTAAATGATAAGTCTCTATACACTTCAAGGAGAAGCTCCTTACTTACACTTTTCTCAAATGATAATATGTAATTTAGAATTTCTTCGCTTTTATCAGAATCCTTGCTTGATAAGTATACTAATTCAAACTTGCTTATTTTTTTACTATACAGTTGGTTTACTGCATAACTCAATAGCTTTTCAAACAATTTAATGTTTTCAGGATCAAATACAAAWTCWAKRTRRSNGTANAGRNGCTYYTCWRTMWMKYYMKNNATGSMKWNNCCWTKNCRGTCTCAAGCCTTAAGTTTTCCTCAACTATACTATCAACGATTACCTGATTTAAACCCTTCTCTTTAGAATCACTTATAATATTTCTTTGATATTTAAGAAAAACAGCATCAGCCGAACTTGAGTACATTAAAGCTAAATCAATTTGTTCTACTGCCTTGTCAAAATTGTCTTTAGCAACAAAAATAGCAGCCTGCGAATATGAAGAAAGAGTTCTTAATTGATTTAAGTCACTACTACTTGAGTTGGTTGCTTTAAAAGTTGAGTGATATAACTCATGATATAATTCAAGTGCTCGCTCTTCTTCTGATGAGTCCAAACTACGGGCTAAGTTTAATAATGCATTATGATAGGCAAAATTATGCCCCTTTAGTTTGATAACACCCTCTAAAATTTCCTTACCTTCTTTAGGCTCACCCATACCAAGCTTACAAATACCTAAGAATGACTTTGAATTTTCCTTAAACTCATCATCCTCAAACTCCTTCCCAAAGTAATTAAATGCTTTTTGATACTCCTTTAAGTGATAATACGAATACCCAATATAGTAATTAGATGCCTCAACTTCAGTTAAGGTAGGGTGAGAATTTTCCATAAAGCCTAGGAACGATTCAATTGCATTACCATACTCTCCTCTTTCGTACAGAGACAGGGCATAAGTGAAGTTACTTTTACTTTCTTTGTCGATTGATTGTAGCCAATTCTCAGAAAGACTACTCTTAATAACCTGATTTTTTATAACCGTTGTCTCATCAAATTTTGAATTTATTATTCCATATAAATATAGCTTCTTTTTAATTTCATCAGAAAGACCCTCTGCTTTCCCTTTCAATATACTTAAAAGTGCAACTCTCACTTCCTTGTTAGATTTAACCAATTCACGAACATGGTCAATAGGCGAAATATCAAAATTAGTTAAGTATTTTTCAGTAATTATTGCGTTTAAATCATCAAGCCTTATCTCGCTGTTTTTTATAATAAAGCTTTCAACTTCTGAACAAATATCAAATGTTAATCTAGGATTTCCATTAGCCCATGCATAAATTTTCTTGGATACCTCAGAAGAAACATTTAACTGACTTTTATTAATAAACGTGTTGTGTTCTTCTTTTGTAAAATCATCCAAGTATATTTTTTCGCCAATATTAAATGGTGACTTATTCCTATCTTTTATCAAGGAAGATGGCTCTATTACTCCAGATAGAATATAGGTTAACCTRTCAAAATCAGAGAAATTCGTCCGCGAGAAATAGTTACTACGAATTTGAGCAAAAATATTATCAGAATAATCAGCACTTCTCAAAGCGTCTACTTCATCAAGAATAATTACAATATCACCTTGAAATTCTTTTAAGATTAACCTTAAAGATTTTGAATATTCTTTATGTGATGGTAATTCTTTCTGTCTTAATTCTTCAATATCGCATGAAATATGTTCAAATAAGCTTTCATTTGGCTCAATTATACTGTCAATGATATTTCTATAGCAATCACGCTCATAAACATACGTATTTGATAAGTCTACATATACAAACAACCTGCTTTCATTCTCTAATGTTCTTTTAGCATTAAATAAGAGGTTAGTTTTACCCATCTGCCTAGCTACTAGAACATAGCCAGGCCGTTGCATTTCCTGAACAATACTTTTCAACTGTTCATCCGCATTTCGATTCACATATAAATGCTGTGGAATTGTTGTATATTTAATTAATACTTTTTCAGTCATCCAACAACTTCCTCTAATGTCACCCTTATTGCTCTATCAACAGAGTCTTTTCTAGAGTCATTATATACTATTATTTTATTAATAATTGCTTTAAGAACTCTTGGAGAGTTCATTGAACTTTCAATAATTAAGTCTTTTGATGCCTCTAGTTCAAGGTTTAAGGCATGACATATTATATCAAATAGCTGGGATGAATATTTACCCCAAGAATCACAACAAACATAATGGAAGTAGTCACTTGCCTTTGGTCTATTTTGGATAACTTGTTTAGGGTCCGATATGGTAGATACAACAAACTTCAACTCGTCATTATTAGAGTTATTATTAAAATGGGTTACTAACTGTATCAAACTATCAGCAATCGCTTTTAAAACCATATCGTCATTTACAGCAAGTTCATCTATTACTATTACAGTTTCAGTAGAATCACATTTGCACAAAATTTGGACTATTTGCTTTAAAATATTAGTCTCACTAGACTTTCTCTCTATGCTAAACTTTTCCTCAATTTCACTTAGTATTTCTTCCAATACATCTTCTGCCTTTGTAATTGAAATGGGACTAAGGTCACAAAAACAATATTCAATTTTACTTTGAATCAAATTTCGATTAATAAGTGCAGTCTTCCCTACTCCCGACTTACCAAACACCCAAATATTTTTAATTTTTAACGATTCATTGAACTCAGCATCATTATCTCTTTCCAAATAAAAAGGCTCATTTTTCTCTAAGTAGTTATTAAACAGCACTGTTTTAGGTTTAGCATTATTAGGAACATCGACCTTCTTTTGTACTATTACATCGTGGATTTCCGCTACTTGTAGTGCAGTAGTCACCTCAAACACTTGATTATATAGGCCATGCTCTTTAAGCAAATCTATTAATTCATTACCATTTTTAAGCTGTATAAATGCATTACCCTTAACGTGTTCGTTAAGTTTCTTTTTCTTCCACTTAAACCACCAAGAGTTTTCATCTATAGTAATAACTCGCGGGATACAAAGTATCCATTCTTTTAACTCGTAATCATCTGAATTAACTGCCGTATCGAAAGAGCCTCTAATTTGAGAGTGCTGGCTAGCTTCAAAAGAGTCCAGAAAGAATTTACACTGAATTACTGTAATTGGCTCGTTACCAAACTCTCCAATAAAAATATCTATCCCACCATCGCCTTGCTTAACGCTGACTTGGCTTACATGCTGGTCGGGATGCACTTTCCTAAACAGTGTTTCACAAGCATTCTCAAAAGCCTCTCGTGCTCCAGCTATATTGCCATGGAGAGACTTAAAATCTTGCCAATCTCTATTCATTCTACAACGTCCCCCCAACATCCCTAAGGTAAATTACTACTCAACTATATAGCCTCATTCAGTGAGGACAATACTTGGAATTCTGGGGACATAATACATAACTTCGCCCCCCACCCTTCAAACTGCCATCCAGCACCTTCACCGCCAGATAATATAATGACAAAGGCGAAGAAAATGCGCGAAACAATCAGCCAAAAGCCATGCGTTTGACTTCATCCATATTTACGCGACTTCGTGCTTGCCATAGGTTGTAATAATCTTGCATAGCAAGCCAGCTTTCTGGACTTCGTCCAAAGGCTTTGGAAAGACGCAGTGCCATTTCTGGGCTGATGTTGCTTTTACCCATAACCAGCCTATTGAATGTGGATGGCGATACTTGCAGCGATTCTGCCGCCATTCGATAGCTGACATTGAACGGATCAAGATACACTTCCCTGATAAATGAGCCAGGATGGGGTGGATTATGCATATTACTCATCAGTGATAGTCCTCGTAGCCAACGATATAAACATCTCCATTTTTAAATGAAAATGTTACACGCCAGTTTTTATTTACCGTGATTGACCATAAGCCTTGTTTACTGCCTTTTAATGCATGCAGCCCATATCCAGGAATATCCATATCTTCAATCACCATCGCCGTATCAAGTGCTAGCAACATCATTCTTAACTTGCGAACATGGTCGGACTGAATCCCAGCGATGCTCCCAGCTTCATGAAATTTACGCAGCCCTTTATGCTTGAACGAACGAATCATGTCGTCAACCTAATCCCCTGTTGCGCAATGCGCAACAGCACAATCAACCAAAAGCCATGCGTTTGACTTTATCCATATTTATATTTCCCTTATTTTCATAGGAATGATGTAAAATAGTGCAATATTTCAACTTCACTTCACTAAAAGTGGTTAAAACAGGGTGTTTTTAGAAAGATAAGTGCGTGTTTTTTGTGTTTTTTCATTGTATTTTAGACATAAAAAAAGCCCACTGGAGATTTCTCTCGACAGTGGGCTTGTATTAAATTCTTGGCATCGACCTACTCTCCCACAGCGAATGCTGCAGTACCATCGGCGCAAGAGGTCTTAGCTTCTGAGTTCGGGATGGGAT
>NVTQ01000125.1 GCA_002401635.1 Pseudomonadota bacterium
GGGCTCACATTCGTGTAAAAACTTACACCAAACACTATTCAAATAATCATTTCTTGTTGATATTTATAATCATTTTAGTTTCTGAGGAGAGTCTAAATAACACCACAGCACTTAAAAATTAATTTTGGGAACCTTTTATTAGTTTCGAGCATCTATGCAGTATGGTTACATAAATATGTAGCTAAAATATTTGCAAGTTAATATAAGGAGACTGATATGTCAGTAGCAACACGATATTCTAAAGTGCGAAGCTTGGCTTTTTTAGCTTTATGCGCATTCATTACAGCGGGGTGTTCAGAAAAATCTTCAATGGGGGTAGCAGAGGCCAATCCATTAACAGATGCAAACATTGCAGCTATTGTAGTTGGCGCAAACAATATAGACATTTCAGCAGGAAATATTGCGCTTAAACGCTCTAATAATGCTAAAGTAAAAGACTTCGCCCAACGCATGGTTACAGATCATACGGCTGTGTTAAACTCAGCCGTAAAACTGGTTACGAAGCTTGGTGTTACACCTGTGAACAATGATTTGGTTGCCACACTTGCCAAACAATCACAAGAGCATGAAAAGAAGCTAAACACACTATCAGGCAAAGCTTTTGATAAAAGCTATATTGATCATGAGGTAGCTTATCATGAAGCTGTGATTGGCGTGATTGAAGGTCAGCTTATTCCATCTGCGCAAAATCAAGAATTAAAAGCTCTGTTGGTTTCTGTCATGCCTGCATTCAGAGCACACTTGAAACACAGTCAAATGATTCAAGCGGCACTTAACTAGTTTTATGTTCATTCATCAGAAGGGGTATGACAGCCTAGTTAAGATACTGGGCATATGCTTAGCTATGCTGCTTACTTCTTCTATGGTGAGCAATATTTCTGCTGGCGAACACGTGCAATATCAAGTGACTATCACAGGGTTTAAATTTGTACCGAAAGAGCTTCATGTTATGCCTGGGGATACCATCACCTGGGTGAACCATGATATTGTTCCCCATAGCATTGTTATAAGCAGCTCGCAGAAAGATATATCACCCGTATTGGATAGTGGGGAAACATTTACGTATATAGTGGAAGGCAATATGGCTTATGAATGCGGGCTACATCCACCCATGAAAGGGAAATTAACCATACCGTAGGTATGTTAAAAATAAGAGGACGATAATTTTGCAAACTGAGCTGACAAGAGCACAAGCTAAACAGGTTAACCGTATTGTGGTGCCTTCTACCGATGTTTCGGACGGGGATATTATTGCGCGCGTAAAAGCTGGTAACTCTAACGCTTATGGCAGCCTTATGAGGCGTTATAATCAGCGTCTTTACCGTATTGCACGTAGTATTGTAAGGGATAACGCGGCGGCTATGGATATAGTGCAAGAGGCATATATTAAAGCATATTATAAGCTGGATGAGTTTCGTGGGCCTGGTGGTTTTCTCACGTGGTTAGCCATGATTACACGCAATGAAGCATTGATGTATTTACGGAAATATAAAAGGGAGGTCTATATGGATGATGAGATAATCTCTGAGCAACTTACTACCGATAAAAACCTACCCGACGCACTTATGCAAAACAAACAACTGGGTATATTAATCCAACAGAATATTGACCAACTTCCTGAAGGCTTTCGGAGCGTATTTGTATTGCGGGGCGTGGAGCATTTTAGTGTTAAAGAAACATCACAAATACTTGATATAAAAGAAGCAACAGTAAAAACGCGTTTCTTTAGAGCCAAACACTTGCTTCAAGAAAATTTCCAAACATACCTTGATAACACAGGCATGACTCTATATGAAATTGGTGGGCATCACTGTGATATTATTATTCATAATGTACTAGCACACATCCAACAGAGGCCTCAATAATGGAGCTGGTTGAATCATATATTATTGCTGAGCATAATTAGAGCTTCCTCAGAAACTCGATATTTTTTATTTTTCACCACAGAGGCACAGAGAAAAACCAAGTGTGGCGGACYCCTTTCCCTGTCTAGCTGCGCCGTAACGTCAGCTATGAAAAGGAAAAGCACAGTAACACGCGCCCTTTTCATAGCTGTAAGTGAAGGAAACAAGCAGATGGCTAGGGTTCCCTTCTTTGGTTCTTTCTTGGGAACGCGGGCAGGGGCAAAAAGAGCAAGTTTGACGAAATAGTGAGGTTTTTCGAGGTGCCCTATAGATATTATTCAATTTAACTCTTGAAAATAATGCCTTTTATGGCACTTTTACAAAAGATAAATGCAATATTTTATTTTTTACGTCGGCTTTTAAAGAAAGCTTTTATTTGTGTACTGCACGCATCGGCAAGCACACCACCTGTAAGCTCGGCTTGATGGTTTAAACGCTTATCTGACAGCAATTGATACAGAGATTCAACAGCCCCTGTTTTTGGTTCGGATGCGCCATAAACTACCCTTGCAATGCGGGCGTGAATGATAGCWCCTGCACACATGGTACATGGCTCCAAAGTCACAAATAATTGCGCTCCAACAAGCCGATAATTACCAATCGCAGTGCAAGCTGCGCGAATCACCTGCATTTCAGCATGTGCTGATGCATCACAGGTCGAAATCGGTGCATTGTGCGCTACAAACTGCTGCCCATCAGGCAGTACAAGCACCGCACCCACAGGTACTTCACCACATTCAGCAGCTAATGCAGCCTGCTCCAGCGCGATTTCCATATATTGTTCATCTGATAACCGCTGCATAAGTAAATTAGCCACAGATGGGCACAGATACACGCAGATATAGCGTCATGGCAGCACTTCTTAACATCTTATCTTCAGTCATAAAAAGAGACTCCCTCCCCTCGGTGATTSCACATCATCCGTGTTTATCTGCGTTCATCTGTGGCAAAAAAACTCAAGCTACGAACCTACGACTTTAATTTTGGGTCAAATGCGTCTCTCAACCCTTCACCCAATAAATTATAACCCAGTACCGTAATCAAAATCGCCAAACCAGGGTATAACGACAACCACCAAGCCAATTGAATATTATCTTTGCCTTCGGTGAGGATATTACCCCATGATGGATCGGGTGGTTGCACACCCAAACCTAAAAACGATAAACCTGATTCCACCAATACTGCGCCTGCAATACCCAGCACTGCCGAGACCATGATCGGTCCCATAGCATTGGGTAATAAATATTTCCAAATAAGGCGCATCGGGCTCACACCCAAACTCTCTGCGGCTTGGATAAACTCACGACTGCGTAGCGATAAAAATTCAGCACGCACCAAACGCGTTACACCCATCCATGATGTCAGCCCAATCACAATCATGATATTCCAAATGGAAGGCTCTAAAAAGGCAATGACTGCCAAAATCAAAAAGAAGGTTGGGAAACAAAGCACCATATCGGTACTACGCATAATCCATGTATCCATGCGTCCACCCATATATCCAGCCATGGCTCCCAAAGCCACACCAATGGCAATGGCCAAACCAACAGCCACAAAACCCACTGCCAGTGAGATACGTGCGCCATACAACATTCGCGAAAACACATCACGACCCAAGGTGTCCGTGCCGCACCAATGTTGCCAAGATGGTGGCATTAAAATATCGCGTACATTGATATTGGTTGGGTCATAGGGGGCAAGCCACGGTGCAAACACCGCTAAAAACGCAATCGTAAGAACAATCACGCCTCCGACCAACATCAATGGTTGTTGTTTGAGATAATTTCCCATCAACCTTGCCCCTGCCGAATACGCGGATCAGCCCATGCATAAGCCAAATCTGCCATTAAATTGCCGATTAAAGTCAGTACCGCACCAATCACCGTAATACCCATCACCACAGTATAATCACGGGCTAAAATTGCCTCATAAAACAAACGACCCATACCTGGCAGTGAAAATAAATACTCCACAATCACCGAGCCGCCAATCAACCCAGGAATCGAAAGCCCTAACAGGGTAATAATCGGTAAAATGGCATTCTTTAATGCCAAACGATAACGAATAGTATTTTCTGGCACACCCATAGCGCGCGCGGTGGTAATATAATCGGCACGAATCACTTCCAGCATACCTGTACGCATAAATCGGCTCATACCTGCCAAACCACCAATTGCTGATACAAATACAGGAAGGATAAGATGTTTGAAGAAATCGAGCTGTTGCTCCCAAAAACCCATCTGTTGCCAGCTATAATCATGGATACCTGAAATCGGCAAGAGATTCATATTCACACCCAAGCTCATCATGAGCAACAAGCCCAGCCAAAATGATGGAATGGCAAAACCAATAAATACAAACACCGTCATAGCACGATCAAACCACGAATCCTGCTTCACCGCACTCATCACACCAATAGGAATTGCCACCAAAAAAATCACCATCATGGCTAAAATGTTAATCCATAGAGTGACAGGTAAGCGCTCCAATACTTTATCCAAGACGGGACGATGATCACTGGAAAAAGACTCGCCAAAATCAAGCACAGCTAATCTTTTCAACCAATTCCAATATTGCTCATACAGTGGTTTATCAAGCCCGTAATAAGCGCGCAAACGTTCAATATCTTGCGAAGAAACCTTGGGGTTAAACTCTTGTCCCGTTACCGCAGGCTCACCTGGTGCCAAATGCATCATAGCAAATGAAATCATGGTGATGCCCAGCAATAGCGGCAACATGCCAGCGAGGCGTTTGAGTGCGTAAGATCTCATGGGCGTTTTAGGGGCGATGGACGATTATCAAATACAGCATGCAAAAGTTTCATGTTTAACAATCTCGAATACCCTCATGCACGCTCTGCCAACCCTGCAACTCCATATTGCTATTTTTATATTCAATATAGCGTTTATCCAACTCACTTTTCTGCCACTCTGGCATAGGCAATATATCATTGGAGCTGGCAATCGAATCCCATATATCTTCAATCAATAGCAGCTTTTCTGACAAAGCCAACTGTTCAACTTCATGCTTAATATCATGTGCTCTCATAGCCGCTCCCATCAGTAAAATTTCCTCAAGTTTACGAGACTTCCTCTTCTCCTGCCACAGCTAATACAATTTTACCCTGCATATGCCCTTCTTCAATCAACTGATG
>NVTQ01000009.1 GCA_002401635.1 Pseudomonadota bacterium
GATGAGAGGTGAAAGTTGAGCCGTCAACCACGATTTGTATTGGAAGGTCAACCCCAGCATGTGATTCAACGAGGTAACAATCGAGATGTTATTTTTGTATCCGATGATGATTATAGGTTTTATTTAGAAAAGCTGGAAGCAGCTTGCGTTCGTTTTGAATGTGACCTTCATGCCTATGTTTTGATGACTAATCACGTCCACTTGCTTATCACCCCACAAACTAAAGATGGCATTAGCAAAGTCATGCAATCAGTTGGGCGTTATTATGTTCAGTATTTTAATTATCGTTATAAACGTACAGGCACATTATGGGAGGGGCGATATAAAGCGACGCTTTTGGATTCAGATGCTTATTTGTTAACGTGTTCCCGCTACATTGAGTTAAACCCAGTRCGTGCRGGCATGGTGGATGCGCCTGCGGATTATCCATGGTCTAGYTTTAYTTGTAATGCTTTGGGAGAGAGRAATAAGTTAATTAAACCACATGAATTGTATTTGGCTTTGGGRYWGAATGCAGTTGAGCGTTRCGAGGSTTATAARGGYTTATTTGCAAGTCATATTGATTCGGATAAGCTTGATGAGATAAGGAATGCTACGAATAAATCATGGGTGCTTGGTTCGGGTAAGTTTAAAGAAAGRATTGAAGCATTAACAGCTAGGCAAACGCAACCCAAGGGGAGAGGTGGTGATAGAAAGTCGAAGAAATATCGTGAAAATAAAATCAATCGAGTCTGTTGATTTTCATTGATTTTACTGTCCATCGTTATTGACATACTTTGCATCTTGYATAAAGTAAGGAGGRTCGTAAGGAAAAYGCAAGGAGAAAGCTATGAGTGCAACTTTAACCAGCAAAGGACAAGTAACGATTCCTAAGGCAGTAAGAAGCAGGCTACACCTAAAAACAGGCGATAAGCTTGAGTTTGTATTGCATCAAAATAGCGTAGAAATTATTCCTATCAGTGGTTCAGTGAAAGATTTAAAGGGCATGGTCACTAAGCCTAGTAAAGCGGTCAGCTTGGATGATATGGACAGGGTGATTCATGAGCAGGTCAGCTTGTGAACACATCGTTTGTGAGTAGATTATGATTGGCATTGATACCAATGTGCTTGTTCGTTATATCGTGCAAGATAATGAGCAGCAAGCAGCCCTTGCCACCAAGGCAATCGAAGATTGTAGTGTAGAGTCCCCTGGGTGGGTTAGCGTTATTGTACTTTGTGAAACGGTATGGGTGCTTTCTCGGGCTTATGATTATGAAAAAGCAATCATTCAAACCGTATTACAACGCTTGTTTTTAGCCTCTGAATTGGTTATTGAGCAGCAAGAGMAAGGTTGGTCAGCGCTTCGAGACTTTGCCTTGGGTAAKGCTGATTTTTCCGATTATCTCATTGCACATATGAATCAGGCATCAGGCTGTGAACACACCATCACCTTTGATAAAAAAGCATCCAGCCATCGGCTGTTTCGTTTATTGTCATAGTATAAAAYTACCATTCCTGTCATTCCGACCGTAGTGGCGGAATCTCAGATTCTTTGAGTGCGAAGYCTGCCTGTGGTACYTCGCTCATAAAACCAATGGGGAGGCAAAATCAAAGCCTTCGCAAACCTTCGGGGGCAGGTCTTGTTTCGCGGATTCCTTCATAAAAACATACCTCTACCATACTCAAACAATGATTGTTTATGAGCTCTTTTACAATAAAAATGCGTAAAACAAGACCTTAGCCTCTCATTTTCTCATTCAATCYTTTTTTACAATTTGTCTTACAATCATTTTATTTATACAGTACAGATATGCCAAACACTCACCTTGCAGGCAAACGCATACTAATCACCCGTGCTGTGGAACAAATTGCAGAAACAACCGCATTGATTGAAAAGAAGCGTGCTATTRCCATTGCTTTCCCCTGCTTAGAGCATGAAGTTTTGTTAGATAACRTCCAGCAAGGTTTAGAGCGTATAAAGGATGTTAGCGATATTGTGTTTACCAGCGTAAATGGCATTCGAGCAGTCTTTRAAAAYAGTCCCAACGCCATTGCAGCCAGCTTTCAAAACAAGCGCATTGCAGTGGTRGGAAAGAAAACTGCTGATGCACTCAAAAAAYATCACCTCCAAGCAGATATTATTCCGAAAAYRGCATCACAACATGGGCTAATAAAGGCTTATCAAGAGCAAGGGATTCCACARTCACTCGTATTTTTTCGAGCTGAAGATGGCAGCAACGTACTGCTTAAGTATTTACAAAATCAAGGTGTTGAAACACAGCTTATCACGGCTTACCGAAGTGTTTGTCCGACAGGCAACAATACTAAAGTATTGAGTCTGCTGGTAGACAACACCATTGATGCCACCTTGTTAGGAAGCTCAAAAACAGCTGCGCATTACCTTCAGCGTATTGCTAACCTTGAGCTTGCCAACCGCCCTGTATTGGTCGCGATCAGCCAACAGGTCGCCGATGCTGCTGACAAACTTGGTTTGAAGGTGCAGCTTATCGCCAAGCATGCCAATTTCCCTTCTATGCTAGAGAGCTTGGCTGAATATTTTTCTCAACGGAGCAACTGATACGATGTCTTTACCCAATCTAACGATTCGTCCTCGCCGTCTGCGTAAAACAGCAACMATTCGCCGCATGGTGCGTGAAACATCGTTATCRCCTAAYGAYTTTATTTATCCTTTATTTGTTGATGAAGGYATTRMKAAAGCCATCGAAGTKAARAGYATGCCTGGYGTATTYCGCATTCCTTTGAGCGAYGTKGCAAAAGCGGYAARRGAAGTTGAAKCSCTTGGTATTCCAGGTRTTATTTTATTTGGCATTCCCAATAAAAAAGATGACATAGGCGCATCAGGTTGGGATGATGATGGCATTGTACAAAAAGCCATTCGCGCGGCTAAAGAGGCTTGCCCCAATATATGCGTCATTGCCGACACATGTTTTTGTGAATACACCGAACATGGGCATTGCGGCGTATTATGCGGCGAAGAAGTCGATAATGATGCAACACTTGAAAACTTACAAAAAGAAGCTGTTTCCTATGCCAAAGCAGGTGTCGATATTGTTGCGCCATCAGGCATGATGGATGGCATGATTGCMGCCATTCGRTCTGGTTTGGATGAAGCTGGGTTTAAAGACACGCCTATYATGTCGTATGCCGTGAAATATGCCTCGGGCTATTTTGGYCCGTTCCGCGATGCGGCTGATTCCACGCCTACTTTTGGTGATCGTGCTAGCTATCAAATGGATCCTGCCAACCGCCGTGAAGCCATCAAAGAAGCATTGTTAGATGTTGAGCAAGGCGCTGATATGTTGATGGTCAAACCCGCTTTGGCATAYATGGATATTGTGCGCGAAGTCAAAGATGCCACCAACTTGCCAATGGCTGTGTACAACGTATCGGGCGAATATGCCATGGTCAAAGCTGCGGCTGCCAATGGCTGGATTGATGAAAAACGTGTCGTACTCGAAACCATGCTGGGCTTCAAGCGTGCTGGGGCAGACTTAATTTTATCCTATCATGCACTGGACGTAGCTCGCTGGTTGAACGATGATTAAAGCATGAGCAACAAACAACAAACCACGGAAGCAGCACCCGATGAAGAAGCCATCATGATTGAGGGAGATGCTCTTGAGCAAGAACCCATTGAAAAAACAACGCCGAAAGTACGCCGCTGGCCTCTTTTTACACTCGCTTTTATCATAGGCTCTGCCACATCAATCTTTGCACTTAACTATTATCAGCAAAATTATATGCAGCAATCAAGCAATGGCTCAATGTCTTTTGTTAGCAGCACTGCGCCCACACACAAAAATGAACCTGTTGATGTTACCCCAAAAGAGGTGAGTGCTACTATTAATAGCCCTAGCTTTAAGACACCCGCCTCCACACAGATTTCCACAGCTATCAGCAGTGAAGAAGGTAAGGCTTTAATTACCGCCATCAGCACACTTCAAAATAACATCCAAGACTTACAAAACGAATTGCAAACCTTACGCCAGCAACAACAAAGTGTGGCTCACTCGCAGTCCATGCTGGAATCTATGCAGCTTCATTCTCGCCTTACATGGATCATGAAACACAACAGTCACTTGCCACAAATCAAGCTGGCATGGCAGGAAATAAGCTTGTTACCATCACTCACAACAGAGCAGCGCACACACGCGGAATCCATGCTCAAATTAGCCGAGCAACGACAAAACGATGTTCACCAATGGCAACAGGAAATTGATCATCTCATTATCAACTTTAAACCCAGTGAGTATGACAATATTATCCCTGCTGCCATCACCACCGATAGCTCCAACCCTTGGCTGCAATGGCTTGTTCAACAATTTAGTCTCAAGCGTTCGCAAAGCAGTCAAGAAGCCGCTTTACGCACTCTGAAAAACACGCTGCAACATATCAAACAAGGTATGAACTTAGAGCAATGGCCAACTGGCACGGCATGGACAGCATTGCGCGCACAACTACAACTACGCCTTGTTGAGCAATTTAAAGCAGCGGATCAAGCAGAAACCAAACAGGCTCCCGCCCTACAATTACCAGAGAACTTTGAGGCTATTCAGGCAGATGTTAAAAAGCTTCGTCAAGCCGCCAAATCATGGCTGGAGGAATCCTAAATGCGTCTAAAATTTCTTCTGATCATTGCACTTATTCTTACCATTGTCCTCACCCTATTCCCAGACATTGCACTACAAACATTACGCATTGAAGCCTTTGGCTGGCAATTTGAAACACGACAAGGCGCATTTGTGGTCAGCCTATTACTCATCTTTGGTGTTCTATGGCTCATTCAACGTTTGCTTTCCGCACTGGTTGCGGGACCAGGTCAGCTTTGGCAGACACTACGCATGGGCGGAAAAAAACGTCGTGAACAACGCTTACGTGATGGCATTGCTCAATGGCTGGATATGCGCGGCGACCATGGCAAACGCACCTTCAAAAAATCACGCGGTATTATTCCTGATTGGGCGGTAGCACTACTTAAAACGAGCACTATTTCAGCCTCGGATCAAACCCTTGCCGCAAGCGATGATGATCGTTTACTCATTGCCTTAAGCGCACGCATTGCCAGCGATCCTGAAGCCAAACCCAGACCCGACATTGCAATCCGAAAAGCCCACTTGGAAGCATGGCTAAAAAGCCAGCCTAATTCACCTTTGGCACTGATTCGCATGGCAGACTTGGCTGTTGAGGAAGAAGATTGGAAACATGCCGTTAAGCGCTTGGAAAACATCTGGAAACATGGCTACTGCTCTGCATCACGTGCCAAACCAAAAATGGCACAGGCATGGTTGGCTTTGGCAAAACAAGAGCCTAAACATGCCATGGAGTATTTAAGGAAAGCCTATCGCATGCAACCCGCAGGCAGCGCTGTTGTACTGGCGTTGGGACATGCCCATATCAAAGAGAATAATAACAAAGCAGCCGAAAAATTATGGCTGGGGCACTTACTGCAACAAAATCACCTCGCCATCGCAGATGCTGCTTTCGAGCTTCTCAACAGAAATGCTCTTGCGGCATTTCGTAAACTTGAAAAGCAACAAGGCACGGCTGCATTGGAATGGCTGCGTGCCCGCCTTGCCCATGCTGGAAAATTAGATGGCTTGGCAGAAGAAGCTTTATCCAGCTTGCTTGAAACAGATCCGTGCCGTGAATTTTGGCGCACACAAGCTGATTGGCTAACACAAAAAGAACACTGGTCAGAAGCTATGCTCGCATATCAAAAGGCATTGGATTGCTAGAAAAAGAGGCGTGGAAAACACTTCCTCAACCACAAGAAGGCAGTGCTGTTAGTTTTGATATTACCGTTCAGATGCAAACAACCATCGATGGTGAACATAAAACATTAAGCATGCAAGAAGGTGGCTTTGCCATTTGCCGCAATGGTAAATTCTATGCCTATCGAAACCATTGCCCACATGTCGGAAGCCCTCTCGATTGGGTGCCCAACCAGTTTTTTTCTGATGATGGGGAAACCCTGCTATGTCATACCCATGGTGCTGTATTTAGCCCGACAACGGGGAAGTGTCTTGGAGGTCCTTGTCCACGCGGCTTATACCCTATTCCCATTCAAGTTCATGGGGGGGATATTCAAGTGCCCATTGTTCTCGTTTTATAGCATTTGAAAGATTCATTTGCCCATGTAATCTTGCATAAAAGGTAAAAAGGCAAATTTACAATGCTTGTGTATATAAGCTTCCTGAATTCAAGTGATAAGTGCAATTTCCACTATCAATTTTATATGAACTCCAGTGTTTTCCTCAAATACTTCGTATGGAGTTTTGAACGCCAAACACTTTTTGGGTCAGTTATTAAGCCTATGAACGGCTTCTAGAACTTCTTTTGTGGTCACTTCAAGAAACTCATTGCTTTGGGGGAGTACTGCCGTAGAAGACCGTTTGCATTCTCATTTTGACCACGTTCCCAAGAGTGATATGGCTTTGCAAAATAGGTATTACAATCAAGTGCTTTGGCGATGATTTCATGGAATGAAAATTCTTTACCGTTGTCGAAAGTAATCGTGTGTACCCAGTCTTTTATTGGCTCTAAAAGCTTGATAATGGTTTCTGTTACGCCCTTGGCATGCTTGCTCTTAAGCTGTAAGAATTAACAGCGTTGTTTCATTATTACCTCCTTGCCTGCCAAGTGCATAATTCTTATATTAGAATATAATTATATTACTCGCAACCCAAAGAACTTTATTGGCTCCTACATAGCAAACCAAACCAAACACTGAATTATATTCTTGCTCATTCGCTTGCTACTACCGAAAAAGTTCCCCCACCCATAGCTTGATATAGGGCTGTGGTATCAACCATCCTACGCGTTTGCGCAGCAATCAATGCAACACGTGTTTGCTCCAACTCTTGTTTACTTGCCAGCACTTGCGCATAACTTGCCGCACCAGCTTCATGCTCTTGCTGCACAAGCTTTGTAGTCTGTTCCGCGGCTTGCATGGCTTTAACTTGGGCATTCAAGCTTTGTGCATCATAATCCAATGCTGAAAGCACATCTGCTACACCTTGAAAAGCTTGTAACACAGTTTGCCTATAATTGGCTGCCACCGCTTCATAACCAGCTTTCGCTGCACGCGATTCAGCAGGAAGACCAGCATTAAACAACGGCTGCGTTAGCTGCCCCGCCAAACCCCACACCAAAGTTTGCGCACCAAACAAACCTGCTGTGGTTAATGCTTGTGAGCCGACATTGGCACTCAAATTAAGCTGTGGGTACATACGCGATACCGACATGCCATACTTAGCATTGGCCGACTGCACCAACGCTTCCGATGCCAAAATATCGGGCCGCTGCTCCAAAAGCTCGGATGGAATAAGCATAGGAAGCTCCTGTGGCAATGTAAAATCTGCCAATATAAATGAAGGCACTTGATGGCTATTCGGCACTTGGCCAATCAGTAATGCCAATACATGCTGTTGTTTTGCCAAACCACTTTGTAGCTGAGGTATATTAGCGCGAAACTGCTCTACACTATTTTCGAGTACGCTTACGTCACTTTGCCCTGCTGCCCCCAATGCAAAGCGTTGCTTGGTCATCTCTAATTGCTCTTCTAACACTTGAAGTATTTTCTGGTTGGCAGTCAATTGTTCTGACAATTGAGCCTGCACCATGGCTGCACTAACCATGTTAGCAATCAAACTTAAACGCGCTGCTTCAAATTGATAGCGTTGGTACTCTGTCTCTGCTGCCAAAGATTCAAGTAAACGTCGGTTACTACCAAATAAATCAAAATTATAACCCAAGTTCAAACCTGCATTATATAAAGTATAGGTTGATGAATCATTGGTTAAGCCAAAGGCTGCTTTATTAATACGCTGCCTAGAGCCGCCTGCGTCCAAAGATACTTGTGGATAAAGACTTGAGCCTGCTTGCGCTTCATAAGTTTGCTTGGCTTGCTCTAACTTGGCCTCAGCCGCTTGTAGTGTTGGGCTAGACTTCAATGCTTGTTCAACAAGCTGGTTTAATTTCTCCGACTCAAAGCTTTTCCACCACTCTACTTGTACAGAATTACGTACAAATTTTTGTGTTTCACCCAATGCAATGGGCTCTGGTAAGGAATCAACCAAAGTAAGTTTCACTTGAAAGCTATCATCTTTCATGCCCGAATATTTCAACACTTCTGGGCGTTCATAATCGGGACCAACAGCACAAGACGAAAGCAATAATAGCGCGACAGCAAAGGGTATTCTGTTATTCCATAATATTATCATATTTCTCTACCTTCCCCAGCTTCTTCCACTGTTTTACCATCACGAATATGGTAAATTCTTTTAAATGTTGGGATAATTTTTTCATCATGGGTCACCACGATAATCGCTGTCTCATACTGCTTGGCCATTTCATGCAAGATTTTCACCACAGCCAGTGCCCGCTCACTATCCAATGGTGCAGTCGGTTCATCGGCAAGAATCACAGGTGGGTGGCTTACCAAAGCTCTAGCAATCGCCACACGCTGCTGTTCACCACCAGAAAGCTGAGAAGGCATAGCTTTAGCGCGGTGTGCCACATCCAAAGCTTCTAATAACTTCATAGCTCGTTTACGGGATTCATCATTGGATTTTCCAGCCAGCATTAGAATCAATGCTACATTATCAATCACATCCAAAAACGGAATCAAATACGGTGCTTGGAACACAAAACCAATACTATCACGGCGCAATGCGCCCAAATCTTTGATATTCCACTTTTGGTCATAAATGGTTTCACCACCCAAGATCATACGACCATTGGTTGGTTCAATCACCGCACCCAAGCATTTGAGCAATGTGCTTTTGCCTGAGCCTGAAGGACCAACCAAGCCCACCACCTCGCCTGGACCAACTTGCATATTCACACCTTTCAGTGCTTCAACAGCCGTATCACCCTCGCCGTATTTTTTATACAGGTCTTCAATAATAATTCCTCTAGCCACCGATAGCCTCCGCAGGATCCACTTTAAGTGCTGCCCGAATAGCAATCAGGCTAGCCAATACACAAATCACCATAATCAGCACAAAACCAGTCGCTGCATCAGATGGTTCGAGCAGAATATATTTTGGAAATATTGGTGCCCAAAATGTGGCTGCAATCTTACCAATCACAAAACCAATCAACCCCAAGCCAATGGATTGTTGAATAATCATGGCTGCAATGGTTCTATTTTTTGTGCCTATCAACTTAAGAACGGCAATTTCTCTTATTTTACCAATGGTTAGCGTATAAATAATAAAGGCTACAATCGCCGCACTTACAATCGCTAGAATCACCAAAAACATGGCAATCTGCTTGGCCGCAGTTTTAATCAATTTCTCAATTAAGATCGATTCCATTTGAGCACGTGTATAAACCTGCAGTCGCTTCCACTTGCGAATAGGCTCAGCCACTTGCTCAGGTGTAAAACCTGCGCTGACACGCACCAACACTGCATTTACAAATGGGTTCACACTTTGTGAAGCCAGCACAGCATCCAACAAACCCGGTACGGCAGGGTTATTAAAGGCAGGGTTTGCAGCCGTTCTGCGACGCTGATTTAAAATGGCATCATTATCTTTTAAAAACTGTGCCTGTTGTGCATCTTTGAGTGGGATAAACAACATAGGGTCTCCACTGGAAGACACCATGCGTTTGGTCAAACCCACAACCGTATAATGATTGCGGCGAATTTTGACTTCATCACCAATTTTAAAACCTGTTTTCACATCTGCTACGGCTTCATAATGACCACGAGTGATATGCCGACCCTCCACCAAGAAACGTGGCTGACCAGGTAAGCCAGCCTCTGTCGTCACAATACCTGCCACCATCACCCGAACATCCAAATCACCTTGGCTAATTTGCGATGTTAAGTAAGTTACATTCGCCGCAGCATCCACACCTGCCATACCCAAGATACCACGGTACTCATCATCATAAATGCTCGATGCTTCAGCATAAGGACCCAGTGTTCCTTGTTGTACGATCCATAAATCAGCACCACTATTGTCCAGCAACACCTTGGCATCATCCACCATGCCGCGATACACACCCGCCATGGTCATGGTGACACCAATAAGTAGGCCTAACCCAACACCCGTGAAGACAAACTTTCCCCATGAATGGGCAATATCACGCCCAGCAAGGCTAATCATGGCTGAATAGCCTCCACCACATCAATTTTAGAGCCTTTACGCAATGCATGTTTGCTATATACCACGACTTCATCACCCGCTTGCAAACCTCTCAAAATTTGAACTTCGCCACTCAAACTATTCTCACCTACCGTTACTGGCGCAAATTCAATCTCACCATCACTTACCCGCCATACACCAACTTCACCATCCAATTGCTGAATCGCCGCACTAGGCACTACAGATTGTGCTGATAATTCTGGAAGAGCCACCGTCACCTCTGCTAACTCACCAATCGGCGGCATAGGTGAAGGTAAATCATTAAACACAACTTTCGCTAAAAYCTCTTCGGTCACTGCATCTGCCATGATTTCAACACGTTGAACCCTTGCAGGATATTGGGTCTGACTTTGTGAGCGTAATTGAATATTCGCAGCTAAATTTGCTGCAAGCCCAGTCGAGCGCTKCTGATCAAAACGTGTGTTAATCCAAAGGCTTGTTGGGTCAATCATTTCCACCACAGCTTGACCAGACATCACTGTAGAACCTGCTTCAGAACGCCTTGCGGAAATCACACCATCTTTGGGTGCAATAAGCCGTAAGTTATCACGCAAATTGCTCAAACCTTGACGGTCTGATTTTACACGGACTAATTCTTTCCTTGCTGAGTTTAAATTGGCTTTGGCAATCGCCTTACCCGAAATGGCAGTTTGAAGCTCTTGCTTCTTGGCTTCATACACTTCATCACCCACAGACTTAATCACCAGTAATTTTTTATAACGCTCTTCCTGACCTTTCGCAAAGTCCAACCTTGCCTCTGCTTCTTTAAGCACAGCCTTTGCTGTGGTAATGCCATCTCTAGCCCGTTTAATCGCCATACCTTGTGAGGCAATCTTTTCATCTAGGTCGATGGGTTCCATTTCCGCCAACAATTGACCTTTCTTGACGCTATCACCTACGTCCACATACACAGCTTGCAAACGCCCTGGTGCAATAGGACCAATATTATAACTATAACGTGCCTCAACTGTGCCTATGCCAAACAAGGCGGGAGAAATCGCCTTATTTTGAACCATTGTGGTTGTGACAGGAACAGGGGCTAACGGCCCTGATGTCATGCCCACATACACAAACAGCAATAACATAGGCACAACCACTGCCAGTAAACCTAAAGTTTTTTTATTTACGTTCATGATGACACCTCAATTCCACGCTGATAAATTTTAAATGCTAATTTTGCCTGCGAAGGCATTTCTTTAAGGCTTCCTGTGAGCATGGATTGCATCACCAAACCTTGAACCATACCAATAAACATCGTTGCGGCGCTTGCTGCATCCACATCCGCATGCAACTGACCAGCTTGCTGGCCTTGCTCAACAATGCTTTTCATTTTTTCGGCATAACGCATCATCAATGTATTCGCCATTTGCTTGGCAGGTGTCATTTTTGAGCGTTGTAACTCCCCAAACAAGATACGAGGAACACCTGGGTTATTGAGTACAAACTCAATATGTGTCATCAATGCCGCCTCTAAGGCTGGCAGCGCTTCTTTTCCCTGAACTGCCTTATCAATTCGGCTCAAAAGTCGGTCTGCTACCCAAACCATCACGGCTTTCAACATCGCATCTTTATTGGGGAAATGTTTAAACAATGCGCCTTGACTTAGCCCCATACGCTTGGCGATGGCTGTTGTTGTAATCTCATCAGCACTATGCTCAGAAGCCATTTGAACCATGGTTTCCACCGTATGCTCTTGCCTTTTCTCGCGTGATAAATGTTGTGCGTGTTCCACCATGTCAAACCTCTAAAGTAAGTAATTAGTCACTTACTTTAGAGTCCGCTAGATATTTGTCAATATAATGATTTGCTAATGCGTTAACACGAAGGCTATATCCATAGATAAAACACCAATAAACGGGCTTTGAATATTCCCTTATATTGCTTGTCATAGAGGAAGAGTTACATAAAAAGAGACTGCATACACAAAACCGATCACTCAAAATTTACTTGTTATTTTCTCCAAAACTCAGGCACCAAAAGCACAAAGAAAGTAAAGATTTCCAAACGTCCTAACACCATACCAAACATCAATACGCCTTTGGCAGCATCGGGCAAACTTGCATAGGTGGAGGCCGGGCCTACGGAGCCAAAACCTGGCCCTGTATTGGTAATGCAAGCGGCGGCGGCAGTTAATGATGTCAGCATATCCACACCTGTAAATGCCAAAAGTATGGCAACAACCCCATAACAAACCATATACAACACAAAGAAACCCCACAAAGCTTGTACAACAGGCCCAGAGATACTTTGTTCATTAATTTTCACATGAATAATGCCATGCGGGTGAATCAAACGGCGAATTTCACGCATACCTTGACGAAATAATAGTAACACACGAACAACCTTCATACCGCCACCCGTTGAACCAGCACAGGCTCCAACAAACATCGCAGCAAATAGCAGCATCGTTGTGCCCGGTGGCCAAAGAGCATAATCGCTCACCGCAAAGCCCGTGGTCGTGGCAATCGCCACTGTATTGAAAATAATTTCATCCCAAGTGCCACTACCTGTTAACAAGGTAAGCGTGCCAATTAAAACAATAAGCACACTAATCCATTTGATGTATGTGCGAAATTCATCATCATGGCTATAACTTTTGATGGAGAAACCGCGTCGCATAGCCGCAAAATGTAAGGTGAAATTAATGCCTGCCAACAGCATGAATATGACAGTCAAACCACGAATCCACATGGAATCATAAAACCCCATACTTGCATCATGTGTAGAAAACCCACCAATGGCGACCGTCGTCATGGCATGGTTAATCGCATCAAATGGTGTCATGCCTGCCAGCCACAAACCAATACCCGCAAGAATGGTCATCGCCAAATAGATATACCATAAAGCYTTGGCAGTTTCMGTCACMCGTGCTGTRAGCTTATCTTTCACAGGMCCTGGTGTTTCSGCACGAAAYAGCTGCATRCCACCRACACCCAAMAGYGGCATAACCGCCACMGCCARTACAATAATACCCATGCCACCCAACCATTCYTGCATRGARCGCCAGAATAGAATCGATGGTGGAAGGCTATCTAAATTGGTAAGAATCGTTGCGCCAGTGGTGGTTAACCCCGATGTTGATTCAAACAATCCATCAATAATGCTGTCACATACACCCGTCGTCCAAAAAGGAATCGCGCCAAGCAACGACAAAACAACCCAAGCCAATGCTACAATTAAAAAACCATCTTTATGACTAAGTCGCTTGGGGGAGCCGCCACCCCACTTCATCATGACAAAACCCAATGCTGCTGTCATTACGCTCGCGATAAAGAAGTGATCGGCATGACCTGACGAAAAATACAGCGATACCAAAGCAGGAAGCAACATGCCCGATGCAAATAAAACAATCAGGATGCCCAACGTCCAGATTACGCCTTTAATATGCATAAKTTAGCCTTGTGCGCTTAAATRTTTGAATRAATGTGAGCATTAAAAGAATTCCAAGCCCACTTCAAAAAGTTTTTCAACTTCACGTAAGGCTGTGCCCTGTGTAATTAACAAAACATGATCGTTGGGTTCAACCCTTGAGTCACCATCAGGAATAATCACCTCATCACCACGAATAATTGCACCAATCACTGTGTTTTCGGGTAGTTTTAACTCACTCAATGGTGTGTCCAAAATCGCAGATGTTTTGAGCGCCTCAGCTTCTAGGACCTCCAGCGTGCCATCACCCAATGATGAAAGCCCAAAAATACGTCCTTTACGCACATGCCGCAAAATAGCCGATGCCGTGGTCAAACGTGGTGACACCGTAATTTCCAGACCCATTTCACGCATTAAATCACTATAAATAGCGCGATTTACCAACGTTACAATATGAGGTACTTTATATTTCTTGGCTATCAGGCTGCCCAAAATATTGGTTTCATCATCATTGGTAAGCGCGAGAAAATCATCAATGGTATCAATCGCTTCCTCTTCAAGAAGCTGCCTATCCAACGCATCACCATGAATAACAACCGTACGATCCAAATGCTCTGCCAACCATTCCGCGCGCATGGGGTTGTGTTCGATCAACTTAATCGATGCACCAAGTTTCTCTAATTGTTGYGCMACRATATAACCCACATGCCCGCCACCCACRATYAAYACATTRCGTTGTGMRCTGCKYTTCTCCTCGCCRCCCTCCGTCGCCATRCATTCCAGCAARCGRTCTACGTCATGACCTGCMACAGCCAAATAAATRCTATCACCCGCYAAYAAYACTGTKTCAGGCTTAGGCACACGCCAYAAKCGATTATGCTCATGTGCCACAACATASGTTCGCAAATCACCCARYACTTCATGCARCTCACTYARTGCAACACCTGCCAAATGYCCTTTGGGWGGAATACGCATGCCCAGCARTTGCACTTTACCRCCAGCAAAYTCTTGCGCRTCCACYGCAGARCTRATTTGRAAACGYTTWACAATCGATTTGGCAGCCTCATTTTCAGGCGAAATAATCAAATCAATAGGYAATTCATCCCTGCCAAATAATTCAGGRTGATTCACATARTCTGTTTCACGAATACGYGCCATTTTGGTKGTTACTTTGAATAAAGARTGGGCAACCTGACACGCCAACATGTTGGTTTCATCACTGGTTGTCGCAGCAATCAATAACTCGGCATTCTCAGCCCCTGCTTGCGCCAGCGTGCTTGGATGCGTGGCATAACCAAGAATCGTTTTTACATCCATGGTGTCTGCAACACGTTGTAAACGCGCCGCATCATTATCAATCACCGAAACATTATTGCCTTCTGATGCCAAACGTTGGGCAATATGAAAGCCCACTTCACCTGCGCCTAAAATTAAAACATTCATTGTTCTTKCTCCGTTTGAGTCAGTGAGAAGTGTTTTATCTTACGGTGTAACTGGCTMCGTTCCATRCCAATATCTGCGGCTGTATGGCTAATATTCCAACCATGTTTATCGAGGTGGTGTAATAAATAGCCGCGTTCAAAATGCTCCCGTGCATGATTAAAATTGTGATCGGCATCATCCACAACCACAGCTTTTTCTTTGCTGCTCACCTGTTTTGCTGTGTCCAATGGCGGCATACTATCCGCAGTAACCACTTCACCAGGCTGCAATATATGACAACGCTCAATATAATTACGCAGCTCTCGCACATTTCCTGCCCATGGGTACTTTGCCATGACAGCTTGTGCAGACTCAGCGAATTGTACTGCCTCACCACCC
The DNA here is from genome assembly GCA_002401635.1 of Pseudomonadota bacterium. Classification (GTDB taxonomy): domain Bacteria; phylum Pseudomonadota; class Zetaproteobacteria; order Mariprofundales; family Mariprofundaceae. Next base: position 15,348 of record NVTQ01000009.1, read on the forward strand.
AAAAGAGCCGCCTGCTCCACAACCAGTGTATCGATTAATAGTGGCAAGTCCTCTATGCGATCACGCAAACTTGGCAACTGGATGGTAATCACATTTAGTCGATAATAAAAATCCTCGCGCAGCATGCCTTGTTTTAACATCGTTTCAGGGTTCGATGATGTCGCCCCCAAAATTCGCACATTGGCAGGCATATCTGCGGGGTTACCCAAACGCTGGATGCGCCGCTCTTGCATAGCGCGAAGAATCTTGGCTTGTGCGCTAAGGTTTAATTCGCCAATTTCATCCAAAAATAGACTACCACCATGTGCCGCTTCAAAACGCCCCCGCTGCGCATGCAACGCCCCTGGGAAAGCCCCTTTTTCATGTCCAAACAGTTCAGAATCCATTTTTCCGTCAGGAATACTGGCAATATTAACGTCTATAAACGGCGCTTCTGCACGCTTGGATTGCTGATGCAACATGCGCGCTGCAACCGCCTTGCCTGTACCATGCTCACCCAATAGTAATACAGGCGTATCCGTTACAGCCACACGCCGAATAAGCTCTCGCACCTTGCCAATCGCCTCGCTATCACCCATCAACTCATGGCGCGATTGCTGTTGTATGTTTTCTTTAAGCTCTGTATTTTCACGTGTTAATTTTCGTTTTTCAAGTGCATTGCGCGCAAGCACAAGCAGCTTGTCAGACGACAGTGGTTTTTCAACAAAATCAAATGCCCCTTGGCGGGTCGCCCGCACCGCCGTATCAATGGTGGCATGACCCGACATGATAATAATAGGCAGTTGATCATCCAGTTGGTGCAAACGCAGCATGGTTTCCAAACCATCAATGCCAGGCATCCAAATATCCAGCAACACACAATCCACAGGCTGCTTGCGAAAGCGCGCAACCGCCTCTTCACCCGATGGCGCTGAGCTTACGAGATAATCTTCATCTTCAAACAGCCCTTGCAAAGACTCGCGTATGGCGGGTTCATCATCAACAATCATAATACGTGCGCTCATGCGTTCTCCAGACCTTGCTCTGTGGATTTTACTTCTGGTTCTTGCACGGGTAGCGCCAAACAAAAATGTGTCGGATTCTCACTTGATACCAGCACCAAATCACCACCATGCTCATCTGCAATACGTTTTGCGATGGATAGACCCAAACCAGAACCCGTTGATTTTGTCGAATAATAAGCTTCGAACATATGCGGGCGCACTGACTCTGGAATACCATCGCCATCATCTTCAACATGGAAATAAACCATTTCATCATCACTCGTAAGATATAAACGAACATGTTTTTGCCCATCTTCCGTAGCCGCCAATGCATTTTCCACGAGGTTAATAAGAATTTGGCGAACCTGATCGGCATCACAATAACAAGACAAATCAGATGGCATATCTGCAACGCGCACCCGCGAATAAGCACTGTATAAATCCCGCAATTCCTGTACAAAAGTCGCACACTCCACCTGTTTGCAATGTGGTTTTGGCAAGCGAGCCAGCGTCGAAAAATCAGCAAGCAAGCGCTGCAAACGCTCAACCTGTGCAATAATCGCATGCGTGCAGCTATCAAACACATCATGATTATCCACCTGTTCGCGAAAGCGTCGTTGCAAACGCTCAGCTGCCAACTTAATTGGTGTAAGTGGGTTTTTAATCTCATGTGCCAAGCGTTGTGCAACTTCAGACCAAGCACGATGACGTTGTGCTTCAGCCAACTGGCTCACATCATCCAATAATAACAAATAACCAGAAAATCCCGATAACCCAGAAGCATTCAAACGCGCACCACGCGCTAAAAGATGCCGTTTTTCACCCTGAATAACGACTTCTAATTCACGTTGCAATGTTTCATTCTCCTGGTGACTCAGCTCATCATAAAACTCATGTACCAAGTGTAGTTTTCCTCGACTTAAATCACTAAAATTACGCCCGCTTACCCAATCGCTGGGCTGTAAAACAAGCAGCTCGCGCAAAGATTGGTTGATAAGGCGGATTTCCCCATGCTCATTGAGCAACAATACGCCACTTTGCAAATTGGCAAGCAATGTTTCCAACACATATTGCCGCTGACGGCTACTCGTGAGAGCATCGCTTAAATCCACTTGTGCTTTCTCAATAGCTTCCACGTTCTGCTTCATATGCAAGGCCATGCGGTTAAATGAATGTACCAAATCGCCAAGTTCATCATCCGATGCATTTGGAATCGACACATCAAGATCGCCATCGGTAATTCTCTTCAAAGCATGGGCAAGCTGCCCAACAGGACTGGTCAAACGCCGTGAAAATATCACTGCAACCAAACCAACAACCAAAACAATAATCAGCGTAATAAACAGCATCGCATGGGTAAATATATCACGAATGGATTGACGGTGTCTCTCCAACTCTTTGTAGGTGCGGTAATCTGACTCCACCGCCCGCGCATGTTGAATCAAGCCTGTAGGCAATGTTGCTTTTACCTTAAGCAAAGCAACTATCCGCTGTTGAATAATAATCGGCGCATAAACCGCTAGCATCTCTTCATTTTCCAAGTTTAATAACTCACTACTTATTCGACCCATTGTTAAGGTAACCGAGGCTTGTTCACTAAAGGGCTCAGGTTTAAAGTCGGACAAACCTTCAGATTGCACGGCTGCGACCAAACGCTCATTGCGGTCATAAAGCTGAATGCTCTGCCAGCCCTCATGTTGAAGTATTTCAACCATACGGCTATTTAAGCTTCTATAACTCGCAGGAAAATTAGCAACATCAGATAACAACCCATCATCATTCGCATACTCAACAAGGTTATGCCGCATATCTTGGTCAATACGCCCGTAAAACCCCTGCGCCAGACTTAAAGCTCTATCAAGCAGGGTATCCACACGCACATCAAACCAGACATCCATGCCTTTTTCGACCATTTGGTTGGCAGCAATTTGCAGTGTGCCCGCAGGTATCAACAACATCCCGACTGCGCCAATCACCAGTTTGGCTCGTAATCGCGAGCCAGGGCGAGGTTCTTTTTTTTGTAAAAACAATCGTATGCCATATAAAAACAACACCATAGAGAGCAAAAACAACAGGCTGATATTAACCCATGCCACCACTTGCAAATCAGGTGTCGTATGGCTTGGCCACAACCACACGATCACCGACCAAAGTGCCGCAGACAGCAATAGAGGCAAAACCCTTAGCCATAAACTCATGGTAGCGTAAAGCTTCCTATCGCAACAGTTTTTCCAAGCTTCGTCACCGCATCCCACCAGTGATCGCTTACCTCACCTTCTTCGATATATAGCCTTACTTTAATGGTATAACTGACACCTGACTGCAACAGGCTTTTATCAATAATCGGGAAGTTTTTTAAGCTGGCTAAAAATGAAATTGCCTTATGCGTCGATAATGTTGCGTTGGTAATGCCGCTGGTGCTGTCTTTCAGCAACCATTGCCTAGATACCAAGTCTGGCACAACTTGACGACTAAGCTGCACACTGCCAATACTCTTATTGAGCCAATAATCACGGTTCTCTTCAATAATAATTTCCCATGAGTAGGTCATCAAGCTCCCTTCTTTGAGGGCAAGCTTTAATTTTTCAACGCCTATTTCAGAAGAAATATCACAATAAATAACAGACTGAGTTGTATCAACACGAACATCCGCCAGCTCTTCACTGTATCCATAACTTGCATATAAAAAAAACATGCCAAACAAGCCGAGCTTACACAACCAGCCACACGCCTTCGCACATATTTTTTTCTGTCTAAAAAACATTAGCCGAACCTACAATAAAAAAGTGGCTGGTAGAAGTATGCGACCCATCAAAAGACCCCTGCTCCACCTTTCATTTTAAAACGAAAAAAGCAAAAGATGAAGTAAACCCATACATTCCATGGGCAGTGGCGGCAGGGAGATACAGCAAGGCAAGCTCAAACTACTTCTGCAAATAAGGGTTTTGCACTTTCTTTTAACACATGCACAGCCAAAAAGGGGCATGGTACAGAGCTCTCATCAAGGTTAGCATTTGCCCATGCCTATAATAACTTTAAACCATCTTGATAAAGCCTTTGGCTCACAAGTCCTCCTCGATAATGTAAGCCTAAATATTGGTAAGGGCGTACGCATCGGGCTTATTGGGCGCAATGGCGAGGGTAAATCAACCTTGCTTAAAATCATGGCTGGCTTGGTTGATAGTGACAGCGGCAGCGTCACGCTTCGCAATGGTGCAAAGGTTGCCTATTTACCGCAAGCACCCCATTATGATGCTGGGCAAAGCGTTTTTCATGTCGTTGCTGGTGGCTTAGGCAGTGTTGCAACACTGCTGGAAGATTACCAAGCAGCATTGCAAACATTACAACATGATGCTTCTGATGCCGCACTCAAACGCATCGATAAATTACAAACCGAATTGGAACACGCAGGAGCCTGGCAACTGCACGCACGCATTGAGATGGCAATTTCAAAGCTAAGCTTGGAGCCTCAACGTGATGTTGGAGAGTTATCAGGCGGCTGGTTACGCCGCGTTGCGTTGGCCAGAGCGGTGGTTTCCAACCCTGATGTTTTATTGCTTGATGAGCCAACCAACCATTTGGATGTCGCATCCATTGAGTGGTTGGAAGATTTTGTGGCAAACTTCCAAGGCTCGGTATTATTTATTACCCATGATAGGTATTTCCTAGATGCCGTGGCAGAAGAGATTATTGAACTCGATCGAGGGCATTTAACCCATTTCCCATACTCCTATGCCGAATACTTGGAAAAAAAAGCGGAAATGCTCGCCATTGAAGAAAGTAAAAATCGTAAATTTGATACCGTGCTGGCAGATGAAGAGCGCTGGATTCGGCGCGGCATTCCCGCTCGTCGCACGCGCAATGAAGGGCGTGTTCGTGCTTTAGAAGATTTACGTAAACAACGGGCTGCCCGTCGCATGCGCGGTGGCGATGTCGATTTGCGTGTGGCTTGTGGCATTAAATCAGGTAAAATGCTGATGGAAGCAGTGGAGATATCGCATAGCTTCACGCGCCCTGATGGTGAAAAGATTATCATTGCCAATCATTTTGAGCATAAAATCATGGCGGGCGAACGTGTCGGTCTTATCGGCCCCAACGGCATTGGCAAAACCACCTTGCTTAAAATTTTATTGGGTGAAATCACGCCAGAAGGCGGCAGAGTTCGCCATGGTGTGCGCCTTGCACCTGCTTTTTTAACGCAAATGCGCGACCTAGATGATCGTGCCAAATTAAAAGATGTGTTACTACCGCAAGGTGGTAACTATGTGCATATTGGTGGGCATGAGCCGCGTCATATTGTGACCTATATGCAAGATTTCTTATTTGATAAAGAACGACTCAATGCACGTGTTGCAGCCCTTTCAGGCGGTGAACGTGGTCGTTTGCTATTGGCAAAACTACTGCTCGAACCTGCCAATGTCTTAATTCTTGATGAACCAACCAATGATTTGGACATCGGCACACTGGCAGTATTGGAGCAGGCGCTAGCAAAGTATGATGGCACAGTGATTGTTGTTAGCCATGATCGCGCGTTTATGGATCGTGTGGCATCACGGGTTTTGGCATTTGAAGGTAATGGTGAAATCATCCCTATTGAAGGCGGCTATTCAGATTATCAGGCATGGAAACAACGCCGCTTGGACATTGAAAAAGATAGCCATGTTGGAAAAGGTGATAAAAAACAAGAAAACACCACAAAAACACCAAAAACATTAAGAAAACTCTCTTATAAAGAGCAAAAAGAGCTCGATGAGCTACCCTTAAACATTGAAAAAATGGAAGAAGAAAAAAGCGCTATTGAAGAGCGTTTTTGCGACCCCGATTATTTCATCAGCGATGCCGAAGCCTACCAGAAAGATCAGCAACGCTTGGCAATATTGGACGAACAATTGCTTGATGCTTATGCTCGCTGGGAAGGCTTGGAAGAAAAACAAACAACATTCTCTGAGGTGTAAATCATGTGCGGCTTTGTTGCCATCTTAGGCAAACAAAAATCAGCAGGCGAACTAACCCGTATGGCACAAGCTGTAGCTATGCGTGGCCCCGATGATGCAGGTGAGTATACCGATGAACACTTTTCTGCCATTCACCACCGCCTAGCCATTATTGGGGCCGATATGCGCGGCCATCAACCCATGTGTGTGGATGATATTGTCATCGCATTCAATGGCTGTATTTATAATTACCAAGCCCTGCGAAAACAATTGGAAAAAGATGGTGTACACTTTCAATCCGATAGCGATACCGAAGTATTACCACATTTGTACCGTCGTTTTGGCAATTCAATGTTCGCCATGCTGCATGGTATGTTTGCCATTGTATTGTGGGATAAACGCGAACAACAATGTCTGATTGGGCGCGATGCTTTTGGTGAAAAACCGTTGTTTGTATGCGAACAAGCTGGGCGCATTGGTTTTTCTTCATTGTTGTCAGGCTTTGAAAAAGGCGATTGGTCGTTAACCCCTGATTTGCATGCCGTGCATGATGTGCTAACAACCATGCGCGTGGAAGCCCCTGCCACCATGTACCAAGAAGTTTCACAATTGCCATCTGGCTGTTATGCCATTGCACGGGCTGGCGAAGCCATTGCCATTCGCCGCTATCATTTTCTTCCCGAACCTGAACAGCCAATGGACATCGCCCCCAACGAAATCCAACGTGAAATAAAAACACTGTTGGAAGATGCCTTCACCATGCGCTTGGTATCGGACAAACCTTTGGGGATATTTTTGTCAGGGGGTGTCGATTCTTCATTGATTACGGGTATATTGGCTCAAAAAGCAAGCCAACCTCTGCACACATTTTCCGTACGTTTTGCAGGCGGCACGGCAGACTATGATGAAAGTGGTTTTGCTCAAAATGTCGCCGATTATTTGGGTACGGAACACCAAACACTTGAGGTCAATGCCGATGCACACCATGCTTTAAATGATTTAGCCTTGGCATTTGACCAACCCATCACCAATGCTGCCGCTTTACCCATGTATCTTATAAGCCAAGCTGCAAAACCTTATGTTGATGTAGCATTATCAGGGGTTGGCGGCGATGAATTGTTTGGTGGTTACCCGCGTTATTTGGGTATGGCATGGCATCAAAAGTTGCGCCATATACCAGCTCGAAACCTGGCTCTTACATGCCTAAAAAAACTCGGGGACAGCCATTCCAGCCGTAATATGCGCGGTCGGTTACGGCGTTTCCTGCAAGGCTTAAATTTAAACCCTGATGAAGCTTATCAACAATGGATGCGCACGACAGAAGCTCACTGGTCACATATGTTCACACAAGAAAAACCTGCCGCAAGCGCACGAACATGGCTCAGTAGCAGCGATGCATATGGCGGTTTGGCGGGGTTATTGCAGCGTTATGGCTCCGTCAATGGTGCCATGTCGTATGATGTGCTTACCTATTTAAATGATGATTTATTAGCCATGGGCGACCGTATGAGCATGGCMCATGGTCTGGAGTTGCGCGCACCCTTTCTCGACACACGYCTGCTCTCGCTCATGACAAACTTGGATACCTCGTGGAAAGTTAAAGGCATGCCTTGGCAAGAGGATTTGAAGGTGATGTTAAAATCCATCACCACAGATTACATACCGCATGATATGGTTTACCGTCCCAARCAAGGTTTTATGGCTCCCATCAAACATTGGTTGCGTAGCGATTTAGCGCAAGATGTGGAGAATCTCATCGAATCTCATCCTTTGGGTGGTTTGGTGCGCCCTGATTTTATACGTGAACAATGGCAACGCCACCAGCATGGTGAAGATCGTTCAGATATACTGTGGGGGTTATTATTAATGAATCGCTGGATGCARCAACGGGGGTGGCAGTTTTGAATTTAAAAGGCTTACGCATACTGGTTGTTAGCGATGTTTCMGCTCAAGTYGTCCATGGTGGYGCAGAACGYATGTTACACCATCATATTCGCGCYTTRCACGATGCWGGAGCCAAGCTCAGYGTTTTAACRCGGCAGCCCAAAGGYGGTGSCRAAATTCTTATCAARCTKGAKCATGGYATTGAYGARCATCGCCTRAYTTTTAACGGTGACAARGGYMGRAAAGGGCTGATGCAACTRCGCAAAGARGCCAATATGTGGTGGCAAATGCATCAGGAGTTTGATCTGATCGTTGCTGAACAGCCCTTTGTGATGTGGGCGCTCATGCAAGCGGGCTGCAAATTGCCACGCCTACAAATCTGCCATTCGTTCGCCTTTGAGGAGTATGCCACAAGRCATGGTCTCGATTGGAATATACGCCATCGTGTGGTCACTGCCAGCATGCGCAAACTGGAAAAGAATGTTTATCAAAGTGCGCAATCATATTTGGTATTAAGTGACTTTATGCAACAGCGTTTACAGGATTTTTTTAACATCCCTGCAAAGAAAATTACTATCGCAGCAGGCGGTATTGACGGCTTTGATTTGCCGTGGGAAGAGCGTACAAAAATACGCCAATCTATTTGGGGTGACGATGCTGATTTGCCCACCATTGTTACACTGCGGAATTTGGTGCCACGCACGGGTGTGGACTTATTGGTACAAGCCGCTGCTATTGTGCACGTTGATCGACCCGATGTGCGCTGGAGCGTCATTGGTAGCGGGGCATTATTGGAGCCATTAGAGCGACTGCGCGATCAATTAAACATGCATGACATTATTGAATTTATGGGTTTTTTGCCTGAAAAGAAAGTTCAGCAACATCTCTGGTCGGCTGATTTATTCATGTTGCCCACCCGCTCTCTTGAAGGCTTTGGTCTGGTAACCTTGGAAGCCAACGTGCTTGGGCTTCCCGTTATTGCCACGCCTGTTGGCGCAAATCCTGATGTGGTATCTTGGCATCCAGCCAATCGTATCGCTGAAAATGCAACGCCCGAAGCGCTTGCCAAGAGCGTATTAGACTATTTGGATTCATTGCCAAATTTTAAGGATCGTCAGAAGCTAGCTAGCGAAACCGAAGAGCATTTCGCATGGCAAAAACATGATCATGCCTTGACTGCCGCAGTTCAATCGCTGGCATGAAAATCCTGCATTTAATCACACGCATGGATCGCGGTGGGTCTGCCGTTAACACCCTGCTTTCGGGCATCGAACAATGTCGCTTGGGGCATCAGGTCACCTTGGCTTATGGTCCCAGTTTTGAGTCAGACATGTCTTTGCAAGAGCAGTCCAAGGTCGATGTGAATGTGGCAATATTTAAAGCATTGGGCGGGAAAATCGCAGTCTTGCCTGCCATGTTGCGAAGCATGGGGATCCATGACTGGCAGGCATACAAGCAGATAAAACTGCTCTTAACTCAGGATTTTGACATTGTTCACACCCATACATCGAAAGCAGGTGCTTTGGGGCGCTTGGCTGCCAAGCATGAAACAATGATACATACACCTCACGGGCATATTTTTCACGGTTATTTTGGCGCATTCAAAACCAAGGTTTTTATCATTATCGAGCGTTTTTTAGCACGCAGGAGCAGTGCTTTGATTGCCCTCACCAAAGCAGAACGCGATGATCACTTGGCATTATCCATTGGCACAGATGAACAATGGCATGTGATTCCCAGTGGTGTTGATGTACTTCAAATTGAGCAGCAGATTCAAATGCTACGCGGCGAAATAAAGTGGGATGCTGTATCTGTCGGAAGGCTTGTACCTATTAAAGGTATGGAACGGCTGATTGCTGCTTGGGCAAAGGTATGTGAGCGTAAAAAAGATGCGCAGCTTGCGCTCATCGGAGATGGTGAGGAGCGGCATACCTTAGAATTACAGGCAGATAAGCTGGGTATTGCTGAAAATGTTTATTTTGCAGGCTGGACAGACCCTTTACCCTACTTGGCATCGGCTCGCTGCTTTACTTTATTATCGCACAATGAAGGCATGGGACGAGCCGTGGTTGAAGCTTTTGCCGCTAGCTTGCCTTGCGTGGTTTCGGATGTTTGTGGTTTGCGAGAGTTGGTTGATGATAGTGTTGGCTGCGTCATCAATGCAGAGCAACCTGAAAAAGTGGCGAGCGCCTTGCTAAAAGAGTGGGATGATACAACACGTAACGCGGCAAAAGAGCGTGCCAAATCTTATTCAGTGCAGACCATGATCGATGGTTTGGAGGAGCTGTACCAACATGTTCGCACGTAGTTTTTTCTTATCATGTTGTTTGTTTTTAGGTGCGCTTAATAGTTTCGCTGCCGATGTCGATATGCTGCGTTTACAGCAATTGCTGAAAGAATCTGATCAGCTGGAACTGACAGAAACACTGAAGACTTCCAGCCCTGAACAAAAAACAATTTCTTTGCAAAACATCAACACCCCAAAGCGGGTTTTGATTGATGTGCGCAGCAACCATTCAGATGGCATTCATGATATGTCGATGTTGATTTCTCTTGCCAAAAAACGCGGCATTGATGCTTTGGCATTCACCGAGCATGACCGTTACTCCATTCGTTTTGGCATTGCTCCCATGGCAAATATTCTAGGCTATTCTATGCAGCATCCATCACTCTATGTGACAGGGCTGGATTATTTTTTCTCTGATTTAAATCGCCAACGCGCCCAACACCCTGACATTCAGCTTTTCGCAGGCACTGAATCAACCCCAGGCTACACGTGGTCGGGCATACCTTTTAAGAATTTAACCTTACACAATGCTGAACGCCATTTCATCACCCTAGGCATCGAAACACCCGAGCAAATTGAAGGCCTAAGCAGTTATGACCTACGCCATGCTTATGGACATCGCGCAATTTCTTTGGCGTTTTGGTGCGGTTTAATATTTGTGTTAATGATTATTTTTATGCGCCGCCGCAAGCGCTCCATGGCTTTATTATTGATGGCATCTTTTATCGCATTTTTAACATCATGGTTAATGAAACCTGCCATCGACCCCGATGTGGACTTTATAAATACCGCACATGAACAAGGGCTGTTCGTTATTTGGACACATCCAGGCACATTGTCAGGTGTCCGAAAAGGCCCTATGGGCATACAATTGGACACCCCTCCCTACAACAAACGTGTATTCAAAGAGCCCACTGCCGATGCCTTTGCCGCAGTCTATGGTGATACCGATCAAAACACCGTGGCGGGAGGCCTGTGGGATCGTTACATGATGGATTATATGCGTGGCTATCATAACAAACCTCTTTGGGCTGTCGCTGCGGGTGATTACCATGAAGAAGGCATGGCACATGAATATTTGGGCAACTTCCCCATGGATGTTTGGAGTAAAACTGCCAAACCCAATGATATTCTAGCAGCCATGCGTCAAGGACATATGGTGGCATGGGGCATGGCAAAAGATAAAAATATCGCCATGCAAACCTTATATTTGGAAGATGCCAATGGTTTGCGTTTGTTGCCAGGTGATGAAGCAGATGTTCAACCCCCACTGCATGTTGTTGCGGCTTTGACCAATGCTGTGCAAAGCTCCACAGAACACAGTGCATTTAAAGGCGAATGGATTGTCGATGGCAACGTCGTAAAAACAGAATTATTGCAAGTAAACGCCAAACAAACACAACTTATACCCTTGCCAGCCAGCAAAGGCTCACATGTTATTCGTTTGCAAATAAAACAAGGGTTACGCATGGTCGCCAACCCATTCTTGGTACATATTAAATGAAACTTATCACCATTCATCAACCCAACTACCTGCCGTGGGCTGGTTTTTTCCACAAATGGATGATTTCCGACGCTTTTATCATCTTAGATACGGTGCAATATCATAAAAACGAATGGCAAAATCGTAATCGCATTAAAACGATCAATGGTGCGCAATGGCTTACTGTGCCTGTAACCTACCGTTTTCCACAAACCATCGAGCACGTTGGTATTGCCAGTAAACCTTGGGCTCGCAAACAAATCGCTGCCATTGAACAAAGTTATGCCAAAGCACCTTATTTGGATAAATACTGGCCCGAATTAAAGCCTATTTTTGAGCAGCCATGGCAAAGTTTATGTGCATTGAATGTGGCAGTTATTCGCGCATTGGGAGGCATACTCGCATGCCAAGCACCCTTATTATTGGCTTCAGAGATGGGCAAAGTATCCGATGATCCAACACTGCGATTGATTGAATTATGCAAGTCTTTAGATGGCACAGCCTATTTATCAGGCTCTGAAGGTCGCAATTATTTGCAGCCCGCCACCTTTCAAGATGCCAATATAAAACTCTACTTTCAGCAAGTCGAAGCACCTGTATATCCACAACTGCATGGTGATTTTATTTCTCATTTAAGCGTACTCGACGTATTATTTCATTGTGGTGACACATCCAACGAAATCATTCGCAATATGGGAGACATGACACAATGACCAATCCGCAACAATCTTCCCCCAAACGGATTTTGGCACTCGCACCACATCCCGATGACCTTGAAATCGGCTGTGGTGGCACATTGGCAGAGCATGCTGCGCGCGGTGATGAAGTGCATATATTTATTGCAACGTATGGTGATATTGGCGGCTCCGCCGAAATACGCAAAGCTGAGCAGCAAGCCGCTTCAAACATTTTGGGTATCCATAAAATTCATTGGGGTGAATTTTCAGATACCATGTTGCCACAACAGGCACAGGCGTTGATGGCGAAACTCGAAACAGTTGTCCAAGATGTTGATCCAGACACTGTTTATGTAAATTACGGTGAAGATACCCATCAAGATCACCGTGTATTGGCACAAGTAGCACGCTCTGTTACCCGCTACGTTGCCAATGTATTATATTACGAAACACCATCTTCAACAGGCTTTGAGCCCACAGCATTTATGGGTATTCATGATGTATTGCAATTAAAGCTACAAGCTCTGGAAGCCCATGCCTCACAACTTGACCGCACCCATGTACGTTTAAATATTGTTGAAATTGCACTGGCAACAGCGCACTTTCGCGGTGTGCAAAGTAAACTCTCCTGTGCCGAGGCATTTATCCCTGTGCGCATACGGCTCTAGTGCCTCAATGATTCCACATTCACGCCCCATATTTGATAAACCTTTCTCCGAATCCGTACAGTCCGTTATATCTTCAGGGCATACTGCATCGGGCAAACAGACCATGCTCTTAGAGCAGTCAATCATGCAACATGTCGGATGCCATGATGCTGTTGCTGTAGATTCAGGAAGCAGCGCGCTTATGCTGGTTATTCGTGCGTTATCTGAAAAGTTTTCARCATCAAAAACTACCGCRCGYATTGGCATCCCTGCCTATGCATGTGCATCATTATTGTTTGCTGTTCGCACCGCAGGCTGCACACCCGTCTGCATGGATTGCAACGATGATTTGCGCCTTGATGCAAGCAAGGCATGGGCTATTGCCCCCAGCCTCGATGCCGTTATTTTGGTTCATCCATTTGGCATGATTGAACCRCTGGTGAAAGAAAYTTGGCCATGCCCWGTKATTGAAGATATTGCKCAAGCMGCTGGSGCGATGCTGGATRGRCAGSCTGTCGGSTCYTTYGGTGATRTTGCYATCRYATCATTTTATGCCACCAAACCATGGGGCGGTGCTTATGGCGGCATGGTGCTAGGCTCACACGATATTTGCACACAGGTACGTGCCATGTCGAACCCTGATGCGGGTGATTTCACACAAGCCTATGTCGGTCATCATCAACTCTCAGATATACATGCGGCTTTGGTTTTGTGCCGCTTAAAATATAGCACGCAGGAAAAGCAACAGCGCCAACAACACATGTTGTGGCTTGATGAGCATTTACCTCAACATTATGTACAAAGCATACACAACCGMGCAATGGGCAATGCTTTTCGTTATATTATTCGCACAAACGGCGATGCAGATACAATCATCCAGCATTTGCACGAGCATGGTATTGCTGCTGCCAAACCCGTTCAACAACCACTCAATCTTGCCACAAACGAGTCATGTGATGGTGCATACCAAGCATGGAAAGATTGCATCTCACTGCCATTATTGCCCACCATGAGCAGCGACGAATACAAACAATATGAACAAGGATTAAAAACATGTTTTCCATGCTAGATAGCAGCCTTACACGAAATACAGCGCTGTGTTTGGGTCTTTTATTTGCCTTTCCTTGGCCATTACACGGCTTATTCACCCAAGGTTTTGTCTTGGCACTGGCAGCATGCTTGATTGCCTACGGGCTTATGCCTTATGTGATTATATTGGCGCATAAAGTAGGCGCACTGGATGTGCCTGATGCCAGACGTGTACACGCTATCATCACCCCTCGCATTGGTGGTTTGTCGGTTATTTTAGCTGTTAACATCACACTGTTTTTAAATTTCAACTACTCCATCGAGCTCAAAGGCGTATGTATATCTGCCTTAATCGTCGGTTGTTTATCATTGTGGGATGATATTCATGAATTATCCGCATCGATAAAACTTCTGGGGCAATTATCGGCACTGGGGATCTTAATGGCTGCGGGTGTGCATGTGGATTTTGCACCCGATACTTGGTGGGGTTATGGCTTAGAATACGCTGTTACCGCGCTATGGGTTATTGGCATCACCAACGCCTTTAACTTCCTTGATGGCATCAATGGCTTGGCATCAGCATTGGCAGCAGTCACATGTTTGCTAATGGGCTTTCTGGCATGGCATACAAGTCAAACATACATGCTGTTTTTATGTTTGGCTTTGGCTGGCGGGGCTATTGGTTTCTTGCCTGACAATGCCCGTTACCAAACCCCTGCCCGCAGTTTTTTAGGCGATGTTGGTAGCACATATTTGGGCTGGATGATGGCGGCTATTGCTGTCATGGGGGACTGGTCTTCAGAGGGTGCTATCAAAGCCTATGCCGCACCATTGCTTATTTTCTCTGTGATGATTTTTGATATGATTCATACCACCGTTGCACGCATTCAACGTGGTGATGTTCGCAATGCCCGTGAATGGATTGAATATGTTGGGCGCGATCATTTACACCATCGGCTGATGGATTTGGGATGCTCGCAACGACAAGCTGTCATGCTTATTTTAGGTTTCTCATGCATGGTYGGTTTGGCAGCSTTGGCTTTGGTTAAAAGYCCKRTTYTYAGYGTWTGGTTAYTATTGGSGCAAACCGTCGTRTTTTAYGCKATTTTAACYGTATTRATGGGAAGRGCTGCWARYAAGTGAAMCCSYTAGTTSAAACWTGGTCTGGTATTTGTTCSGYACTGRMMSCCAGYCATACACGTTTGTTGGCTGTATCAAAATATACATCTGATGCAGCCGTGCARACATTRCTTGATGCTGGGCAGYATGATTTTGCTGAATCTCGCCCTCAAAATCTGCGTGATCGCGCTGTAAAGTTTCCCCATGCACAATGGCATTTTATTGGGCCATTGCAAAAAAACAAAGCCAAATATATTGCCCAATATGCCTGCATGTGGCACTCACTTTGCGATTTAGAAACGGCCCAGGCTGTTGCCAAACATATACAACAACGCACCCTACCAGTGCTGATTCAGGTCAATATTTCAGGCGAATCACAAAAGCAAGGCGTACAGCCAGAAGCACTATTAGAGCTATACACAGCAGTGTCTAGCATAAAGCAGTTACATGTTATTGGTTTAATGGGCATGGCAGGCAAAGGTGTCGATTCCACACCTGCATTTCGACTTTTACGCAAACTACGGGATGACTTACAACAGGAACATGGCAGAATTGGCGAATTATGTATGGGGATGAGTGGCGATTGGGAGATTGCTGTGCAAGAAGGAGCAACGATGGTGCGTTTAGGAAGCACGTTGTTTGAATCTGTAGCAATGCACCAAAACAATGAGTAAAAGGTAGACCATGCAAAATCTAAATATTACATTTATCGGTGGCGGAAACATGGCAGAGGCTCTGATTTCTGGCTTAAAGCAATCAGGACATAGCAGCCAACATATTTGCGTTTCCGACATCAACGAAGACCGTTTGAGAGATTTACATCAACGCTACGATGTTAAAATAGACAGCGATAATATATCAGCGATTGCCCACTCAGACATTTTACTGCTGGCGGTTAAACCACAGCAAATGGATGCTGTGTTAGCAGGTATCAGCGAGTATCTACCGTCAGGGTTAACCATTATCAGTATTGCGGCAGGTATTCATATGCTTCGCCTAAAACAATTCTTAAATTCTGAAGACGCGGGTGTGGTTCGTGTCATGCCCAATACACCTGCCCTTGTTGGCGCTGGTATGTCGGTATTATTCAGTGATGCTGATGAAATTCATAAAAAACGTGCCGAATATGTACTCGCAGCATCAGGCGAAACCGCATGGGTGGATGAAGAAAAACACATGCACGCTGTAACGGCAGTATCTGGCAGTGGACCAGCCTATTTCTTTTTACTCGCAGAAGTGATGCAGGCGGCGGGTGAATCGCTGGGATTATCCAAAGAATTGGCGGCTAAGTTGGCGGCTCAAACAGCCTTGGGTTCTGGCAAGATGTTGGTCGAAAGTGGGCGCAATGCCTCCGACTTACGCACCCAAGTCACAAGCCCTGGCGGCACAACACAAGCAGCATTGGATGAGATGTATGAATGCGGATTACCAGATGCAGTGCGCAAAGGTGTTGCCGCCGCGAGTAAACGCTCTAGGGAGTTAGCAGCGTGATTTACTTGGGCTACTTTCTTCAAGCACTGGCGGGTCTATTGGATATGGTTTTATTCTTAGCCATGATTATAGTCATTGCTCGCGCTGTGTTATCATGGGTTTCTCCAGACCCTTACAACCCCATTGTGCGCATCATCAATCAATTATCTGAGCCATTATTATTCCCCATTCGCCGCCGCGTCCCTTATTTGGGCGGCATGGATTTATCACCCATCATTCTTTTGATGGTCATTTTCTTTTTACAAAATTTTCTAGTACAAAGCCTACAACATCTGGCGATTGGTATGATTAACGGCTAGTCACTCTTCAGATCGCCCCTTATTTTCCAGATGTATGCGTTGAAAAATACTCACTTACATGATGCATAAGCTGCGCTTTTTCACCTTCTCCTTAGAAAAATAAACGGCGACCTAAACCATCAGCGCATATTGGATAAGCATGCTGAATAGTTACAGTGACTAAAGAATAAGCTTGTGATTTCTAAATATTCTTGCATATTGCGCGGTTCCTAAAGAAATCATCTTTCTTTATCGTAGCAAACACTCACTGATGTTTGACGAATCGGAAATTAATGTGCCCTACACATTCAGTGAACTTCTCTTGGGCACAATGGAAATAAACTACATGTCATTTGAAAAACTTGGGCTATCAGCCGAAATACTTCGCGCTGTTGCCGATCAGGGCTATACCACCCCGACCCCAGTACAAGCTCAATCCATTCCTGTCATCCTTGAAGGTCACGATGTTTTGGCTGGTGCGCAAACGGGTACAGGTAAAACAGCAGGTTTTACCCTACCTATGCTGAATATTATGCAAAAGAATCACCCAGAACGTGGTCGCAAAAAAACTATTCGTGCGTTGGTTTTAACACCAACCCGCGAATTGGCAGCACAGGTTGCTGAAAGTGTTGCAACCTATGGAAAATACACGCCCATACGCTCAACTGTCGTATTTGGCGGTGTCGGGATTAACCCACAAATTCAAAAATTACGCCGTGGTATTGATATTCTGGTCGCAACGCCTGGTCGTTTACTCGATTTGGCAAATCAGCGCGAAGTCGATCTGTCACAGATTGAATTTTTCGTGCTTGATGAGGCAGACCGTATGTTGGATATGGGTTTCATCCATGATATTCGTCGTGTTTTGAAATTATTACCCACAAAGCGTCAAAATTTACTGTTTTCCGCAACTTTTTCTGAAGAAATTAAAAAACTAGCTCAAGGTTTTTTAAGCTCTCCTGTTTATGTTGAAGTAGCACGCAATGAAACCTCGCATCAGGTCACACAAGTCGTGCACCCTGTTAGCAAGTCAAAAAAACGCGCCTTATTATCCAAACTCATCTTAGAAGGTGAGTGGCAACAAGTATTGGTATTTACTAAAACCAAACATGGCGCCAACCGACTCACCAAACAATTGGAAAGCGATGGTATTGGTGCTGCTGCAATTCATGGCAACAAAAGTCAAAGTGCTCGCACCAAGGCACTTGCAGGATTTAAAGATCGCAAGATCCGTGTACTGGTTGCAACAGACATTGCTGCACGTGGCCTTGATATTGACCAGCTACCACATGTCGTAAACTATGAATTGCCCAATGTGCCTGAGGATTATGTGCATCGTATCGGACGTACAGGTCGCGCTGGCAATACAGGCGAAGCCATGTCATTGGTGAGCTCCGATGAAGATAAATTGTTATATGCCATTGAACGTCTGATTAAGAAGGCAATTCCTAAAGTCTCAATTGCAGGTTTTGAGCCTGATCCAGAAGATATTAAAGTGGCACAAAAGGAAGCCGCCGAGCAAAAGCAGCGCCGCAGCTCTAGCCAACGCCGACGTAGCCCCAGCAATGCTCGCAAACCTGGGCAAAGTCGTTCTCGCCCCTCTAGCAGCAACCGCTCTGGAAATGCATCTCGAAACAGATAAAAAGCGCCTTGAAATGACATAAAAAAAAAGCCCTGTAAACGTCATGTTTACAGGGCTTTTAAATTATTTTTCGCGGTTATTTATAATCTATTCTGCTGCGGGTAACGTACTTGAATTTCCAGTAGCTCCATCAGATTTCAATGTTGCAGGGTCAAAACCAGCAGGAACTTCCGAAGAAGCATCGCCACTTGAGGCTGGCAAACTCTCTACAGGTGCAATATTACGCTCAATCACTGAGCCTGCCTCTTGCTGTGTGAAAAATGCCAAGCTCAAACTTGTCGTCATAAAAATGGCTGCCAAAGCACCCGTTAATTTACCCAAGAATGATCCTGAACCACGGCTTCCAAACAACGTTTGTGCGCCGCCACCACCAAAGGACACACCCATATCTGCGCCCTGACCACGCTGAACCAATACAACACCAACCAACAGTACGGCCACAATCACATGTACGRCCAATAACACTGTTTCCATTTTTCTATCTCCTTNAAAACGTCAATCTAAATTCCACATCCAAACACARCTGYATTAAGCAAGCTTCGCAGCTGCCTCAATAAGYTTCATAAATGAATCTGCTTTCAAACTAGCYCCACCAACCARAGCSCCTTCAACACCATCACAAGACAATAATTCAGCCGCATTGCCTGGATTCACACTACCACCATATAACACACGGCAATCATGCCCCAAGCGAACCAACTCCTCATGCACAAATGCATGCGTTTCTTTTACCTGTTCAGGGCTTGCTGTTTTGCCTGTGCCAATCGCCCAAACAGGCTCATAAGCCACCGTAAGTGCAACACCACTATCCACACCTACCAATACACTCAACTGCTCTTTTAAAACGTCATTGGTTTTGCCACTTTCACGCTCTTCTAAATGCTCACCAATACACAAAATTGGCTCCAAACCATATTTCCAAGCAGCATCTAACTTCTTGCGAATCAAAACATTTTCTTCATGCATAATATCACGGCGCTCTGAATGCCCCAAAATAACATAGTGGCAGCCAGCATCACGCAACATCAAAGGCGAAATTGAGCCTGTAAAAGCACCACTTACTTCACAATACATACTCTGTGCGCCCAAACGCACATCTTTTTCACTAAAAGGGGCCGACAACGGATGCAACAATGTAAACGGTGGCATCAAGGCAACTTCAACATGCTCTGGTGCAGGGTTGGTTCCCAAATCATCAATAAAATCCAATGATTCCTGAAGGGTACCATTCATTTTCCAGTTTCCTGCAATCAAACAACGTGTTGCATTTGCCATCGTTTCCTCCTTCAAGATTTGCATAAAACAAAGCGCAAAATGGGCGCGAAGTGTAAGAAATCCTGACCACAAGGCAAGATAAAAATATTTCCAAAGGCTTAAACCCGACCTTATTTGAGCCAGGCTGACATTGACTACGACCTTAGGGAAGTTCTGAACAAGTCATAAGTTCGCATCTTACGCCCAGAATATCCAAACTCTGCGTTGTGATTTTAAATATTCTGAATCACAACCTGCTTCATCCAGACTTATTCAGAGCTTCCCTAGAACTGTAGCTTCACAGATATGTATTTACTGAACATCATAGTGCATCTGTTGCACACTGCCCCCTCTCTCAATTTCCACATCAACCGAAACAGCTTTTTGTAACTTCTGCATCATCGCCATCGCCTGTTGTGGCCCCGTAATGGCAATGCCATTTACTTTGCGGATAACATCGCCATTCTTCAAACCAACCTTATCATAAAGTGAGCCTGGGACGATTGCTCTAATCAAAAAACCATCGGTTTTGCCATTTGCAAAGTGAGGAGAAACCCTAGCCTGACTTAGTAATTGTGAAAAATTCTGTAACTGCCCGTTTAGCATGGTACGGCTAACCTGCTGCGTACTCACATTACTAGGCCTTGAAAAAGACCGATTAGCTGTTCCGCGAAAATTACTGGGGGAAACTAGCGCTTTGCCTTTAGCTATTTCAATACGCTCCAGCTTGCCTCCATGGTCAACCACAATGGTTCCAGCCTCAACTTGCTTCAGGGTTACACCAGGCTGCATACTCTCTCCAACAAAAAAGAGTTGCTGCTTCCGTTTACCTTGCATAAGAATCACCGCTGCCGATTTATCATCCGCCACCACCGTTCCAATCAATTTAATATTTAAACGGCTCACAACAACAGGTTTAACCCGAACAACTGGAGCAGAAACTTTTCTAAGCTCACCAAACAACGGTGTATTTAGTAGCATATTGATATCCAAAATATTTTTATTCTGCTCGACAGTTGAATGTTGGGAGGCATTGCTATCAATGGCTGTAGAAGGCATCAACCAAGCTGCCATCACCCATGCGCCTAGCACAACAAAGGCTAGCTCTGTTATAGCAGGCAAACGTGCTGCCCAAACTTGCATCGTTAGCATCTTATACACTGCCATCTATGATGCATGCACAGCTTCGCAAAACAAATCCATTCAATATTTAGCTCCTAAAAGGCTGAATTCTAACAGCCATAGCGTAACAGAAGGCTGTTTCAAAATAAAAGGATAACAAGCTCATGACAGCCCAAACAACCAAAAGTAGGCCAAGTTATAACTGCTATGCAATATCACAGGTGCAGCAATAGAACCTGTACGATCCCGAAAAAAACCAAATACAATAGACGGAAAAAACACCAAGGCTGCCATCACCGCAGGGTGAGAAAAGCCATGCAAGCCAGTAAAAACAAGGCTGGTTATGATATTAGCAAGGGAAATGAATACAATACGCCGCCTAGCCCATGCAAAATCCAGCAACCACCCTTGTAGAGCCCCTCGGAAAATAACTTCCTCCATCAGAGGGTAAGCAACAACCAATATAAAAAAGCGATCAGACGCATGCAAAGGACGTGCAACATCAAAAGCCACCGTATACGTATAATACCACGCCGCAAACGCGCAAATAAGAGGACCTGCAACAAAGGCAACCCAGAAAAGAACATCCCGCAGAAAAGGCTCCGCAATACGGCTTCCAGACTCCATCTTTTCCCGATTACCCATCCATGCCACCATAACTGCACACTATCCGCTGTCTGAAATGCAATCAATTAGAATTAGAGAGTTTACTATAGGGCACCTCGAAAAACATCGCACGAGTCAAACGCCACTATTTTTCGTTCATGACAAGGCGTGATGAAACGAGTAATAGCAATCCTATTGCTCTTTTTATCCAACGCGGGCAGGGCAAAAAGAGTAAGCTTAACGAAATAGTGAGGTTTTTCAAGGTGCCCTATAGATAGTAAAAAAGGGCGACTCCTGCCTTCACAGGAGCCGCCCCAAATCACACATCATGCTACAAAAGCATGAAAGCAGTTAGTTTCAAACGTTGTTTCTGCGACGATACAAGAAACCAAGTGCCAACAATGCCAATACAGGCAACATTGGATCAAAGCGGGCTTGCGTATTCAATGCGCAACCACCGCCACCGCCACCGC
>NVTQ01000126.1 GCA_002401635.1 Pseudomonadota bacterium
GGCTGGCAGCATGTCTTTCCTATGGTGCTTAGTGTTGGGTGATTGATGGAAGTTAAAGGTTTTACTTATGCTCTTGAAGCAATGGTAAAGGTACGGAATATTTTTCCTAATGTGCAATATCAGCTTGTTGGTGAAGGTCCGTTGCACGATGTGTTGGAGCAGCAGTTAACAGATTTGGGTTTGCAAGACTGTGTAAAGTTTTTGGGTGGAAAAAATCAAACAGAATTAAATATTATTTATCAGCAGGCGGATTTGTTTGTGATGCCATCGGTGCGGGCTGATGATGGTGCAGAAGAAGGGCAGGGCATGGTTCTTTTTGAGGCACAGGCAGCTGGTCTTCCTATAGTGGCAACACGCAGTGGCGGCATTGCAGAGAGTTTACCCGAAGATGCTGTATTGGTTTCAGAAAAAAACAGCGATGCTTTGGCAGAGCGTATGATTGAACAGTTAAAGTCATTACAAGAGCAGGGCTATGATGGAAGCAAAGGGCGCGCTTTTGTTCAACAATATTTTGAGATGAATCGTTTAAATCAAAAAACATTAGAACTTTATCGGGCACTTTTATGAGAGTCTTATATGTAACAGATGCTGATCTTGCGCCGCATAAAGCACCACAAATGCATGTTGGGCAATTTTTAAAACATTGGCATCAATCAGGTTGTGAGGTTTTGTTGCGCGCACCGCGTACGTGTGATGATATGCCTGATTTTACATTCCCACATGAGTGGTTGCCACATTCAGGCATTCGTTTGTTGGGCGATTGGTTGTTTCAAAGGCGGTTATATAAGCAGCTAAAACAGGAGTTGAAGCATGGGCGGTGGGATGTGGTTTATACACGTCAAATCTCTACGTTTCCTGCTTTGTATTGTCTATGTCAAAAGTTTTCTGTACCTATCCTGTGTGAAGTGAATGGTTTTTTATTGGAGAATTATCAAACAGGTGGCGCATCTGCATGGAAGTTGCGCATGGTTGAGCGTATGGAAGCCTCAATCTTGCAATATTCCAGTTTGGTGGTTGTGCCTTATCAGGCATTAAAAGAGCGAATGATAGGGCAGTATGCTTTAGCTGATAATAAGGTTATGGTGGTCGAGAATGGTGTGGATCCTGAATTATTTCGACCACTAACCAAGCTGGTGTGTCGCAAGGCTTTGGTTTTAGAAGAAGATGCTGTGTATATTGGTTATGTGGGAAGCTTTGATTTTTACCATGATATGGAGACGATTTTTCAAGCATATCAGCGTATAGCAGGGCGTATAGCGCAGCCAGTTTACTTTTTAATGGTGGGTGATGGTGAGCGCAAAGCAGCCATGCAGAATTTGGCAGCATCGTTGGGTATTATGTCGTTTGTACATTTTATTGGTACAGTTCCGAATCAACAAGTCCCTGAATATATCAATGCTTGTGATGTCATGTTGGCATTGCAACCCAAAGAGCGTTTGCAAAAGATGGGTGAAGCAGGTTTTCTAAAAACCCGCGAATATTTAGCCTGTGAAGTGCCTGTGGTGTTATCGCATATACAAGGTGAGCCGTACCCATTTGCAGAAACGGCATGCGTTTATATTGAGCCAGAATCATCTGAGGCACTGGCGGATGCTGTGGTGGATATTGTGAATGGCAATATAAAATTATCCTCGATGCGTGATGAGATTGTAGCGCATGGTTCATGGGCTTATTCTGCGGAATGTTTAAAGCAGAAAATGCAGGCTTTGGTGGAGAAGCACTGATGATGGAACAGGTTCAAGAAAATTTAAAACAGCGTGCTTTATCATTGTTTAAAACGGATAAAGTTTTGGTTGTGGGCAGTGCAGGCAGCGGGCAAATGTCGCATTATCAACAGGATTTTCCTGCGGGTGCGATAGGGCTTGATATTGATGAGCCTGCCAAACCAGATGTGTTGGGAGATGCCTTATATTTACCATTTAAAGGTGGCAGTGTGCCCTTTGTGCATTGCGAGGCATTGCTGGAGCATGTGCCAGAGCCGCATCGTGTAGTGGATGAAGTTTACCGTGTATTGCAAGAGGGTGGGCAGGCGTTTTTTTATGTGCCATTTTTATACCCTTACCATGAATCGCCCGATGATTATTTTAGGTTTACCAAAAGTGGCATGGCTTATTTATGTCGACATTTCTCACACATTCAAATTCAAGCGGCTGAAGATGGTTATGCGGGCGTGAGCATGCGCTTTTTGGGTGGTTTCACCTCACCTGTTGGAAATATTCTAAGTAAACTTGTTCGCTATCCTGCTTGGTGGTGCCTTGCTGGGGCTTATTCGTTGTTGCGTTTATTACAGGGCAGGAAGCCTGAATTAGAGCGTGTACGCCAACATTTCTTTTTTGAGAATTGTTCAGGTTTTAATGTGCTGGTGAAAAAGTAAGTGTGTGGATTAGCAGGCTACACAGGGCAAGGTCATGCTGCTGTTTTAGAGCAGATGGCGAAGGTATTGCAGCATCGCGGTCCTGATGCGCATGGAACGTGGCTGAATGAGCATACAGGCCTAGCGCATGCGCGACTTTCGATCCAGGATTTAAGTGAAGCTGGTGCCCAGCCAATGTCGGCACAAGGTATACATTTGGCATTTAATGGTGAGATTTATAATGCGCCAGCATTGCGTGAGCAGTTGATAAATGCAGGGCATACATTTCGTGGTCATTCCGATACAGAAGTAATTTTGCAGGGGTATTTGCAATGGGGAAAAGCTGTGTTGACGCGGCTTTCTGGCATGTTTGCCATGGCACTTTGGAATGAATCACAGCAATCTATGCTTTTGGCACGTGATAGGGTGGGTATTAAACCTTTGTTTTATGCTCAACATGAGCAGGGCTTGGTATTTGGCTCTGAAATCAAGGCGATATTTGCACATACGACCATCAAAAAAGAGCTGAATGCGCCCATGATTGATGCCTATTTGGCATTGGGTTATGTGCCACGCCCGCAAACCATATTTACAGGCGTTTGTGTATTGCCACCTGCTCATATGCTTTTGTGGCAAGCAGGAGAGGTTCACATTGAGCCTTACTGGCAGTTATCGGATGATACTCAAGTATTACAAGGTGATGAATCCGATTTAACCGATGAGTTGGATCAGCGACTCAATGATGCAGTGGCTTCGCATTTGTTGGCAGATGTGGATATTGGGGCATTTTTATCGGGTGGTGTGGATTCATCGCTGGTTTGCGCCATTGCTGCCAAGCATATGGGGATTCATAAGAAAGATAAGGCATTACAAACATTCACCATTGGTTTTGAGGGTGGTGGTGATGAACGCGGCTGGGCAAAACAAGTGGCAGAGCATATTGGCAGTGAACACCATGCCCACATTGCAGGCTTGGATTTGGTTGAGAAGCTGCCTCTGTTTTTACAACATCTTGAGCAGCCTTTGTTTGATAATTCGATTTTACCCACCTATTTGGTATCACAAGTAGCCAGTGAAAAGGTCAAGGTAGTATTGGCAGGTGATGGCGGAGATGAGCCATTTCTTGGCTATGACTGGACACGCAGGGCTTTAACATTGCCGCGATTATTGCCCAATATTCCCTATGCTGGATGGCAGTGGGCATATCAAACAGGAAAAATGGGTTTATTGAAGCGTGGTCTATTTGATATTTCGCATGGTGCTAATGAACGTTATGTAAGACGTATGACAACATCGCAAAATTTTCGCCATGATTTATATGCGGATGATTATCGTGCCAGCCTTACAAATGAGCCAATAGACATACTGCGTGATGCATTGATGGAACATGAGGGCGATACGCGTTTTTCACATGTCGATTTGGATTGGTATTTGCCCGAAGATGTATTGTTTAAGGTGGATCGTATGAGTATGGCACACGGCTTGGAAGTGCGTGTTCCGCTGCTTGATCATACACTTCTTGAATGGGAAATGTCGTTGCCTTTGGGTTTGCGATTTAAAGACGGGCGGGGTAAATACTTATTACGCAAAGTTGCTGCACGCTATTTGCCATCGAATATTTTAAAACCACGCAAGCAGGGTTTTACGATTCCCATTGGTGAATGGCTGCGTGGTGATTTGGGTGGATGGGCGGAGAGTCTTTTTGTATCAGATCGTTTTGCTGGGCGTGGTGTTTTTAAGCCCGAAAAGGCTTTAGAATTGTTGCGTTTGCATCAAAGTGGAAACTATGAACTTGGGCATCGCTTGTGGAGTTTGATTGTGCTTGAAATGTGGTTTCGCGAGTGGATGGATTGATGTCTTGGCGTTGGAAAATAGCAGGTTTATTGCTGTTTGGCTTATTGTGCTGGGAATTGATTGTACGTTTTTTTGTATTGTCACCTGCGCAAGAGGTGTTTGAGCCAGGTTTGGGTTATGTGCATGCACCCTATGCGAATATTTTGCGTACCTATGAGGGTTATGCGCGTTTCCAACTGGATCAATTTGGACTGAATAATGATGCGCTGCCAGACGTGCTGCCTAACAAACGTGTGTTTGTGGTGGGCGATTCTTTTGTAGAAGCTTATCAAGTGATGCGTGGTGAAAATTTCGTTGGTCGCTTGGCTGAGATTTGGCAGAACAGTTTGTTGTTCAATGCTGGAAGTTCGGGCGCAGCTCCAGACACATCATTGCTTGCCTACAATATGCTTGCGCCATTTGTGCAGCCCACTCATGTGCTGTTGTGTGTGAATGCAAGTGATCTTTATGAGCTGTTGGCGGCAAAAGAAGAAAGACACGCCGATGGAAGCTTAAAAGCCTTGCTGCGGCAGGCGGATGCCAGTGCGAGCCAATTTAAAGCGATAAAATTATGGCTTTATGGGCACTCGGCATTGATTACACATCTAAAATGGAAGTATGAAAATGATATTCGAGCATGGTTGACTGGTTTTGATGAAAAGAAGGACGTACGGAAAAAACATGAACTGGTGGGCACAGGTTTGCAGAAGGCAATGGAACGTTGGCAGTTTGTGTTGCAAAAGTTTCAGAAATCAGGCGTAAAGCTGACGGTGTTAATCATGCCTGAACTTCATTATTTGCCAAATAAACAGGTTCAGCAAAAAGTTAGACAGGGGCGTGTGGTGCTGGCGAATGAGGCAGTAAAGCTTGGTGTTCCAGTCTTGGATAGTAATGCTGTTTTTGCCCAGGATTTTGAGCAAAGCGGGCAACCTGCGATTGGTTTTTCCAATACCCATTATGGTAAGGGACACATCAATGCTTATGGGCATAAGCTGTTGGCAATATGGCTGGATTCGCAACGCTATATGGTTCTACGATGATTTTTTCAAGCATAGATTTTCTGCTGTTTTTTATAGCACTTATTGTAGCTTTATGGCTTGCGCCCAAACGCTTCCATGCTTGGGTATTATTGCTTTCTTCCTATGCTTTTTATGCGGTGTGGGATGTGCGTTTCTTGCTGCTGCTGTTTTTTGTTTCATGGGTAGGTTACGCCTGTGGTTTGGCAATTGAGCGACAACAGCAGCTAAGCCATCAAAAGAAAGGACAATATTTATGGCTGGGCATTTTCAGCATGTTATTGGTGCTAGGCTATTTTAAATATGCCAATTTTTTTATAGACAATACAGCTGCACTATTGGGTATGCAGAGCGAACATTTGAATATTATTCTGCCTGTCGGTTTATCATTTTTTACATTTCAGGTTATTTCCTATTTGGTGGATGTCTGGCGTGGCGATATTCGTGCTTGCACATCAAAAAAGGAGTTCTTTTTATATGTGGCATTTTTTCCGCAATTGGTGGCAGGGCCGATTGTACGTGCCAAAGATTTCTTGCCACAGTTGCAACAGCATGTCGGTGTAAACTGGGATTATATTTATCTTGGCGCTCAGATTTTTGCCTTGGGATTTATTCAAAAAGTATTTATTGCAGATAGATTGGCAATGTTTTGTGACCCTGTGTTTGCGTTGCCAGCGTTATACGATGCAGCAACGTTGTGGTTGGCTTTGCTGGCTTATGCGGTGCAGATTTTTTGTGATTTTTCTGGTTACTCACATATGGCAATTGGTATTGCTTTGGTATTGGGGTTTAAGCTTCCAGAGAACTTTCGTATGCCATATTTAGCCACATCGATTGCAGATTTTTGGCGACGTTGGCATATATCGTTATCCAGTTGGTTGCGTGATTATTTGTATATTCCTTTGGGTGGAAGCCGTGTTGCACCAGCGCAGATTTATGTCAACCTCATGATCACCATGTTATTGGGGGGTTTATGGCATGGCGCATCGTGGAATTTTGTATTGTGGGGTGCGATGCATGGTTTGGCATTATGTGCGCATCGGATTTGGAAGGCGATGGGCGGGGATATGCCTGCATTGCCAGCTTGGGCTTTATGTTTACTGTTTGTATTGCTTACTTGGGTGCCATTTCGTTGTGCTGATTTTGAGACAAGCTTATTATACTTTTCAGGGCTTTTGTTTGGTGAAGGCATACGCTGGATGATGCCGCAAGTGCTGGGTTTGTTGGCACTGGTAGCAGCGGTTCATATTGTAATGGCATACAAACAGCAACATATTGGTGCATGGTATGTGCTTTTACCTGTATCGGAAAAGGCAAATATACTGCATATTGCGGCATGGTTTTGGCTTGTGATGGCGTTGTTGGTGTGGTCTCCTACCCATAGCGCACCATTTATTTATTTTCAGTTCTAGGAGTATGTGATGGCTAAGACAGTTGCTGTTGTAGGGTTGGGTTATGTCGGACTGCCGTTAGCATTGGCTTTTGGACGTGTGTTACCCACGATTGGCTTTGATGTATCCGATGCGAAATTAGAGGCGTATAAACAAGGTTATGACCCGACTGGTGAGATGGAAACTGAGCTTTTTGTGCAGGCAACGCAGTTGCGTTACAGCAATCAACTTGATGCGCTAGAAGAAGCTGATTTCGTTGTTGTGGCGGTGCCAACGCCCGTGGATGCGGCGCATCAACCTGATTTAACCCTTGTAAAACAAGCAACAACCATGGTTGGTCAACACCTTAAAAAAGGGGCTATCGTGATTTTTGAATCCACGGTTTACCCTGGCGTAACAGAAGATGTATGTGTGCCTATTTTGGAAATTGAATCGGGCATGGTGTGTGGTGAGGGTTTTAAAGTCGGCTATTCACCTGAGCGTGTAAACCCTGGGGATAAAGAGCATCGTTTGGAGACGATTGTAAAGGTGGTAGCAGGTCAAGATGCTGAAACCTTGGCAAAAGTAGCTGAATTATATGAGTTGGTCATTGAAGCAGGCGTACATCGTGCGACGACCATTAAAGTCGCAGAAGCTGCAAAGGTGATTGAAAATACACAGCGAGATTTGAATATTGCCTTGATGAATGAGTTGGCGATTATGTTTGATAAAATGGGTATTGATACCATCGATGTCTTAGAAGCGGCGGGCACAAAATGGAATTTCTTACCTTTCAGACCGGGCTTGGTTGGTGGGCACTGCATTGGTGTTGACCCATATTATCTCACCTATAAAGCTGATTTGTTGGGCTATTGCCCAGATGTTATTTTATCGGGGCGACGTATTAATGATGGTATGGGCAAGTATATCGCCGAGCAGACGGTTAAAAAAATGATTGCGACTGGGCACACGGTCAAAGGTGCGCGGGTGTTGGTTTTAGGACTCACATTTAAAGAAAACTGTGGCGACCTACGGAATTCGCGGGTGATTGATATTATTAGAGAATTACAGACCTACGGTGTGGAAGTACTGGTGCATGATCCAGTTGCAAACCCAGAAGAAGCAAGGTCAGAATATGATATTGATTTGCTTGCGTGGGGTGATGTTGGGCAAGTGGATGCTGTGGTAGCGGCGGTAGCGCATACAGATATTGTGCAGGTGGATGTGTGTTCATTGCAGCGGGATATGGATATAGCCATACCCTTTATGGATGTGAAATCAGTATTTGATCGAACGATGTTGGCAGAAGCAGGCTTTAAGGTATGGCGCTTGTGATGGAAACTACAAAAAAAAAGGTATTGGTGACAGGCGCGGCAGGCTTTATTGGTTCGCATGTGAGTCAAAGTCTTTTAAAACAAGGTTATCAAGTGCTTGGCTTGGATAATCTCAATGATTATTACGATGTGCAGCTTAAACGTGACAGGTTGAAATGGTTTGATGGTGAGTCGGCCTTTGAGTTTGTGCAGTTGGATTTGGCAAATCGTGAGGGTATGGCGGATTTATTTTCTAAACATCGCTTTGATGTGGTGGTGAATTTGGCGGCGCAAGCAGGCGTGCGTTATTCCATTGACCACCCACATGCTTATGCTGATAGCAATTTGGTGGGCTTTTTAAATGTCTTGGAAGGTTGTCGAAATGGTGGTGTGCAACACCTGTTATTTGCCTCATCATCATCGGTATATGGCGAGAATAAAAAGATTCCTTTTGCCGTTGAAGATAGGGTGGATCATCCTATTTCGCTTTATGCAGCAACCAAAAAGTCCAATGAACTGATGGCACATGCGTATGCGCATTTGTATGACTTTAAAGTGACTGGGTTACGATTTTTTACGGTGTATGGTCCATGGGGTCGCCCTGATATGGCATACTTTTCGTTTACCAAGGCAATCAGTGAGGGCAAAAGCATTGATGTCTATAATCATGGTAAAATGCAGCGTGATTTCACCTATATTGATGATGTGGTGGAGGCTGTGACACGTTTGGTGGTAAAAGAGCCTGCTGCAAGTTACAAAATTTATAATATTGGTAACCATTCACCCGAAACATTAATGAACTTCATTGAATCGATTGAGTCAGCCTTGGGTAAAAAAGCAGAGAAGAATTTTCTACCGATGCAAGCAGGGGATGTGCCCGCTACGTATGCCGATGTACAAGATTTAATGGCCGATGTGGATTTTAAACCCAATACACCGTTGCAAGAAGGAATTCAGCATTTTGTAGGTTGGTACAGGAATTATTATGACGCGTGATTTTAGAGAATTGTTTGCACAAGCTGACTGGTTTTCTCCTGAGTTAAACCGTGATTGGGTGCGCTACCGCAATGATGAAAATCCAACAGGTGTGTGCTGGCATGTGAAGTCGGAGAATGAAGCCCCTGTGCTTTCTGTGATTATTCCGACGGCTGATGCAGATCGTGGCGGTTATTTTATTAAGTTGATGGACTCATTAAGCCAGCAAGATATGCAAGACTTTGAATTGATTGTGCTCAAAGGTGATAAACGCCAAGGACGCGGCATTAATATTTGTGCAGGCATGGCAAAAGGAAAGTATTTACTGACAGTTGATGATGACTCTTCACTGCCTGATGCTCAAACCTTTAGCAAGATGATTAAAGCCATGGATGAACATGCCGATATTGGCATGGCAGGTGGTAATAACACGGTGCCTGATTGGGCAACGCCATTTGTGAAACGGGTGATGACTCAGGTTCCGCGTCGTAGTTGGGAGCCTGTGTCTGAGATTATTGATTCTGATTTGGCGGAGCACCCATGTCTGATTATGCGGACGGCGTTGTTTCGTAAAGTTGGTGGTGAAAATGAAATTATTCCACGTGGGCTTGATCCATATTTGCGGCAGGTATTTCGCGAAGAAGACACGCGCGTAGTGGTCTTGCCCGATATTATTTATCATCATTTACCCCCAGAAACATGGTCTGGTTTGTTGGGGCAAATGTATCGCAATGGTTATCAGGCAGCCTATGCGAATATTCACTCGCCAGAATGGGTGATTGAAACACCTGCTGAACATGGTGATTTCACCCTGCGTGTACCGTTGTGGAAACGTATATTGCGCTTTCCGTTGAATATGCTGAAGAGTTTATTGCAAGGTAAATGGCTTTGGGTGCTGTGTGAAACATGTTATGCGTGGGGTTTTTTGCGCGGCTGGATTAAGGAGAAATAAACATGTCAGATAAACAGGATTGGTCGAGTTCAGAGAAGTTTTTTGCGCGCTCATGGACACATATTTTTTATTTTTGGAAGTTGCGTCAGGTGATGTTGGCAGGAACCGTGAAAAAGCTTTTGAAAAAACGCAATGATAATGCGCCAGTTCGTATTGTTGATTTGGGTTGTGGGCCAGGCACCAATATCTTTGATGTGTTTGATGTCTGTGCTGAATTTAAGGGTGTGCAATGGTTTGGCTTGGATTTAAATCAGCGTGAAGCAGCCATGGGCGCAAGTCGTAGCGCCTACCGTGTGCAAGATAGGCATATGGACGCGATTCATTTTATGTCGGGTGATATTTTTAAGTTACCCTTTGCTGATAACAGCATTGATATTCTTATTTCTTCGGAAGTGGTGGAGCATTTGCCAGAGCCATTGCAGGCACTTCAGGAGATGCAGCGGGTATTGAAACCAGGTGGTTATGCCATGGTGACGACCCCCAATCCACGCAACTTACCTGAAATGGTGGGTTACGCTTTGGATAAAATTACCTTGGGTGGCTTTAAAAAGTTTTACTGGCAAGG
This sequence comes from Pseudomonadota bacterium, assembly GCA_002401635.1. GTDB lineage: Bacteria > Pseudomonadota > Zetaproteobacteria > Mariprofundales > Mariprofundaceae. The sequence goes on from NVTQ01000126.1 coordinate 10,378, forward strand.
GCAGGATGAAATATCTGCACCGAAATTGTCAGCAGAAGTTGGTTTTGGTCATGTGTCTGTGCATCCATATCCGATTTGGCGTGATTGGTTTGAAGAGATTGGTATGCCTGTCGTAAAAAAGGTTCGGGGGCCGATGTTGTTTGGCAGTCCATTCTTTGATCGCCAGCGTTTTTTGGTAGGTTTGTTGGTTATGCTTGATCCAATATTGGATCGGTTACCCTTTCGTTTTATGACCACGACGAACCTTGGGATGTTGTGCCGAAAAAGGT
>NVTQ01000010.1 GCA_002401635.1 Pseudomonadota bacterium
ATCAATGGATTTTTTAAGCGCAGTAATTAATTTACGTGTAGCTGTTGGCGTTAATAGACCCGCCATATCTTTGATTGCCAAGGTATCACAACCCAGATCTTCAAAACCTTTGGCAAGATCAATGAAATATTCCAAGGTATGTACTGGGCTGGTGGTGTAACAAATTGTTCCCTCTGCCACTTTACCATTGGCTTTGACCTGATTAATCGCAGTGCGTACATTACGAATGTCATTCATGGCATCAAAGGTGCGGAAAACATCCACGCCATTGGCTGCTGCCATATCAACAAATTTCTTTACCACATCATCGGCATAATGACGGTAACCCAATAAATTCTGACCACGCAAAAGCATTTGAAGTGGGGTGTTTGGTAGGGCTTTTTTAAGCTCGCGCAAACGAACCCATGGGCCTTCTTTTAGGTAACGCAAACAGGTATCAAAGGTCGCACCGCCCCATGCTTCAATCGACCAATAGCCAATAGCATCAAGCTTTTCGCAGATGGGCAGCATATCATCCAAGCGCATGCGTGTTGCCAGTAGCGATTGGTGACCGTCGCGTAGGGCAAGTTCAGTAATGGCGAGTTTTTTCTTTTGAGTCATGTTAAAATCCTTTTTCTACGGTTCGTGTTTTTATAAGCCTGCGTGAGCAGCAATGGCGATTGCCACTGCAATTGCAATATCTTCACGGGCATCAAAGGCTTTATAATCAAGCAATTCAGAATAATTTTCTAAAAATCCAGTATCAAATTGACCACCAAGAAAAACCTCTGAGGCAGCAATATGACGATAAAAGGGCAATGTGGTTTTCACACCACGAATATCATACTCTTTAAGCGCACGCTGGCAGCGCATCACAGTATGCTCCCATGTTGGCCCCCAAAGGGTTAATTTGGCACACATCGAGTCATAATGTGGCGGAATTTCATAACCTGGGTAAACACAGCCATCCACACGCACGCCAGGACCACCTGGAGAGTGATAACGGGTGATGCGACCAGGGGTGGGGAAGAAACCATTTTGTGGGTCTTCGGCATTGATACGAAACTCAACAGCATGCCCACGAATGGTAATATCTTCTTGTTTGAAGGGAAGTTTGTTTCCAGCAGCAATAGAGATTTGCTCGGCAACAATATCCACGCCTGTAATGGCTTCAGTGATGGTATGTTCCACTTGCAAACGTGTATTCATTTCCATGAAGTAGAAGTCATGATTTTTATCGACGAGGAATTCGACAGTGCCTGCATTAACATAACCAACAGCAAGTGCGGCTTTAACAGCAGTATCTCCCATGCGTTGGCGTAGGTCGTCGTTGATATAATTGGAGGGAGCAATTTCAATGAGTTTTTGATTACGGCGTTGAATAGAGCAGTCACGCTCATACAAATGCACACAATTGCCATGCGAATCTGCCAAAATCTGAAATTCAATATGGCGAGGCTCTACAATGCATTTTTCCATGAACAACTCGCCATTACCAAAAGCAGCAGTGGCTTCACGGGTGGTTAAATCATAATTTTCAACAACTTCGGCATCAGAGTTGCAACGGCGGATGCCACGGCCACCACCACCAGCAGAAGCTTTTAGCATGACGGGGTAACCCATCTTTTGTGCCGTTTCAAGTGCTTCTTCTACACTAACCAGTGATGCTTCAGTACCTGGAATGCAAGGAATATTGGCAGCCAACATGGCTGTACGGGCATTGGTTTTACTGCCCATATTTTCAATAGCATCAGGGGAAGGACCAATATAAGTGATGCCTGCATCCAAAAYAGCTTGTGCGAATTCGGAGTTTTCTGATAAAAAACCATAACCAGGGTGGATAGCATCACAGCTAGTTTTAATGGCAATATCAACAATACGGTGAATATTTAGATAACTTTTTACAGGGTCAGGGCCAATTAAAATAGCTTGGTCTGCTTTTTTGACATGCAAGGCATGGCTATCGGGTTCGGAATAGATGGCAACAGACTCAATGCCTAACTCATTACAGGCACGAATCACACGAATGGCACATTCGCCACGGTTGGCAATCAGAATACGTTTGAACAAATGAACAGCCCTCCTTGTAGAAGCTGCATGATAACGATTTTTGATGCGTTCGACAAACGCAAAGGTGTCGTGCTAAGCAGGTCGCTTCAATGCCAAGGTTGTAAGTAACAGTGATGTTATGGTTCTTTTTTTAATGTGGATAGGGGGTTTGTCGATGTTGCTATTCATTTCTTTTATGCAAAAGAAACGAACCAAAGAAAGGCACCCTGATTATTTGCTTATATCCCACATTTACAGTTAGCAAAAGGGCGCGTGTTACTGCGCTTAACCTTTTGCTATAGTCATTCAGCAATTGATTTGCCCTATTCTTTACCCATATCACCCCTCATCCTAACCTTCTCCCCTCAAGAGGGAGAAGGGACTAACTCCCTCTCCCGCTTGAGGGAGAGGGTTGGGGTGAGGGTTTTTAAACAATGAAGTGTCATTTAGATGAATGCTTTTTCCTAAGGTAAATCAATTTATGAATCACTATAGCAACGCTATTGCTCTTTTTATCCAACGCTAGCAGGGGCAAAAAGAACAAGTTTAACGAAATAGTGAGGTTTTTCGAGGTGCCCTAAGGATGATACAATGCTATGCTGCATCTATGGCTATCACATACACCATTGATTTAGAACAACATATTGTCTTCACACGAGTAGATGGTGTTCAGCTCCGTGATCATCAAAATCGGCTTGGTGATGACTCTGGCTTTAAACCTAATATGTATGAACTAATGGACTGCTCTGGTGTTACAAATGTTAAAATGAAAACTATTAACAAATCACAACTTGCTAAAAGTAGCCCTTGGGGAAGCGATGCAAAACGAGCCATTATAGGGCACCTCGAAAAACCTCACGCGAGTCAAACGCCGCCATTTTTCGTTCATGGCAAGGCGTGGTGAAATGAGTAATAGCAACGCTATTGCTTTTTTTATCCGACGCAGTCAGATGCGAAAAGGGCAAGTTTGACGAAATAGTTAGGTTTTTCGAGGTGCCCTATAGTCCCAAACCTCTTAATGTTTGGTTTATTAAGAATATTTCAAACCATCATGAGCGATGCTCACGGCAAAATCTCTATATTCTATGATTCAAATAGTGCCATAACTTGGCTTGGTATAAAAGCTATAAACAAATAAAACGGTTTAATTTAGCATCACCCTTRKSSGRTNWWTTCNWKCWRYMMAWMARTAARAAAAAYMACTATTWTKMAKTCAYWACACTYGCTTTTARCCAAGMRATAATATCATTRCGATCRCGYTCKGAYATRGCTGGAAGAACCATACGTGTATTGGCTTTMACCAATCTYGGATTGATSAGCCAAGCTTGCAGTGCGACATCATCCCAAACATCAAAAGGCACACCACTAATTGTTGGTTTTTTCCCATAAATGCCCAGCAAGGTAGGACCAACCTTCATATGCGTTGAATCTAAGTGATGACATGGACCGCAACGAACACCTGCCACAATACCACCCCGCTTGATGTCAGTTTCAAATGCCTTTGCTGTGCCAATAAATAAAAAATTACTGAGCAGGAGTATTTTTAGGAAACAAATCAAAGGTCAACGCTCCTTCTTCACCATGATAGCTCAAGCGCACATAAAGCTGGTCATGTTTCATGTCATTCACCAATAATGCGCGTCTATAAATACCCAAAGCRCCATCTGGCATGGCCTGTTTCCAGCCTGAACTTGAGGTGCGGATTTGAATTAACAAATCTGGGATATGCCGCTGCCCTTTACGATTCACAATCAATAAGAATTCATTCATGCCTTGCCGCATCACTTCTGGGCGTGTTTCAATGTGAATATTAAATTTACCCCATTGCTGGGCTGGGGGAGTCCAGCTTTCGGGGGCTGTGCAAGCTGAAAGTAAACATGCTATCACTGCAAATAATCGTAGTTTCATTCTATCACGTCCTTTTTTGCATTGGCTTGTAAATAAGCCAATACTTGTTGCTGTTCAGCATGATTCATGACCAACAAACCTCGTTGCTCTTTATGCTGTTGCATACGCACAACAATGGCGTTCCAATCCTTTGCTATATGAACATCAGGCATAGGTGGGCGATGGCAACTTGAACATTGGCGTGTAAACTGTTGAAAAGCGGTAGATTCTTGATCGGGATATGTTATCAGAGCATGGTTGGACTCAGAGCTACATGCCGAACACAACAATACTATAACAAAACACCCTACAAATTTATTTTTTATCGCCATCTTCACCCGATGATTTGTCATGCCCACTCAAGCCATCAAACTCTTCCTGATCCTCAGCTTCACCACCATCATCACCATACATCATGGTCATAAAATAAACGAAACCACCAAATACCAAAATATAAGCCAATGCACCAACATGTCCCCATGTAAACCATGGGCGAGGGCTGTCCACACGATCACCCCAGAAAGGCACTGTTAAACCATAAGCAACCAATACAACCACCGCAATAATCGCCCAGAACCACTTGGGCACACGGTCCCTGGATTCCAGACCAACACCACTGGCGATGATTTCCTCATCACTCATGCCCTGCTTTGTTATGTTTTTTCCCGCATGAGCCTTCTCATCAGCAAGCAAGTCTTTTTCTTTTTTATCCTCTTGATCCATATCAGCCTCCTACCTTCGCCACACCTTGTGCATAGTGATACACCGTAAAATCACCCTGCCAACCATCAGCACTCTTCGCATACACAGTAAAACGGTGTAAACCCTTCTTTAAGTCGGGCGATATATGCATAATGATGTCTTTTCGTCCCGCTGTTTTCCAGCGTACATGCTTCGATTCCAAGCTGTACTCAGATGCATCCAAACCTTGAATGCTCAGCGACATATCAGCGGGTAGATAACGTTTGTTGGAAACATTGATACGATAATCATTGGCTGTCATACCTTGCAACAACTCTGCTCTGTCCGCCAATAAAACATAAGGCTGATAACCCGTAATACCCACCGCAAACCAAATCGCACCAATCACAGCGCCCACCGTTGCCGCACGTGTGCGTGATAAAAGTGATGTTAAACCATTGCGCCCAGGTTTGGACTGACCAAATGCAAAACTTAACAAACCAGGCCCTTGCATTTTTTTACTCTTACTATGCAATGTATCGCAAGCCGCCACGCAATCACCGCAATTGATACAACTATCAAATACCACCGTCTGACGTGGATCAATATCTAAAAAACAACTGTCTTCACAATATGTGCAATTTTCACAGTGATCTGAACGGCTTTCATCATAGGCAATATGCAGTGTTTCGCGTGTTTTAAATGAGTGCTGCCAAATGCGATACACACACATATATTTACACACCAAATGCCGCATCACAGCCACATCAATCAATACCACCAAAATACACACGCTATAAATCCACAATAAGCTTCGCGCTGCAGGTAAGGGCTGCAAGGTTAAAAATGACCAAATCACTGTGGGAGAAAAGAAATACAACAGAGGAATAATCGCAAACAGCATCGAAACCAATAAAAACGATAGCCCCAATACCAGCTTATTCAGCCACTTATCTTTGCGCACCGCGACCTTCATCTTTTCACCCGTAATATCCATCATCAATGCACGCCGACCCAACAGCTTGGATGTCAGGCTATTCGCCCATTCGGATAAGGTGTTTTGCGGGCAAATCCAACCACAGAATACGGAGCCTGCCCACGAATACATAAAAATAAGCAGTGTTGCCACCATAATCCAAAAGCCCATAATAATCGACATATCAGCAAACCAAACCTGATAGTCCAACATGTGAAAAGCCCCTGCCATGGTATCAATACGAAATAACCCTGATACAGGAATCACCACCAAAAGAACAATGATGAAATATTGTGAAAAGCGTCGCCACTTGCGCACTGATTGCGCGCCAGGCACATGCTCCTGTTCAATAGAAATTTGACTAAGCTGTTGTTGAGCGTTCATTTCGGCATCCTAACATACGGGCTAAGCTGATAAAGTTTATCTTTGAATTGTTGGAGCATTTTATCATCATGTTGTTCCGCAGCCAAGCGCATCATCGCTTTCAATGCGCCCTCATGATCAGGACGAATAGCCAAAATCATTTGTAGTGCCTGCTTTTGACTCATGCCTGCAGGTAAGCCTTGCAACAAACTGCCAAACATCGCGTCTGCGAGTCCAAAACCAGCCCATCGATCATCCTTATTTGCCTGATATGCTAACGCCAACAAACGTCCTGATTCTGGTTTACCTTGCAAGGCTGCCAGTTGCGCTCGTTGCGTGAGCGATGTTGCTGCCCATGCGCGTTTGAATGCTTTTTTATCCTTATTTCCCACTGACCAAGCCTTTACACCATCATTAAATGTAACACGATGATGCATCAACCAAGATAACACCTCAGGCAATACCGCATCGGCATAACGCATATTCGGCAAGGCATATTCAATCACAGGCGTCCATTCACCCTGCACTTTGCCTTTTTGGGCATCATTCAATACATCCGACACATTGCCCCAATAGCGACCCAGCCATGTCCACGCACCTTCACCACCCCAAGCATCTTTGGCTGGTGCAGCAGCACGTAAAAATGCAGCTGTACGTTGTTGCGTGGCTTTAAAACCCACCAAGCCCATACGGTAACCATCGACAAACAATGCATTGTTTGGAAATACTTTTGCAAAACTACGCAATACCACCTGCAATGATGGTATATCAAACTGATTAAATGCCAGCCATTGCACAAACAAACCATCATCATTCAAACGCATTTTGGCGCGCCCAAACTGCTCGACTGAAAGCAAGGCACCACGCCCGATTTGATCAGGGTGAAACAAATCACCAATAATCACATCATAATCCTGCTGTGTACGCATCAAGAAACGCCGCGCATCATCATGTTTCAAGTCTATTTTATTTGTAATGCCAGCATTGACCTGATTAAAGTATGTTTTTGCTGCCTCAATCGCACCAAACGATAATTCCACCGCATGCAAATGGGCATCCGTCCATGCCAATGCCCCCGAAGCTGTAATACCTGTACCTAAACCGAGAAAAAGCACTTCTTTGGCTGCGCCATGCAAAAAAAGAGGTAAACGTGCTTGATTGCGTTGCACTTCAACCGATGTTGGATCACTGGATGCATCCATGCGCTGCAAATCAGCCAATAACACCCGTTGCCCATCTGATTTTTCCAATACATGGGTAATCGAAACAGCATCTTCACGGTGAAACAAATCCTTGGCTTCTGGCAATTCATACGCCAGCAAACGCGATGCAGTAGGTAATTGTTGGACAGGTAATGCCAAACCAGCAAAGACCACCAGCGATACAGCAATATACAAGGCTCGTYTACCTGCTGCCAACCAATAATAAGCACACAACATCATCAATGCTGCTGCCAATAGCCATGTTGCCGCCGTTCCAAGCCATGGAATCAAYACAAAACCTGCCARYAAAGCRCCCATACATGCACCSATRCTATTGGCAGCATACAAACTYGCTCCGTCATCATCATTGGCAATCAATGGCAACCATRCCCCCATYRCCAAGGTGRTWGGCAAGGTGCATAACGCAATCAACAAACCYTGAAATATTARCGMKGCGGSGAGGCTRTGAAAAACMACAYKATGTCCCCARTCRTTCACATAAGGAAAAGCATACAAACCGATAATCGCCATAAGCGCAGCACTTATAGGCAACCACGTTAAGGCCTTTGTACGCGGTAAATACTTGGCAAACAGGCTTCCCAAACCAATGCCAACAAGAAAAACACTTAAAATCACTGCCAATACATATTCTGTGCGTAATAAAATCATGCCATAAGCACGTGTCCAAGCAATTTCCAACATCAATGCACCAGCACCCATGCCTGCATATGCCAACAAACATGCTATTTTTGGAAACACGACGCGTTCACCGATGCCATCTTTTTTGCTTGTTTCATCTTCTTTGACTTCTACAGCTTGCATCGAAAGCCAACATAGTACCACAGCAATCAATACACCCAAGCCAGCTACGCACTGCAATGCCGACACCCAGCCCAGCCAGGGCAATAACAGTAACGGCAGCAATGCCCCCAAGGCTCCCCCCAAGGTGTTCACACCATAAAGTTTACCCAAAGAAAGCTTCCATACCTTGCCAATACGCAACATCCATGGAAAAGCAAAACCCAGTGCCATGGCAGGCAAACTTAATACCAACAATGCCGAAGAAACTTGCCAAGCCTGCCATGCTTGCAAACTATCCACCGATAGCCACAAACCCTGTAAACCATGCATCATCATAGGCAGCGATAGCGCATATAGCGCGACGCATAATTCAATAACAGCCAATGTTCGCAAGGTGTTTTTAAATGAGCTTTGCCAACGGTATCCCAGAAAACTTCCTAAGCCCAAACCCAACATAAAAGCAGCAACCGTGACCACGACACCCAAAATACTAATGCCAAACAATAAGGATAGCATGCGTGTCCACAACACCTCATACGCCAAGGCTGTGACACCCGACAAGCCATATAATAATAACAAAATATTCGCTTTATAAGAGAGTTTTATAGACATATAGCGCACTTTTTTGATTGCTCACTCCATCGTTATCTTTGAAAAATGAAATAGTAACCAAATCAAAAATATTTGTTAGTGATTAAAGAGTTTCACTCTACAACCGATAGATGGTCTGATACCCGAAAATGTATCAGGAGTGTACAATGAACGTTGATGCAAATCTTAGGTCAATAAATAACATTGCAACCACACAACAAGTCTCAGCGAACAATATTGCGAATACTCAGACAAATGACTTTCAGGCTAGTCGCGTGGTGCAAACAACAGATAAAGTCACCATTAGCGCAGAAGCCCGTATTGCAGCCCAAAATAGTGCAGGTGAAACGATGTCAACAACAGACGTTGCGCAAGATGTCGTACAAATGAGCGCAAATGAATCATTCCTATCTGCTAATGTTAAAGTCATTCAAACACAAGATCAGATGGATCAAGCTCTTTTTTCAATAAAGAAGTAACAACCACAATATTCCCATAAAAAAAGGCACCTCAAATGAGATGCCCAAACAAGATGCCTTTCCGCGACTACAATTACAAAAGGGAAGAGAGTTAAAGAGTCGCTAACAATGGCTTGCTACGCAGAACTATAAAACCAATAAATCTATATACTATCGCATAAACTGACTATTTTACACAGATCAAACCGCATATTAAAAACAATCATCCAACAAACAATCCGTCATGCTATCCATATGTTTTGGAAAGAAGTGCCCTGCCCCATCAATGGCATGAAAGCCGACATGCTTCGGCATCGTTTCCATCCATGCCTGCACCTGCTCAAATGGTACAATTTCATCAGCTGTGCCAGAAACAACCGTGAGCGGTCTGGTTTCTTCTTGCATAAAATCAAATGACCATAGATTAACGGCAGGGGCAATGGCAAACATACGTTCTACACGCGAATCTTGTTTGGCGGCTTTTAGTCCAGCATAGGTTCCAAATGAAAAACCAGCCAGCCATAATGGTGCGTCAGGGTTCAAGCCTTGCAAATAATCCAATCCTGCAAGTACATCATCAGATTCACCCCGACCTTCATCCCATTCGCCTTCGGATTCTTCTACACCACGAAAATTAAAACGCAAAACCGAACAGCCCTTATCTTCAAAAGCACGCGCAATCCAATAGACAACTTTATTGCGCATCGTACCACCATATAATGGGTGCGGATGACATACCACAACCGCAGGTTTTCCAGCTTCGCCAGGCTGATAAAGTGCTTGTAATTTTCCAGCTTTACCCTGCAAAAATAGTTTCTCATGATGATGTTTAGGCATTGCAATAAACCTTCATTGGAATAAAACCTCATACGCAGCCACAGAGAAACCCACTTCAATATGTTCTCCACATAACAAAACAGGGCGTTTGATCATGCTTACATGCTCAATCAGCAATGCCTGCGCTTTGCTTGCATCCAAAGCATTTTTATCTGCATCCGAAAGTTTTCGCCAAGTTGTTCCACGCTTATTCAACAATACTTCCCAACCAACTTTTGCACACCACGCTTGCAACAATGCGGCATCCACACCTTCTTTTTTATAATCATGAAAAACATAATCAATAGCATGTTCTGTCAGCCATTTCCTGGCTTTTTTGATGGTATCGCAATTGGGGATACCGTACATGTGTACTGTCATATTGTACTTCCTTTTATATCGTACTGTGCAAACATCTGTTTGCCACCGCAATCCAAATACAAGGCTCGCAGTTCAGTCATGACAGGAGCCATGTCGCCCTGCAATATAGTGTGAAAATCATGTTGCCCCAACAGTGTGAAATGCGTGGTTAAAAATAAACGATTTAATACRCCGTCCGCCAATAATGTATGGTGAATCGCAGGGCCAGCAATCATATAAGCACTGCGATAGCCATGTTCAATCAGAAATTCTTGCACTGCTTTACCCTGCACTTGCCCAGCATTTTCTTGCTTCAAAGCAATCTGCACAACRCCCACGCCAATATCCTCAAGCTGTTTGCATCGAGCTGCATCCGCCCCTTGCATAGTCAGCACCCAAACACGTCGATGTTGCAATGATTCCACTGCTGCCAAAGGTATWTCCAAACTCGCAGATATAATCACWACATCGGGTTGAGGYTTTAAGCCCTGYTSAGAKCGCCAGMGTGCCAAATCGGCATAATCAGGCTCTTGCCCCACAGGCAATAAATCTTGCGCACAGCCTTTATCCAAYTGYCTRAAATAACGTGCCGAAGTAATCATTATATCAGCTTGTGCTGCCAGCTCCTGATACAAACGCCAATCGCGYTTATTRCCAATACTTGCAGGCACAGAGAATTCACCTGTTTGACYATCACGMAGCGMTATACGCCCATCCARTGAYGCTATATAATTACTATAAATAAACACTTCRCCTATTGCCGCTTGCTGATGCAAACAGCAATCAAGGTATAGACCCTGTAACGGTTTTGTATGRCTCGATGGTGGAAACAAACATTGCACGCTCATCGCTCAATGGTAAAAGTCCGATAGGCTTAASGCAAACTTANTRGAANCTCTAAATAAATTAYGCTGGGATAAATTTYARTGCMACACCATTATTRCACCARCGTTSSCCYGTTGGTTYWGGACCATCAYTRAATACATGCCCTTGATGCCCACCACAACGCGCACAATGGTACTCTGTACGCGGCAAAATCATTTTAAAATCACGTTTGCTTTCTGTATTGCCCGCAATCGGTTGATAAAAGCTTGGCCAGCCTGTGCCGCTATCAAATTTTGCGCTTGATTCAAACAATGGCAACGCACACCCTGCACAAGCATAATGCCCATCAGCATATTCCTTGTTTAAATGGCTGCTAAATGAGCGTTCAGTACCTTCTTTTCGCAAGACATTAAATTGTTCAGGTGTTAATAAATCTTTCCATTCAGCATTTGATTTTACAATTTTCTCACCCATATAAGACTTCCTTTCATTACTCGCTAATAATTGATACGGCAATGCCAATACAAAAGCACCCGCAGCGATCCCTGTTAAAAACTCACGTCTATTCATGTTTTCCCCCATCATTCATTCCCCAAAGTTTTTGTAAACGCTGATCGCGACCACAGTTATAACGATAAAAACGATAACGCAGTGGATTCTTTAAATAATAATCCTGATGATAAGACTCCGCAGCCCAAAACTCTCCAACAGGGCTTATTTCAGTCACAATATCTTGCTTAAATGGTTTGTTTTTCTGCAATTGCGCTTTGGATGCCTCTGCCAATGACTTTTGCATGTCATTGCTGTAAAAAATAGCAGGTCTGTACTGCGAACCAACATCACAAAACTGACGGTTGGCAGTGGTTGGATCCGTATTTCGCCAATACACACTCAGAAGTTTTTTATAGCTGACCTTTTCAGAGTCAAATACCACCTGCACTACTTCTGTATGCCCTGTTTTACCGGCTGATACTTGCTGATATGTCGGATGTTTTTTAAAACCACCTGCATAACCCGATGTCGTGGAAATAACCCCATCCAATTCATCAAAGGGATGCTCCATACACCAAAAACAACCACCAGCGAATGTGGCTTTTTCTATATTTTCTGCAAAAGCCATCGTCGGCAATACAAACATCATACAAATAAATCCAAATCTGCGCATAAATACTCCTTAGGGCATTATTGTTAGGCGTAAAGATTAAAAAAACATTACAGGATTCTATTACACGATAAAGGAATCTCATAAGCCAAAGCAGCATTTGCAGTCAATCCAAGTTAGTATGGCGGCATGAACAATAATAACATCCTTAAAAAAATTATGATTGGCCAAAACCTCAAACATTTTGAAAGCAAAGAAGTTTTTGAAATGGGCGGGCTAAAGCTTAGCAGCAGTCAAATCAAAGCCTTTATGGCGGGTTCTCAAAACAAGAACTTCGAGAAAATATCCGATGAACAATTAGAAGCCTTCTTGAACGGATTAATTATTTTCTCGCGCGGAGAACGTGAAAACCCTGACATGGTTCCGCGTGCTATTGAGAGCTATATTCTTGGGCTTATGCAAGCTGGCCATCGCGATACCTTGGATGAAATTTCCTGCCTTATTGAAGATGCCAAAGATGGCATTGAACAAGGTTGCGATAACGACAAAACATAGTTCGTCGCTAACCAACAAAGTTGGTCTGATTCCTGCTTGTCAAAACATATGGAATATATTCAATGCACGCATTGCAGTAAGAAGTATGGCATCAACGATAAGGTTCGTGCTGCCGCAGGGCGCAGTATTGCCTGTAAAGGTTGCGGTGAATCGTTTGAAATTGTTATTTTTGAGACACCTAGCCCAAGTATGCCAGAAAAAAATCAAGCTGCCGCCAAAAATGAAAYMMTCGAACCAACTGCCAAAGARRCAAAAAACAACAACMCKCAACCTGAACGCCAAGAAACAAATAGCACACAATCCGAACATAAAAAAACCAAAGTTCGTCAAACAAAAACACGCCTTAAAGATGCAGAAAAAAAGAAGCTCTCTCCCTCCATGCTTCTTGGTGTCGCTATTATCGCCATCTCTGTTTATATGTTTTATCAAGATCGCAGTGTGGATATTGGGCAGCCTTTTGTCGCGACTGAGATGCCCAAGCCAAACCCCAAACCTATAGAGCATGTAGCCTTAGCGCCTGAAGAAGTTGTTCCAGCAAGCGCGCCAAAAGCATTCATACACCAAGAATTATCAGAGGCATGCAAAGATATTGCTGCTCAGCAGTGGGTGATTGACTACACCATGATGCATGGCATCCCAGAAAAGAGTGAATATGTACGTATGCTTGATGAAGGTGTACAAAATACAGCYGAAATTCGTGAAAAGTGTGGCAGTTCAAGTATCGTACAGGAAGTGCTCGCCACTGCTACAAAGGGGGTTCCGCCCAAATGGTTAGAAATGCATGTCAGTGCGCTTATAACACTGGGTAAAGAAACACCGCATTTTTAGGCTTTTATTTCAACGGTCTGCATCATACACTRCTCGAATGATGCAACCATTACGCACAGATATACTGATTATTGGAGCAGGTTTAGCAGGYAGTCTACTGGCATGGCGGCTTATGCAAGCGGGCAAAAAAATCCACATCTTACACAATCCAACATTCACATCTTCCTCACGCGTAGCTGCTGGGCTTATCAACCCAGTAACAGGACAACGCTTGGTTTTACAAAAAAATATCGCGGCATTATTGCCCGCAGCACACAAACTTTATCAACAACTTGAAGAGCGCTTTCATACCCAGTTTTTCTTTGAAAAAGACATGTTGCGAAGCCTGCAACATGATAAAACCAAACTTGCTTGGGAAAAGCGTCAAACAGATTTAAACTATCAAGGTTATTTATGTAATGTCGCGGGTCAATCAGATGTTATCAAACAGCATCAAACGGGCTATTTGGATACCAATGCCTTGCTTGATGCCCTACATGAGCATTTCCAAAAGCATCACTGCATAACGACAACAGATGTGCAGCAAGATGATATACAACGGCATCAAAACCATGTGCAATGGCAACATGTTACCGCTTCAACATTGATATGTTGCCAAGGCTGGCGAGAGGCAAATGCTGGGTTCTTCTCTTTTTTGCCATTTCAGCCTGCAAAAGGTGAAATTCTACATTTATTTAGCCCAAACAAGCTTCCAGAGCATATTATCAATCAAGGTAAATGGTTGTTACCATTAAAGGGCGGGAACTTCAAAATCGGAGCAACGTATCAAAACCATGCAAAAGATGAGCAGCCAAGTGAGTCAGGCAAGCATGAACTGCTCAACGCACTGAAAAACATGCCTCTCGCACAAGCAGATATTTCAATCACCGCGCATCAGGCAGGCATACGCCCCAACACTTTGGACAAAGCGCCTTTCCTTGGCATGCATCCCAAACATCCAAATATCGGTATATTTAATGGTTTTGGTTCCAAAGGTTCGCTGTTTATTCCATGGTATAGCGAGCGTATGTGCGAGCATCTGATCCACGGCACCGCCTTGCCAAGCGAGGCTGATATTCAGAGGTATTCATGCGTTTAACCGAACAAGTTCACCTACACCTTCAACAAACCCTGCAACACGGCGATACCGTTATTGATGCCACTGCTGGCAATGGTCATGATACTTTATTTTTGGCAGACTGTGTTGGAAAAACTGGCGAGATATTCGCATTTGATGTGCAGCAACAGGCTCTACAATCTGCACAAAACCACCTACAGCAGCACCATATCACAACACCCGTTACATGGATTCATGCAGGGCATGAACATATGCTCGAACATATCCCCCAAACATTACACGGACAGGTCAAAGCCATCACATTCAACCTTGGCTATTTACCCCATACCGATAAAAGCATAACCACCTGCCCCAATACCACCCTGCCCGCACTCAAAGCATCGCTATCACTACTCAAGCATGGTGGTATTCTCTCAATTCTTGCTTATACAGGGCATGATGGTGGACGCGAAGAGGCAGAAGCAGTGAAAACATGGACTAAAACATTGCATGGTGATTTTGATGTCAATATCACGATTCCACAAAACACCAAGTTCTCGCCACCTGAATGGATTTGCATTCAGAAATTGACCGCTAAAACCTCTTAAAAAATACTTTCACACACTCTCTTTTACTAATACACCTTCATAGATGCTAATTACAATAGTTGCATAGTACATCTAATTATGTATCATGTGCCGCGTAGGAGGCATTATGAGTAATTTTAAATTAGAACAAGCGATTGGTTTTCATATCAACCGAACGGCATTTTTAATGACTGAAGAGATAGGCAAGCGCATAAGCAATCTTGGTTATGAAATATCCACACAAGATTTTGCCATCCTTTTCCGCTTAGTTAAAAAGGGCCCCATGACGCAAGTTGAAATAGCCAAGCTGTTGATGCGCGATAAAACAACCATTACCCGCCGTATTGATGCGTTGGTTAAAAAAGGACACGTCCAACGCACAGCAAGCCCTGATGATCGGCGCTTTTTTCTCATTGAGCTTACTGAAACAGCACATCAAGCACTAAAAGAACTTGTCCCCTTGGTTGGTAACTTTCAGGAAGAGGTTCTGCATGCCATCCCTGATGAAGAAAAAGCCATGACCATTAAAACACTACAACATATATCAAACCTACTTATCAATTTAAAAAATAAGCCAGGAGCTAAAAATGCAAATGCAAAATAAACAACCGTTTTTATTAATCTTATCACTGCTGTTCATCATCCCTGTATATGCTAGTGAATCGATAACTACCGAGCAAGAAAATGCCMAAAAAACAGGGCTTGAAATCATGCAACTGGTTGATGCCCGCGATGATGGGGATACTTTAAAACAACACATAAAACAACGCTTGATTGATCGCCGTGGTAATGTTCGTGAACGCGAGATGATTACATTCAGCAAAGATTATGGTAAGGATATTAAGTCCATTTCGTATTTCTTAGCTCCAGCCAATGTRCGTGATACAGCATTACTCACTTGGGATTATGATGGCATTGAAAAAGATGATGACCAATGGCTGTATCTCCCTGCCCTAAAAAAAGTTCGTCGCATTTCATCGTCGGATCGTGGTGATTATTTTATGGGAACCGACTTCACCTTTGAAGATATTAAAACAACACCTGAACTAGAAGACTATCACTGGGCACGAACTGGCTCTGAAACATTGGATGGCTTTGATGTCTGGGTTGTTGAGGCTGAACCAAGAACTGATGCGCTAAAACGTAACCTTGGCTATGCCAAAATCCGTTATTATGTGCGAAAAGACATTCATATGTATGTAAAAGTCGATTTTTGGGATCGTAAAGGTCAAGAATTAAAGCACCTTGTTTCCACTGGCATTGAAGAAATTGACGGCATCTGGACTGCAACAGGCGGTGTGATGAGCAATGTGCAAACAGGTCACCGCACGGAACTTATTTTTTCCAARCATCAATATAATAACAAACTATCTGACCGTGTATTTTCAGAGCGCATGTTAAAACGCGGCTATCGCGGCAAATAAGGGAATTATTCATGAAATATATTTTTAATTGGGTACTAACCCACCCCAAAGCCATTATTATACTGCTATTGCTGACAACAGCATTGGCTGTCAGCCAAATGCGCTACTTGCATATCGAGACAGATGTCGATGCGATGCTTCCCAAACACAGTGATGCCTACTTGAATAAACAAATTCTTGAAGATCGCTTTGGCAGCAGTGATTTGGTCATTATTGGCATCATCAACGAAAAAGATGGCATTTATAACAAACAGACCTTGGCAATGGTGCAAGAGATGACCGATTGGCTGGGTGACCAGCCTCTTTTCCGCACACTGGCACTCAATGATTTACTTTCTTTGGCAACGATTAAAGATATTCGCGGCTCTGAAGCAGGCTTGGATGTTGAGCTGTTTATGGATGGCGTACCTGAAACCCAAGAGCAAATTGATTATATTCAGAAACGCATGCATGAATTTGGCATTTATGAGGATGTGATTGTTTCCGCTGATGGCAAAGGCACGATTTTTGCAGTACGACCCCAGCCTGATTCACGTGATAAGTATGCAGAAATTTATGCCTTGGTGAAAGCCAAGGTTGCAGAGTTCGAAGCACGTGATGGCAACAATCAATTCTTTATTTCTGGCCGCCCCGTGATTGAAGGCGTGTTTGGCGCATATATGCCCGCAGAAATGAAGCGTATGCAACCGATGATTATGTTTCTTTTGGTTGTATTACTCTATGCCTCATTTCGTACAGCGCGTGGCGTGTTTTTACCCTTGGCTGGCGTATTGATGGCTGAAATATGGACACTTGGAACCATGGCAGCACTGGGCATCAATATATACACCATCACCACCATGTTACCGATTCTTATTATGGCGATTGGTATTGCCGATGCTGTGCATTTTCTTAGTAGGGAACGCTTATTGGCACACCAACAGGTATTTAAAGAGCGGAAAGAGCGCCTGATTGAAGTGATGCATGAATTATGGAAACCCATGGTGATGACTTCAATCACCACAGGTGTGGGTTTTTTATCCATGCTATCTTCAGATTTACCACCGATTCGTGAGTTTGGTGTCTTTGCTGCTGTGGGTATTATCTATGCCTTATTGATTACCATGCTACTTTTCCCCGCTGCATTGATGCTGCTAAAAGAAAAGAAATCCCAAGATGAACGCAAACCACTGTTTTCTGGTTATATTACATGGTCTAGCCAAGTTATTTTGAATGCCCCCAAACGCATCATGGCATGCTTCGCTATTTTAATCGTGATTTCGGTTGCGGGCATTATGAAGCTTACCGTGGATGCCTCCATGGTCGAACAATTCAAACCGAATGACCCATTACGCCATGCTGATACGGTGCTCAATCAACATTTTTCTGGCACAACCAGCCTGGATGTGATGATTGATACAGGCAAAGAAAATGGTTTACTAGAACCAGCCTTTTTACAACATCTTATTGACCTGCAAAATGAAATTGAAAAAGACCCGATGGTCGGTGATACATCCTCCATCGCCGAGTTTTTGGTACTTATGAACCAAGCGCTGCATGCCGATGACCCCGCTTTTCATGTGGTCCCTGACTCCTCTAATTTGGCTGCACAATACTTATTGCTCTACTCGTTTTCAGGTGCCCCTGATGATTTTGAAACCTTTATGACGGGTGATTATCGCCAAGCGCATGTACGTATCAATATGAAAACCGATGGTACCGAAGCTGTTGCCAGTCTGCTTGCCAGCTTGAAAGATAAAACAGATCTTTGGTTCCCTGAATCACAGGGATACAAGGTCGATTGGGCAGGCACTGGCTTTACCCTACATCGTCTAGCAGAAATGATTATTGAAGGGCAAATCGCTTCATTGATTATTTCAATTTTTTCCATATTTCTATTGTGTTGGTGGATGTTTAAACGTTTATTGGTTGCCACCATCGCCATGATTCCAGTATCACTGGCTGTGGTTGTGAATTACGGAACCATGGGCAATTTTGGTATTCCTTTGGATATTGCCACCGCTTTAACAGGAGCCATGGCACTGGGTATCGGCGTTGATTTCGCCATYCACTATTTGCAYCGYTACCATGAAGAAAGCATCGCTAATCATAGTTATGCAGAAAGTGTTGTGAATACCAACCGCAGTGTTGGGCATGCGATTTTATTCAATACGATTGTGGTGGTTGGCGGTTTTCTGGTCTTGTTATCTGCGTCGCTTTATCCCCAAATGAAACTGGGCGCATTGATTGCCGCCACRATGGTTGTTTGTTATTTGGCGACATGCTACCTCTTCCCTGTATTGCTTGGCTTGGGCAAAGAGAAAATMAAAGTATGATACAACTTGGACGATACCTAATGGCAGGRGCATGSTTGATTGCATGGTTTTCAACCACTGCCTCAGCCGTTGAGCTCACCATGCATGGTGTCATCAAAAATGAAACAGCATATTTTATTTCAGGCAAGAAGCGTCTGGATAAAATGCAAAACAGGCTTGATTTAAAGCCTGAAATCATACTCACGGATCGCTGGGAATTTCGTGGTCGTGTGCTGGCATGGTATGACGCTGCCATGGATRTTSAAGCMACCMRCWMMMCSGATCTWACWSMKARCATYAAASAWYWTTAYCGCACATTTTTTGAAGTCAAAGAGGCTTATTTGTTGTACGGTGGTGATGATTTTGACCTTCGTTTGGGGCAACAGCAAATCATCTGGGGGAAAACCGATGGACTGCGCTTATTGGATATTGTTAACCCATTGAACATGCAGGAATTTTTGCTGGACGACTTCCTCGATTCGCGTGTGGGCGTGGTTGCTGCACGCTTGAATTATTATTCCTACTTGGACGGAAACGAGCACGAATTGGAATTCTTAATCATTCCTGATGCCAAAGTAAGCAAGTTTGCGCCACAAGGCTCGCGTTGGGCTTATGCAACACCAACACTGCCCGCAGGTGTCACCCCAGTCCTTCTTCAAGGACAAGAGCCAAACTGGTCACCCCGTAATACTGAATACGGTGTGGCATGGCGCTCCAACCTGAGCGGTTGGGATGTGTCATTGAATTGGTTTTATGGCTGGCAAGACCACCCTACGTTAGACAAGCGCCTTTCTTTGGGTCAATTATTCATCACCCCAACATACAAAAAGATGCATACCGTTGGTGGCTCATTCTCCAACGCCTTTGGCTCGATTGTATTGCGTGGTGAAATGGCAGTGAACATCAACGAGCGCCTAACCACCACTGGCAAGAGCACCGAGTCTTCAACATGGAATGCTGCACTTGGCTTGGATTACAACCAAAATAACTGGCGTATTAGCCCGCAGTTTTTTATTCGTCACCTAGAAAAAAAGGGCACCAGCACACTTGAAGATCAGGACTCTGGTTTTGTTAGTTTGATGCTTTCAACGGATTACTTGAATGAAAAATTAAAACCTGAAGTCATTGCTCTGATGAGTTGGTCAGATGGCAGCACCATGATTCGCCCAAAAATTTCTTATGAGTTTAGCGATCAAACCACAGGACGATTGGGCGTGGATTTGTTCACTGGCAAGAACACAGCATTTTTTGGTCAATTCAATCAAAATGATCGCGTTTATAGTGAGTTGGAATATACCTTTTAACATGAACAAACAACCAAGGAGAATGATATGAAAAAAACAATACTACTCGTAGGAGCAAGCTTACTTCTTGCTTCCAATGTTTATGCAGCAGATGCCGAAGACGGAACGCTAAAATCAGTCATGCAACAATTAGGTGAAGACTACACCACCTTGAATCAAGCTATTTTAATGGCTGATTTTGATCGTGCTGCACAGGCAGCTCACCATATTGCACACCATGATAAACCTTCCATGTTTCAAAAAATGAAAATCATGGCGGGCTTACGCACCGATATGCCAAACTTTAAAAAAGCCGATGATAAGGTGCATAAACTTGCTTTGGACATTGAAAAGTCTGCCAAAGCCAAGGATATGCCGCAGCTTATTCAACAGCAGTCAAATATGTTAAGTGCTTGTATGGGCTGTCATACTACTTATAGAAGCCGTGTGATGGATATTTTGAAGTAGTACAACATAGCTATATAACCCAAGATTCGACATTGACATACGGCGCATGCCGCAACTCTTTGGCTTGTCTGGCATTCCAAGAAATCATTCATCACCCATAAGGTGACTACACGATTTCCCACAACGCCATGCAAAGAAAATACTTACACCCTACATCCACATTCAATGTCGGATCTTGGGTATAATCTTCAGAAGGCAATGAGTGCCGGCCATAGGTCGGTGCTCATTTAGCGTTGTTCATAAAAATACCAGATGCATTTATTTACTACCTACATAGCCTATTGCCGTGAACTCAATCATCTTAACCACCTTAAATGCCCGTTATTCCCATACTTCCATTGGACTACGTTATCTTTTTGCCAATCTAAAAGAGCTACAAAGTGACGCAGCTATTATTGAGTTTACCATCAACGACAACGTACAAGATATTGCCGAGAAATTATTAGCAGAGCAGCCTCATATTGTTGCTATGGGTGTATATATTTGGAATGTCATCCAAGTATCTGAGCTTATTCATACCTTGAAAAAAATATCGCCACAAACATATATTATCCTTGGCGGTCCTGAAGTCAGTTATGATCCTATGCGTGTGAATATGGATGTGGCTGATTATATCATACGCGGTGAAGGGGAAATTGCATTTCACACACTTTGTAAGGCTATTGTAGATGGCAACCAACCCAGCGAACGCATCATTGATGCAGGCACAGTAAATCTTAATGATATTGAACTCCCTTATCGTTATTACAGCGATGAAGATGTCAGAAACCGCTATATTTATGTTGAAGCATCACGTGGTTGTCCCTTTTCATGCGAATTTTGTCTATCTTCGATGGATAATCGTGTGCGCAACCTTTTTATTGATCGTTTATTGGAAGAATTTGAACTATTGTGGCAACGCGGTGTGCGCAATTTCAAATTTATTGACCGCACATTCAATCTAAACCCTAAAATATCCAATCAAATCTTAGATTTTTTCCTAGCCAAAGATGGTGATTATTTCGCTCACTTTGAAGTCATCCCCGACCATTTTCCACTCAGTATTCAACAGCGTATCAAACAATTCAAACCTGCATCTTTGCAGCTAGAAGTCGGCATTCAAACACTAAACAATGACGTGGCGACACGCATTCATCGCAAGCTAAATATCGAAAAAATAAAAGAGAATATTGCATTTTTGGAGCATGAAACCCATGCGCATATGCACTTGGATTTGATTGTTGGGCTGCCAGGTGAAAATCTCGAAAGTTTTGGCAAAGGCTTAAATCAGCTTTGCAGCCTCACCCATGCTGAAATACAAATTGGCATTTTAAAAAACCTCTCTGGCACAAGTCTCTCACGGCACAATGAAGTATACGGCATGGTCTATAGCGACATTCCACCCTATGACATCATCAAAACCAATGATTTAAGCTTTGAAGATATACAAAAAATGAAAAGATTTGCCCGTTTTTGGAATTTATACAAAAACAGCGGTAATTTTAAACTTAGCCTTGCACTTTTATGGTCTGAAGGCGGTGTTTTTGAAAGTTTCTTTGCATTTTCTATATGGATTTACAAACAAACAAATTCAACATGGCACATTTCTTTGGATCGCCTTGCCAAATTGCTTTTCGGCTACCTTAACAACACAGGTTTGGCAGAGCCGCAACACATTGCAGATTGTTTGGTAAAAGATTTAATGAAAATCGAAGGTCGTGTGCTACCCGCCTTTTTACGTCCCTATGTTCCCCACACACCCAAGACTCCTAAAAACAAGGTTTCTGGGCATAACAAACGCCAGCTTCGCCATCTTTAAAAACCCTATATAAATAAAGGTTAAACTGCCTGTGATGGGGGTCACATATTTATACATATATGTCATGCCAGTGTCACACGCTCGGGTTAGCATGCCATTCCGCATACGCATCACGGCTATGTAAGCTTTGAAATGGAGATAGATTATGAATAAATATATATTGAAACAATTCCAGTCTGAATTAGAAGAAACATTACGAAGTGTTGATATTATTGATCATATTGTCATCTCAAGCTTAGATGGCATTGCCGTAACACATGCATCGCGAAAGACACAAGCCATCGATTCCATTGCAGCAAGAAGTGCCTCTTTTTTATCACTGGGTGATATATGGGAAGATAGTTCTGGAAACCTTAGCTGTGACAATGTGATTATGGAATCTAAAACGGGAACCGTTGTGGTGATCCATATGGGCTCAAAATTATTATTATGCATGGCAACAACCAGTGATGCAACTACAGGGCTGGTTCTGCATCAAGCCAAATCATGCGTCGATCGCTTATTACAAATCACCCAATCAGTTATTCAGCTAGGCAAAAAGCCGCCTTTGGTAGATTCCATCTTACATGACAATATCGCAAATGTTGCCAATGGCTGAGAAAGCAGTTTATATGAAGGTAAACAACTCATATATTGATAGAAAAACGATCGTTAAGGAAAAAATATGAATATTAAAGACGCAATGAAAGAGTTAATGGACATTGATGGCGCAACAGCTGCCATGATTGTTGATAGTGATAGCGGTATGATTTTGGCTCAAAGCGGTGGAGGCCTCAACCTTGACCTCGCTGCGGCAGGCAATACCGAAGTTGTTCGCGCCAAACGTAAAACCATGGCATCCCTTAAGCTTGATGACCACATCGAAGACTTTCTAATCACCTTAGGCAAACAGTTTCATATCCTTCGTCCGCTCAAGGACAAACAAAATATTTTTATCTATTCAGTGCTCGACAAAAGCAGGGCCAACCTCGGCATGGCGCGCTTGGTCATTGCTGGCGTTGAAAGCAACATTAAATTCTAAAGGTTATATTTTAAGCACCTCTCTGAATTGAATGCGTGATTGAGAGAAGTGCTTTTAATATTCTTTGGTAAAACTAAGAAATAAAGAAGGAATGGATGTCTAAAGCTAATAAGACTTTTAAACAACTCGCCCTTTTACGCAATATATTAATTAGTAAACGCTCTGGTTCTATTCATTATCGTTTTAAAATGAAGCAGCACCCAGAAGCAATTAATATCACCAGTAAAAAACTTTTGGGTTCTGATATTGAGAAGCAAATGCAAAAGCTCATCACACGGCCCACTGTATATTGTGAAGAGAAATCACAAATTCACTCAACGCCAGATATAAAAACAGATGATATTGCTTCATGTATTTGCAATGCCGTCAAACATGCTGAATGGAACCCTTATCATGCTTTGGCGTTAAAAGAATCTTTTCTAAAAATGCCTGCTATCCAAGTAAGTCTTCCCGACCATACAATCAACTACCATGATATGGGTGCTTACATGGCTTTGTATCATTTCACCCAAAACAATCCAAACGCATCGCTATTTAATTTTTTTAGAGCAGCAGATGAACATGGCAATCAGGTTCGTTACTTAAAGGTTCTCGTATTGACCTACTGTCTAGGGCTTATGTCATCCAAACGCTCCAAAGTTTCCAAAGGCTCTAAACGCAAAAATATTGCGACGCGAATATTAAAACGAATTAGACAGGCATACAGCGATGAATAAAAAAGATATTGCAAAGATTCTGATTACAGGTCCTTTTAACTCTGGAAAAACAACATTGATTCACTTCATCAGTGATGAACAGCTAACAAGCAATGATGTTGAAACCACCGATGAGTTGGCACAGTACAAAAGCATGACAACAGTAGGCTTAGAGTTTGGTGTCCTGCACGTTGATGATGAGTTGGATGTTCATTTGTTTGGAACGCCTGGACAAGCACGTTTCAACTTTATGTGGAAAACTCTATCAAAAGGGGCGTTAGGAACAGTGTTCTTGGTCGATTCAAGCAACCAAAAAGCCATTGATGAAGCCAAAGAAATGTTTCAATTTTATTGTGACCTTTCAGATATGCCAATTATTATCTGCGCTACCAAGCAAGACTTACCAGAATCAAAAAGCATGCAACACATAGCCTCTGAGCTTGGTGTCGATATTGCGCGCATCACATCTTGCAACCCTTCTGTAAAAGAAGACTCCAAAAAAGTAATTATCGCCCTTCTTGAAGAAATTATCGCAAAAGAAACTCTTTTAGAGGAAAGTATCTTTTAACGTTAAAATAAGAGTTGCCAAAGTGCCCATATTCGTGTATAAATTCACTATGACTTGAACAGCGAAAGCTGGAATAAGGAGGCATACATGCTCGGAAGACATCAAAAAACCAGCGGTGAAGAAACAACCCTTATCAAAGTGCAATGGCGCAACCTTCGCACGTGGCATTTACACGAAAAGAAACGCCTAAAAAGAGCCATGAACAAACGTTTTAGACAAGAAGGAAAGAAAAACGCCTTGTGGAATCAGGTTTCTGTCTAAATAGCTTTTCTTTATATTTTTTTAAAAGCCTCGCTCATGCGGGGCTTTTTTTTATTCCCTAATTTTTGTTTTAAGCCAAGATTCGACTTTCGCAACTATTTAGTCCAATAACGTTTGAGGAAAACACAAGGACTTCAACAGGAGAAGCCCCATCCCTGTTATCGCTGCACCTTGATACAGTGTCAGCAAAAGGATCAGCGCAGTATCACGCGCCCTTTTGATGGCGMTGMAGCAAGGATATATGCAGCTATATAGGGCGACTTTCTTTGTTTCGTTTCTTTTTCGAAAAAGAAATGAAAAAGCCCGCTTAGAGTTTAACACTTAATAGAAAGAAACCATACGCTCAGGAAACGGTGCAATAAGGGTAAGCGGCTGCTGTGTCATCGGATGCAATAAACGCAAACGCCAAGCATGCAACATCAGCCCCTTTCCAGCCAAAGCTTTAAACTGCTTCAAAGCATCTTTCTCTGCATATTTTGGATCACCCAAAATTGCATGCCCTTCATTTTGCAACTGCACACGCAACTGATGGGTACGACCGCTATGCGGTTTTAATGCCACCAAAGCATAATCAAAACYAYYYTTMTSRCAYTCCARCATSACTTGGTARTCKGTBACYGAYTCTTTRCCMTCWTCAKCATCYACMACCATACGTTCRCCWGCAATGGATACMCCTTTGGATAAYTTYGATTTCATRCGKGCAGCATGCGGCTCDGGATGCCCWTGYACCCATGCCATATASGTCTTATCCATATCGCGTTCACGAAACGACTCTGTTAAGCTACGCAAAGCTTGTAAGTTTTTCGCCAAAAGTAATACACCCGATGTATCCCTATCCAAACGGTGTGCCAAGCGCAAATCAGACAAACCACGCGACACCTTCAAGGCTTCAATCAGCCCCGCTTCATGACCACTGCCACCATGCACCACCARWCCMGCAGGTTTRTTRATGACCAAAAGCCAYTCATCTTCAAATAAAATYGGCATTTGCTCAACTTGCCGCAATAAAAAAGCAGGCATATCACCCCGACCAATCTCTTCAGCATCACTTTGACGTAGGCTAGCTGGCACAAAAACCTCATCATTCACCTGTAAATGATGATTGGGTTTACAACGTTTGCCATTCACCCGCACATTTCCTTTACGGATCAAGCGCATGATCAGCGTGCGTTTTTCATTGCCCAAACTACGCAACAGCATACGATCTAGGCGGCTGCCATCCTCATCGGAAGAAACGCTTATCCGCCCCTTTTCATTGATAAAATTTGCCAAGTGCGCTCCTATGCGGTTAGTATCATCGACCGTACAGTTTGTTCCACGCGAACATAATCCGCAAGAAATGATGAAGTAAGATGAAATAGTTTGACTGCTCTGACCCTCGCCAGATTGCTTACCCAGCAAACCTAGCGATGCAGCAAACCCGAATACAGTRTTTTCGGTGCTTATGTCGATTATGTCCAATGTGTTGAGCCTGTGCAAAATAAAATATCCGTTTGATGGTTTAACCACTGATATTGGTCACTTCAATAATAAGTGAAAGCAACGACCAAGTTGGTGAGATAATGAAGGCATGGCTGTTTTTTTGGTTTTTCACCACCATTCTCATGCTTTAACCTGTGTAAAAGGTTCAGTTTTACACACCTTAACAAACCCCAAACGGCACAGGAAAGTGCCATGAGCGCCATAAAGAAGGTGATGCTAATCAATGCATCCCATGATGAAGAAAGCCGCGTAGCCATTGTTCTCAATGACTACCTGCAAGAGCTAGACATTGAGTCAGCTCACAAAACCCTAACCAAAGGCAATATTTATAAAGGTACGGTCACCAAAGTTGAAGCCAGCTTGCAGGCTGCTTTTGTTGAATACGGCTCTGCTAGGCAGGGTTTTTTACCACTCAACGAAATCCATCCAGACTTTTGGAAAGAAGGCGCGGATAAATCTGTAGACCCTCGCAAAGTTAATATTCGCGATGTATTGGAACACAAGCAAGAGCTGTTGATTCAAGTCGTCAAAGAAGAGCGCGGCAATAAAGGCGCGGCTTTAACCACCAATATTTCATTGGCTGGTCGTTACACGGTATTGATGCCGAACAATTCTCGTGGTGGTATTTCTCGCAAATTATCCGAAGAACAACGCCGAGCAATCAAACAAATCCTCACCCATCTTAATGTGCCTGATAACATGGGCTTGATTGTCCGTACTGCGGGCAAAGATCAAGAATTGGAATCGCTAGAGTGGGATTATCAATATCTTCGCCGCCTATGGGATGAAATTCGCATCAAAAGCGATAGTGCACCATCACCCACCCTAATTTATTTGGAAGGTGATTTGGCAACACGGGCTATTCGCGATCATTTCACCGATGATATTGATGAAATTTGGGTTGATAACCATGAGATTTACACCCGCACCAAAGCATTTGTGCATGCTGTTTTACCAGGTAAAGAAAAACTCGTAAAACTTTACCGTGGTAAACAACCATTGTTTCGCAAGCACGGCATTGAATCGCAATGTGAAGAAATTCATGAGCGTGAAATTCGCCTGCGCTCTGGTGGCTCCATTGTCTTTGACCCAACCGAAGCTTTAACCTCTGTTGATGTGAATTCCTCGCGTGCAACAGGTGCTAAAAACATTGATGCAACGGCTCTTGCTACCAATTTGGAAGCCGCCGAAGAAGTCGCCCGCCAACTGCGCATTCGTGATATTGGTGGTTTGGTGGTCATTGATTTCATTGATATGGCAAACCGCAAGCATGCGCAACAAGTTGAAGAAGCCCTACGCGATGCGACACGCCCAGATAAAGCTCGCATTCAATTTGCTAAAATATCGCGTTTTGGTTTGCTCGAAATGTCACGCCAACGCCTACACCCATCAGTGCGTGAATCCACCACTGAAACATGTCCTCGCTGTCGTGGTCGCGGCTCCATTCGCACTGTTGAATCCATGGCATTACAAATGCTCACACGCATGGAAGACTGGGCAGAATCTGGCAAAAAACCAACCTTGGTTGTACAAGTGCCATCCGAAACGGGTGAGTATTTGATGAATAACAAACGCGATAGTATTGCCCGCATTGAAGAGAACCATGAGCTTCAAATCACCTTGCAAATCAAACCTGAATTGATGATTCCTCATTATCGTATTGAACGCCAATGGAATGAGAATAATCAGCAGCGCGTGGAAGTCCTCGAAGATACCAGTAAAGGGCGCAAACCAGCCAAGGCCAATCGTAAGTTAAACCCATTAAAACCTGTGGTTGGCATCCCAACACCACAGCAACGCACACCGCAAAAAACAAGCACTTTACCCACTTGGATCGTGGCGTTATTGGATATATTATCAGGTGCTTCACGCAAGAAAAAACGTGAGGAAGAAGAGCGTAAGAAAAAGCAGCAACAAAGTCGTAACCGTAATCGTAAAAACCAGCCGCGCAACCGTAAAAACCAACCACGTAAGCCAAAAGCTGCGGAAGCAAATAAACCAGCGCAAAAGAAAGCTGCCGCGAAGAAACCAGCGACTGACAAACCATCAGCCGACAATAAAGCAGTTGAATCCAAGGATACAACCGCAAATCCTGAACAAGATAATAAAGAGGGTGCGCAACGCAAACGCCGTCGTCGTCGCCGTCGCCCAACAAAACGTACGGGCGAAGATACAACAGCAAACACGTCCGGCACTGAACAACAAGCGGATAAACCCAACGTAGTAGAACCCAAAGCTTCCGAGCCTGCTAAAAAAACTGAGGCTGATAAGCCTCAAATAAAAAAACAGACTCAAGCGAAACCTGAAAAAATTGAGCCGCCAGTCAGCGTAAGCGAATGAACCATTCGCAGGAATCGTTATCAATCACCATTCCTGAAGATATGATGGGTCGGCGGCTTGATCATGCGCTGGCTCATTTAAGTGATGTATCACGTAGCCGAATCAAAGAATTATTGAAAAACGGGTGCATTGAACAAAACAATCGCAATAGCATGCTTAAAGCGTCCACGGCTGTTTGTGCTGGTGATAGTTTTATGATTAATTTGCCTGATAATCGCCCGATGGAACTGATTCCTGAAGCCATTACATTGGATATTTTGTTTGAAGATGAACACCTTCTTGTTGTGAATAAGCCTGCGGGCATGGTGGTACACCCCAGCCATGGTCACGGTACAGGTACTTTGGTACATGCTCTATTGCATCATTGTGAATCATTACCTGGCATTAATGGTGTTGAAAGACCTGGTATCGTACATCGTATTGATAAAGATACATCTGGCTCATTGGTGGTTGCGAAAACAGAAGCTGCACATCACGGCATGGTGGCTCTTTTTTCACAACATGACATTAATCGACAGTACCTTGCTTGGTGTAAAGGTGTCAGTCGCTGGAATCATCAGCGTATTGAGCAGCCTATTGCCAGACATCCCCACCATCGCCAAAAAATGGCCATTGTAAGCACTGGCAAAATGGCGATTACCGATGCCGAGGTTGAATGCCGCTTTGAACATCTATTCAGCCGCATGCGTTTGACCCTACATACAGGACGCACCCATCAAATTCGCGTACATTTGGCTGCTGAAGGGCTGCCTATTTTGGGTGATACTACCTACGCTCGCAATTTCAACCCCAGTAAATCTTTGCCTGAATCTATACACAACGCATTGGGTCAACTTACCCGTCAGGCTCTGCATGCTGAAATCCTTGGTTTTGTTCATCCTATCACCCAAGAAAATATTTTCTGTCAAGCGCCACTACCTGAAGATTTAGCCACACTTAACCATGCGCTTGAGCATATGTAAGACTGCGGCTAAGCGTGTTTACTACATCCAAGCTATTGGCTGAAAACCACATCACAGGTATCTTTAGTGAACGGCAAGGCGGCATCAGCCCAGCTCCTTTTGATAGTCTTAATCTAGGGCTTGATTTGGGTGATTCGGATGAAAATGTACAACACAACCTCAAGCAATTATGCCTTGGCGCACAACTTCCTATTCCCCATCGTAGTGAGCAAGTGCATGGCACGAACTATTTATTATGTGCTGGAGAAGGCATACAACACAACCATCAAGCAGATATTCTCATCACCCGTACAGCAGGCTGCGCTGTTGCTGTACGCACGGCGGATTGTTTGCCTATATTGCTTATTGATACGCAAGCTGGAGTTGCTGCCGCTGTGCATGCGGGGTGGCGCGGCACTGTTCAGAATATTGCGCAAGTTGCCATACAAAAAATGCAAGCATTCGGCGCAAAAGCTGAACATATACTTGCCTGTTTAGGCCCATGTATTGCTGAACCGTGTTTTGAAATAGATATTGATACTGGCAAACAATTATCCCATAGCCACCCCCAAGCCCATCTTTATATCCGCTATAAAAATGATAAAGCATGGGCAAACATACAGGCTATCAACACCTTACAACTTCAATCTTCAGGTCTAAAAAGCACCAATATCGAGTCTCTTTCACTCTGCACATCTTGTTTACCAGAACGTTTTTTTTCTTATCGCCGCAATGGTATTCAAGCGGGTAGGCAACTCGCCATTGTGGCATTGCCCGACGCACTCTAGCATCCCGACCATGAATCGTTTGTTACTATTACTTGTTATTACTATCGGCCTCATTACAGGCTGCGGCAAAGAAGAGGTTTCACCCTCTGACTCTGCCAAAGCGGACTTTATAAAAGCCAAAGAATATATTGATGCGGGCGCATTTACTTCCGCTAATTTGTTTTTGGAAAAGTTCTCGAACAAACACCCTTACAGCCAACATGTTACTGAAGCTGCATTGCTGCGTATGTATGCCGCATTCAAAAGCGAGGAATATATTCTTAGCGAAACACTTGCTACACGCTTCATCAGCAACCACCCCAATCATCCCGATATTGCCTACGCCCAATATATGTTAGCCATGAGCTACCTTAAAGAAACCGTGGCTTCTCAACGTGACCCTGCCCCCACTCGGCTGGCTCTCGCGGCTTTTAAAAAGCTAATCCATGATTATCCAAAATCTGATTACCTGCCAGAAGCCAATATTCATGTGCAAAACTTAAAAAACAAACTTGCTGAACATGAGCTATATATTGGTAAGTTCTATTTCGACCATGCGCGTTTTGTTGCTGCAACCAATCGTTTTCAAGAAATTGTAAAAAAATATCAAACCAGCCCAGCTATTGAAGAAGCCTTGTATTATTTGGCAGCAAGCTTCGCATCATTAAAGCTTAACGATAGCGCCCGTGACAGTGCCATACTGCTGCGCCACAACTATCCAAAGAGCGATTGGAGCGAGAAAGCTGCGGAATTTTTATAAAACTACTGCTGTTTTAATCTTGCTGGCATTATTGACTGCCTGCAATTCAACAAATACAGCCGATGTTTCCGCCGTACTGGATGCGCGCAATGCTGCCATGAATGAAAAAAATATCGCCACCTTTGCCGATCTTTTGCTTGATGATTATAATGTTAAAGGTCGCACAAAAGAAGATATTCTTTTACAAATATTTGCTCTGTTTAAAGATTTTCAAACCCTCCAAATTCAAACACACAATCGCCATATCAACATCATTGATGATAAGCATGCGCTATGCGAGCAGAGTTACACCATTAAAGCCATGGCTGACAATGAATGGCGCAGCATGGTGCAACAAGAGCAAATACAACTCATCAAACAAGGCGGTGTTTGGAAAATAAGCGGTGGTTTATAAGAATTTACTTCCGTTTGCGCCCCTGTGGAAAGTCATCCACATCAATGGCTTTTCGTATTGCTTTCTCAGCCTGTATCAGAAGCTTTAATTCGTTTTTATTTAACAATCCCTGTTCACATAAGTCTTGCCCATTTTCTTGAGAAAATACCACACCCGAATCACGCAAACGTTGCTCAACAGGCTCAGTTTTCAATGTTAATTGCAAAGCATGTTCTAAGCATCCCACCACATCGTTGGCATCATCTGGCAAGTAAATGCCATCCAACCATGCCTTGCGCGTATCCCCAAGCTCTTGCAGTTGTAAAGCAAGTTTCTGGTTCAAAACATCGGATGGTTGCTGCAACCTCCGCCCCAAAGGAAATACCCATGCGTAAAGTTTCCAGCGTATCAGGCGAACTGGAAAGTGGCGAATAATGCCGTGCAATGCCTCTTGCACCTCATACAAAGCCTGCTGACATGCCCATTCAACCTTCACCTTATCTGCTTCAGGTTGTCCATCATCTTTAAAGCGTTTAAGCGTGGCTGAACATATATACATATAACCAAGCGCATCAGCGAAACGCCCTGATAACATTTCTTTGCGCTTAAGCTTTCCACCCAACACCATCAATGCAACATCACTCACCACTGCAAATGCAGCTGAAAAACGCGCCAATTGCTGATAATACCGAGCCATATCACCGCTCACAGGACTTGTCGCCAAGCGCCCACCACTCACTGAAAACAAGACGGAACGAGCAATATTACGTATCAGATGCTCAGTATGTTGCAATATTAGTGCATCAAAAGCATGCACATCATCAGATTGTAATGCTTGCATCTCTTGCTGTATAAATGGATGACAACGCATCGAGCCTTGTCCAAAAATAATCATGCTACGGGTTAGAATATTCGCGCCTTCAACCGTAATACCAACAGGTATGGTTTGATACATGCGTGCCAAATAATTCGATGGACCCATACAAATAGCACGCCCACCATGCACATCCATACCATCATTGATCACCTGACGCATGCCCTCGGTCAAATAGTATTTTACAATCGCAGTAATCACCGCAGGTCTCTCACCCTGATCCAGCATGGATAATGTAAGTAACCGTGTCGAATCCATCATATAAGTCAGACCACCAATGCGAGCCATAGCTTCCTGCACGCCCTCGAAACGACCAATCGGAAGATGGAATTGTTTGCGAACCCGTGCATACGCGCCCGTTGCCTGACTAATACGTTTGCCTGCCCCAACACTTAAAGCTGGTAAGGAAATACCGCGTCCCACTGCCAAACGTTCAACCAACATGCGCCAACCTTGACCAATATATTCCTGTCCCCCAATCAACCAGTCCATGGGTACAAATACATCCTTGCCACTGTTTGGACCATTCATAAATGCTGCATTAAGTGGATAATGCCTACGCCCTATTTTCACACCTTTTGTCTTGGTTGGAATCAGCGCACAACTAATGCCCAAATCATCTTGATCACCCAATAAATGGTCAGGGTCATAAGCATGGAAAGCCAAGCCAAGCACCGTCGCAACTGGGCCTAAGGTGATATAGCGTTTTTCCCAATTAATACGAAATCCAAGCACTTCCTTACCCTTATATTTAGACTTACAAACCACACCCGTATCCGTCATTGCGCCTGCATCAGAGCCTGCAACAGGGCTGGTCAAGGCAAAACAAGGAATCTCTTCACCGGTTGCCAATTTCGGTAAATATTGTTCTTTTTGAGCATGTGTACCATAGGATAAAAGCAGCTCCGCAGGCCCCAATGAATTGGGAACCATCACTGTCACTGCCCCCGTCGGGCACGTTTCAAAAGATATGGTGCGTTGGACATACTTTCCATACCCCCGGCTATGATGATCTGGCCAGATCCCGCCATTAAAGCATCATGAGCCAACATCACCGCCTTCATGGCGGAACCGCAAACTTTGTTGATGGTCGTGCAGGGCACGGAATTTGGCACCCCGGCCGCCAATGCGGCTTGCCGGGCCGGGGCCATGCCGACACCGGCACTGAGCACACAGCCCATCAACACTTCATCGATTTCTTGCGGATCGATGGCGGTATCTCGCAAAACGGCTTCCAGCACCTTGGCCCCAAGAGCCGGTGCCGGATGCCCAGAAAGCGCGCCCAAGAACCCACCAATCGGGGTGCGTCTGGCACCAACAATGACCACCGGATCATCAACCATGAAAGACCTCATCATTGTCAAAGCGCGGTTTAGGCTGTCTCATCAAACAATTCCCGTCCGATGAGCATGCGGCGAATTTCACTGGTGCCCGCACCGATTTCATACAGCTTGGCATCACGAAACAAACGCCCTGCCGGATAGTCGTTGGTATAGCCATTTCCGCCCAAACATTGGATCGCCTGAGACGACATCCAACTCGCCCGCTCCGCGGCATAAAGGATCGCACCGGCGGCATCTTTGCGCGACGGTGCACCGCGATCACACGCTTGGGCCACCGCATACACATAAGCCCGGCAGGCGTTAAAAGTTACATACATGTCGGCCAGCTTGCCCTGCATCAGCTCAAACGTGCCAATCGGCTGGCCGAATTGTTCGCGATCATGGACATAAGGAACCACCAAATCCATGCAGGCACGCATGATGCCAAGCGGTCCACCGGCCAAGACGGCACGTTCAAAATCCAGCCCGCTCATGAGAATTTTCACCCCCTCATCAACGCCGCCGATCACATTGCGATCGGCAATGAAACAATCCTCAAAAACCAGCTCGCCGGTGCTTGATCCGCGCATGCCCAATTTGTCGAGCACGATGCCGATGGAAAATCCGGCAAAGGACTTTTCAACCAGAAAGGCGGTAATTCCGCGCGATCCGGCCTGGGCGTCAGTTCTGGCGTAGACCACCAGTGTTTCAGCCTCCGGCCCGTTGGTTATCCACATCTTGGTGCCGTTAAGCACGTAGACATCGCCCTTTTTGTGCGCCTTGAGCTTCATCGAGACCACGTCTGATCCAGCGCCAGGCTCAGACATCGCCAGTGCACCCACATGAACACCGGAAATCAGTTTGGGCAGATATCGCTGTTTTTGCTCGAGCGTTNCRTTGCGGCTGATCTGGTTGACGCACAGATTTGAATGCGCCCCATAGGACAGACCAACGCTGGCCGAGCCGCGCGAAATCTCCTCCATGGCAATCACATGGCCAATATAGCCCATACCGGCACCGCCATATTCTTCTTCCGCCGTAATTCCCAGCAAACCAAGTTCACCAAGTTGCGGCCACAGATCGCGCGGAAACTGATTGGTTTTATCTATTTCCTCTGCTCGCGGGGCAATCTTGTCAGCGGTAAAAGAACGCACAGTATCACGCAACATGTCGGCAGTTTCATCGAGGCCGAAATTGAGCTGCGGAAAATCATTTGCTATCATTTAGCCCTCCCCTTGAATGCCGGATCACCGCATCAATTTATGTCAGGTATGCTGACATATTTTTATTATGCCGGTTTCTTTAGTGGTGGCAAGATAAAACATTTCCTGTCATCGGACAAATAATTACCCCTCGACCTTCAACTCTTTCACCTCAGGTGAGCCACCAGGCGGCCAGGCCGAGAAACGAGAAAAAGCCGACAACATCGGTTACCGTGGTAACAAAAACGCTCGACGCAATAGCCGGGTCGATGTTGAGGCGATCGAGCGTAATCGGTATGACAATACCGGAAAGACCGGCGACAATCATATTTACAGTCATGGCCGCAGCAATCACCAGCCCCAGCGTCAGACTGTCAAACCAGAAATACGCCACCACCCCCATGATGACGGCAAAAATACAGCCGTTTATCAGCCCGACCAGAACCTCACGCGTGATAATTCGCATGGTATTGACCGGCACAAGATCGCGCGTGGCAATGGAGCGCACTGCCACCGTCATGGTCTGGGTGCCGGCGTTGCCCCCCATCGAAGCGACGATTGGCATCAATACCGCCAGCGCCACAACCTTTTCGATGGTCGCCTCAAACAGCCCGATCACGGCCGAAGCGGTAAAGGCCGTAAGCAGGTTGATGCCCAGCCACACGGCCCTGCGCCGGGTGGTCTTCAGAATCGGTGCGAAGGTGTCTTCGTCTTCATCAAGACCGGCCATGCTCATCAGGGAGTGGTCTGCGTCTTCGCGAATAACGTCAACCACGTCATCGATGGTGATTCGGCCCAGGAGTCGGCCTTCCTCACTGACCACGGGTGCTGAGATCAGGTCGTACCGTTCGAACAGGGTTGCCACCTTGGTGTCGGACAGCGTAACCGGTATCGGTTCGATGTCCGTGTCCATCACCTCCCGCACGGTTGCCGCCGGGTTGGATACGAGCATTTTGGTGATAGGCAACATGCCGATGAACTCGTCGCGTCGGCTGACCACGATAAGACTATCCGTCATCGGCGGCAGGTTGCGATGACGGCGCAGGTAGCGCAAAACCACGTCGATACTGATGTCCGGGCGCACCGTAATGGTGTCCGTGTTCATCAGGCCGCCGGCGGTATCTTCCGGGTAGGAGAGGACTTCTTCGACACGTTGGCGATCCTGCTCGTCCATGGTGTCCAGGACTTCCTGGATGACCGTGTCGGGCAACTGCTGCAGTAAGTCGGCCAGATCGTCCGACTCGAAATCCTCGATGATGTCAGCCAGTTCCTGAGCGTTCAGCTGGCTCAGGAAGTAACCTCGGATATCGTCATTCAGATACTGGAGGACTTCGCCTTCAAGCTGCTTGTCGACCAGGTTCCAGAGCAGGGCACGCTGGCGGGGTGGTGATGACTCCAGCAGGTGGGCGATGTCACTGGGGCTCAGGCCGCCATTCAGGAT
>NVTQ01000011.1 GCA_002401635.1 Pseudomonadota bacterium
AATTTCACCTGTCATACATACTTCTTTTTTGACTGTAATACCTGTCAAAGCAGAAATGATGGATGTCGCCATGCCAAGACCCGCCGAAGGACCATCTTTGGGGATTGCTCCCTCAGGAACATGCACATGAATATCCACATTCTGATGAAAATCAGCTTTCAAGCCCAAACTAGCTGCACGCGAACGAACGTATGTCAAAGCCGCTTGAATAGATTCCTGCATGACATCACCCAACTGCCCTGTAACCGTTAATTTACCTTTACCTGGCATCAATGCGGTTTCAATTTGTAGAAGCTCGCCACCCACTTCTGTCCAAGCAAGACCTGTCACAACACCCACTTGATGCTCTTCTTCCATCATACCAAAGCTGTACTGACGCACACCCAAATATGTTTCCAAATCATCACGCCCAACCTTTAAAGCAACTTTAGGCGTATCCTGAACCCACTTACGTGCCATTTTACGACAAAGTTTTGCCAACACACGATCCAACCCACGCACACCCGCTTCACGGGTATAATAACGAATCACATCCACCAAAGCCTTATCATCCACATCAAAGCCTTCATCTTCACTCAAGCCATGATTTTTAAGCTGTTTAGAAAGTAAATAACGCTTGGCAATTGCCAACTTCTCAGCTTCGGTATAACCAGACAAACGAATCACTTCCATACGATCCAACAATGGACCTGGAATATTCAAGCTATTGGCTGTGGTAATAAACATCACCTCGGACAAATCATAATCCACTTCCATGTAATGATCATTAAAGGTGTTATTTTGTTCTGGATCAAGCACTTCCAAAAGCGCTGATGAAGGGTCACCTCTAAAATCAGCACCCAATTTATCAATTTCATCCAATAAAATAAGCGGGTTTTTCACGCCTACTTTTTTCATTGATTGAATGACTTTACCAGGCATAGAACCTATATAAGTACGGCGATGCCCACGAATTTCTGCTTCATCACGCATGCCACCCAAACTCATCCGTACAAATTTTCGGCTTGTTGCCCGTGCAATTGAACGTCCAAGTGAGGTTTTTCCCACACCCGGAGGGCCGACAAAACAAAGAATCGGGCCTTTCATCTTGCGCACCAACTGCAATACCGCCAAATGCTCAAGAATACGCTCTTTGACCTTCTCTAAACCAAAATGATCTTCATCTAAAATTGCCTCTGCAACACTTAAATCACGGCGCACACGGGTACGTTTTTTCCAAGGTAAATCGAGCAACCAATCCAAATAGTTTCTTACAACCGTCGCCTCAGCGCTCATCGGCGGCATCATTTTTAGACGTTTGAGTTCAGCATTGGCTTTTTCTTGGGCTTCTTTACTCAAACCTGATGTTTCGATTTGTTTTGCCAAGGTTTCCATATCGCCCTGTGCATCATCATCACCCAATTCTTTCTGAATCGCCTTCATTTGCTCAGATAAATAATATTCACGCTGCGATTTTTCCATCTGACGTTTTACACGCGTGCGAATACGTTTATCCACCTGCAAGATTTCCATCTCATCTTCCATATGCACATATAAACGTTCCAAACGCTCAATCACGCTGGGAATTTCCAACAATGCCTGCTTTTCTTCTAATTTTAAATTGAGGTGCGAAGCAATGGTATCTGCCAACTTATCCACTTCTTCCACCGCTGCAACCGATACCAACACTTCAGGCGGTGTCTTCTTATTCAATTTTACATAGGCTTCAAATTGCTGTTCAACGGTCTTAGCAACAGCTTCACGCTCGCGCAAGTCATCATCGGCCTCTGGCATAATTTGATAATTTGCACGCAAAACATTGCCATCGCTTTCAATATTCGCCACACGCACACGCGCGCCACCTTCGACCAATACTTTAATCGTGCCATCTGGCAATTTTAGCATTTGCAGGATATTTCCCAATGTGCCAACTTGGTAAAGGTCTTCTGGTTCAGGATCGTCTTTATCTGCGTCTTTCTGCGCTAGAAGAACAATCTTTTTACCCGATTGCATGACTTCATCCAATGCACTCACGCTTTTTTCACGCCCCACAAACAAAGGCACAATCATATGAGGAAAAACAACAATATCGCGCAGTGGCAAGATTGGCAAAACACCCTCTTTACCTACATCATCAACCTGTTCACTCGCATTTTCCCATTCTGCCACATCATTCTCCTTAGCTT
The DNA here is from genome assembly GCA_002401635.1 of Pseudomonadota bacterium. Taxonomy (GTDB): domain Bacteria; phylum Pseudomonadota; class Zetaproteobacteria; order Mariprofundales; family Mariprofundaceae. The sequence continues at coordinate 2,166 of NVTQ01000011.1, forward strand.
GCACATCAACACATTACAACTCCAGAATCACCCTGGATCTATCGCCTATGCCGCTTCATCATCCGCATGGAAGATCAAAACAGGCTCTGCTTCACCTTCTACAACCTTACGATTGATTATACATTTTTCCACATTACCCATGGTTGGAATTTCATACATCACATCCAACATGACCCCTTCCATAATAGCCCGCAAACCACGCGCACCCGTTTTACGTTTAAGCGCCTTATCGGCAATGGCTGATAAAGCATTCTCTGTAAACGAAACATCTACACCATCATAAGATAACAATGCCTGATACTGTTTCACCAGTGCATTTTTAGGCGCTGTTAAAATCTCCAGCAAGGCTTTTTTATCCAATTCGGTCAACGTTGCTACAGCAGGAAGCCTGCCAACCAGTTCAGGAATCAATCCGAATTTAATCAAGTCTTCTGGCTCAACCTGTTTTAGCAGCGCGCTAATATCCTGCTCATCTTCAGAAACAACATTCGCACCAAAACCAATCGAACGGCTTTTACCACGCGATTCAATGAGTTTTTCCAAACCCGCAAATGCGCCGCCTAAAATAAACAACACATTGGTCGTATCGACTTGAATAAATTCTTGTTGAGGGTTTTTGCGCCCACCCTGTGGTGGAACATTGGCAACTGTACCCTCAATCAATTTTAACAAAGCCTGCTGCACACCCTCTCCCGACACATCACGGGTAATCGAAGGTGAATCTGCTTTGCGTGAAAGTTTATCGACTTCATCAATATAAATAATACCACGTTGAGCGCGCTCAATATCATGATCGGCAGCTTGTAATAATTTTGAAATAATATTTTCAACATCATCACCGACATAACCAGCTTCAGTCAGTGTTGTTGCATCCGCCATCACAAAAGGCACATCAAAAACACGTGCAAGACTTTGTGCTAAAAGGGTTTTACCACAACCCGTTGGCCCCAAAAGAAGAACATTACTCTTGGATATTTCAACATCACTCTGTTGATTGTGTTCAATGCGCTTATAATGATTATAAACAGCCACAGAAAGCATGCGTTTGGCTTCATCTTGCCCAATCACATAATCATCTAAGAATGACTTAATTTCAGATGGTTTTGGTGTCGATGATATATCAGCGTCGGCTTTTAATGCTGCCGATCCAGCCAACTCTTCCACCATAATTTCATTGCACAAATCGATGCATTCATCACAAATAAAAACGGTTGGCCCAGCAATTAATTTTTTAACATCATGCTGACTTTTTCCACAAAAAGAGCAGAACAATGTTGCATCACCATCACTTTGTTTACCCATGTCAAACCTCCATCATGCTCTACCATGCAGCCTTATAAACGGCATTACTTTTGTCGAAACCAAATCCATACTACTACAAAAAACACATAACTCGCAATTTTATCAACAAACAACACGGCTATTGACGCTGCAAACCGTAAACTGAATTGTTATGAATCGCTTTCCATATCAGAGCGAGACGCTAGAACTTTATCCACCAAACCATAATCACAGGCCTCTTGCGCACTTAGAAAATAATCACGCTCTACATCATCGGCAATTTTTTCCAGCGGCTGCCCTGTATGCTGAGCCAGCATGGCATTCATATGATCTTTGAGTTTGAGGATTTCACGTGCATGAATTTCAATATCCGTTGCCTGACCCTGAAATCCACCCAATGGCTGATGAATCATCACACGTGCATTGGGCAATGCAAAACGCTTACCATCTGCACCAGAGGCCAATAAATGCGCGCCCATACTGGCTGCCTGCCCAACACAAAGTGTCGAAACATCAGAACGAATATATTGCATGGTATCATATATCGCCATGCCCGCCGTAACCAAGCCGCCTGGACTATTGATATACATATAAATATCTTTATCAGGGCCTTCAGCTTCCAAAAATAACAGCTGAGCCGTAATCAGATTTGCCATATTATCATCAACCTGACCACTCAAAAAGATAATACGTTCTTTCAACAATCGTGAAAAAATATCATAAGAACGCTCACCGCGAGAGGTGCGCTCCACTACCATTGGAACCAGGTTCATAAGAACTCCTTGCAAATCATTTGCCAGCTATCTGCTTATAAGGACTACAAAAGCAAAATTCAAGTACTACGCCTGACTATCTCGCTCCTGCTGCCATGCAGATAACGCTTTAGACACAGGTTTGGTTTTCGCTTCTGCAACAACATACGTCACACAACGTTGCTCAAGAAGGCGATCACGAATACCCGCCATCTGCTCTTGCTGAGTTTTAATCCAAGCAATAAACTGATCATGCTGTTCAGCAGGGTACTGTTTGGACATCAACTCCAACTCTGCTTCCACAGCTGCTTCATCCAACTCGATTTCAGCCACTTCACGCACTGCCTGAATCAATACCGATAACTTCAAACTACGCTCAGCACGTTCACGCACTTCTTTCTTAAACGCTTCATCGGCAAACATCTCATTGCCTGCTTCCATGCCTTGCTGCTGCATGTTTTGCATCACACGCTGCGTTGTGTTTTTAACTTCTTCTTCCAACAAACGCCCTGGCATAGTCATAGCATTGGCATCCAACAAGGCATCCAGTGCCGCATCGCGTGTTGCTTGAAATGATGCTTCTTTGGCTTCGCCATCCAAGCGTGTTTGTGCATCGGCGCGCAATGCTGCGGCATCATCAAAGCCCAACATTTTCGCCAAAGCATCATCATCCTCAGCCGTTGCTGGTTTTGCTACTGATTTCACATCTGTTTCAAAGCGTGCTTCTTTACCTGCCAAGTGTGCTGCTTGATAGTCTTCAGGAAAGCTTACATTCACAACAACGTGCTCGCCCGCTTTATGCCCAACCAGCTGCTCTTCAAAGCCTGGTATGAATTGCCCAGAGCCCAACACCAATGCATGGCCTTCGCCATCGCCGCCTTCAAAGGCTTCATTGTCTACAAAACCAACAAAATCAATCGTTACCTGATCGCCATTTTCTGCCTTGCGATCATCTTCAATGTCATACTTCACCTGTGATTTTTGCAAACGCTCAACAACAGCATCCACATCTGCATCTTCAACGTTCACAGTTGTTTCATCAAACTGCAATTGAGATAACTTTGCCAATTCTACCTTAGGCCATGTCACGACATTTAAAGTGAAGGTAAACTCGCCATCTGGCTGCACGGCAGGCATCTTCAACTCAGGCTGAAGTGCTGGCACCAAACCTGAAGATTCAATCGCACCAACATAGTGGGCTTGTAATAATTCAGAAACAGTGTCTTCGTGCAATTTAGGACCAAATTGCTTTTGGATCACATTGATAGGTGTTTTGCCAGGGCGAAAGCCTGGTAATTTTGCTTGCCCACCAAGTTTGCTCGTATGCTCGGCATAAACACGATCATACTCAGATTGCGGCAAAGTCACATGAACTTGATGCTCGGTATCACTTAGTTGTTTTACATTTGTTTGAATCATTGATGGTCTCCATCACAGAAAATAAGCGTTGTCTCAAAACTAAAAAAGCCACTAATGTGGCTTTATTATAAATATGGTACGAGAGGGGGGAGTCGAACCCCCACATCAAAGATACTGGAACCTAAATCCAGCGCGTCTACCAGTTCCGCCACCCTCGCATGAGATAAAAAATCAAAGAACAACCACCGCACAAACACGATTCACTACATTCCGTGCCAAGCGATGCGGCGCGAACTATGCCTATGCCCATCAGCAAAATCAACGCATTGTCCTCAGCCCACAATAAAACGCCTATTCCATCAACACCTTGCTCACAGCAGACAGCCTTTAAAGCTTGGTATTAAACACGTTATAATTACCACTTTTTTCCGACCTCTGATTAAAGAGTAGTTGCTTCATTCCGATGAATGTTAGTAAGGATGTGTGTACAGGAGAAAGCCATGAACCCTTTTCGCGCCAAGAAAATCGCTGACCACTTCACAAGCATCGGTATATTCACGGTAAAGCGTAAGCTTTATGGTGTCGATGTTCACTTTCATAACGCCCAAACTTATTTTGAAGATGAGTCAGCATTATGGGCATTTTTATTTTATATCTCTCATGCCCAGCATTACGAAGGTGTTATCAGCGAAGCCAAGTTAAAACTCATAGCTTAAATGATAACACTATGAGCTATTCAGTCTCCTCGATGAAATAGTAGTTTCAGTCGATATTCTTCAGGATCCTTGGTCTGCGTCAGCGCGCCATCACGCGGAAAAAATGCATCATACAAACGTGAAACCCAAAAGCGCAATGCGCCCAGACGCAATGAAATTGGCAATGCTTGAAACTCATTTTCTTGCAAAGCTCTGACCGATTCGTAACCCCCAAGAAAAGCTTCAATACGCCTATCATCTTCATCACCAAGCATCACAGCTTGTGCATTAAGGGTAATTGCAATATCCATCACCCATGGCGCGGTGTGTGCATAATAAAAATCAATCATACCCGATACTTTATCACCATCAAATAAGATGTTATCAACAAACAAATCACCATGAATCACGCCTTGCGGCAAATTATCCCATAATTGTGCCCGCTGATTTTCCAGCTCTTCCCGCAACAACACGGCAGCCGCATCGCCATAAGCTTTCGCTGTACCTTGCAGCACTTTATCCACATGTTCTTGCAACCAAAGCATGCCTGTAGGGTTCTTTTTCTCTTCAGCAAAAGACTCTCCAGCCATATGCAATTGCGCCAAGGCTTGTMCAGAAGCATGCAGTTGCGCTACATTCAAATTATCCAATGTTTTGCCTGACAAGCAGGATACAATACAGCCCCACTTGCTTTCACCACCACCCTGAACCTCAAACAAAAGCGAATCATCATACCGCTGCATCACATCAGGGCACGACAAACCTTTGCCTGCCAAATGCCGCATCAAGCGCATAAAGTAGGGCAATTCCTGCGCATTCATACGTTCAAAAACCGTGAGTACAAAACGACCTTGTTCAGTATCAATAAAAAAATTGCTGTTTTCAATACCAGCAGCAATACCTTCAAAGGATTGTAATGCGCCTAAGTTAYAATCTTCAAGAATATGARMGATGTTTTYGTGGGTAAGTTCAGTRTAAACAGACATGCCGCAAGACTARCCGCTTCGACTAAYCGCTTCCAGYTTGCAATCCACATACCATTTTYAYCACTRGGCGTTATAGTTCCCGCATGGAATGGGCACAACAGTTTGTCGARCAATATGGYTATTGGGCTGTATTTRYTTGGACATTTATTGAAGGCGAAACGGTATTTATCGTTGCGGCAGCATTGGCAGCAGCTGGTGTATTGGAAACTTGGAAAGTGATTGTTGTCGCAGCATGCGGCGCTTTTATTGGGCATTTATTCTTTTTTGCACTGGGMCGTTGGCGTGGCAAAAAAATYATCCATGCCATTCCCATGCTTGAAAGGCATGTGCCTAAAGCCAATATTATTCTTAACAAATATGCCCACTGGTCAATTTTCATTTTTCAATATTTGTATGGTACACGCTTGGCTGCGGCCATTCTTTTTGGCTGCTCGTCCATTAACTTTTGGCGTTTTTTCTTTCTTCAAATCATCAACTGCATCACTTGGGCCATCGTTATTTACACCATCGGTCATTTTTTAGGCTTGGCAGCTATGAGTATCCTTCATCAATTTGGTCTTTGGGGGCTGATTATTGCAATCAGCATCGCCGCTATCATCGCCGCTATCATTTATTGGCGTTATGGGCATCACCATGTCAAACGTCACTTGGATTCCGACGACACATAAAAAGCATGAATCTCTTCCTCATGCAACGCTCGAATATGTCGACGTTTCAACTTTAATGTTGGTGTTAAACAGCCATTTAACTGCGTCCATTCTTCTGATACCACAAGCAACTTCCGAATTTGCATATAACTCGCCAAATCATGCGATTCATGCCTAATACGTTTTAACAACCAGCTATGTAATGCTTTATCCTCTCGCCAGTTATCAGGCAATGCGCGTTTCTTACCACGCCAGCGCACCCGCAACTGCTCTTCATTTACAATCAATAAGGCAGCCAGCCATGCCCGACCTTCACCAACCACCATCGCTTGCTCAATACATGGATCATGGGTTAAATGTTGCTCGACCAATGCTGGCGGAACATTTTCACCACTGGAAAGTACCATAATTTCTTTTTTACGATCCACAATGAACACATAACCATCATCATCTATCTCAACAATATCGCCTGTATGCAACCAGCCATTCTCATCCAAGACTTCTTTGGTTTCAGCATCTTTTTGCCAGTAACCCCGCATAATCATCGCACCTTTTGCCAAAAGCTCGCCATCCTCGGTAAGTTTGAGTTCTACCCCTGGCAAAGCGGGACCAACACTGGCTGGTTTGATGTTTTCTTCGATATTCACCGTCAATACAGGCGATGACTCACTCAGACCATAACCCGGCAATACGGTAATATCGGCTGCCAATAAAAAATTGGCAATACGCGGGCTTAAAGCCGCACCACCCGAAACAAATATGCGTAATTTTCCACCCATCTTGGCACGCAATTTGGCATTCACAACACCATCCAGAAGCTTCCACACCCTCGCCTTCAAGCCGTGTAAATTTTCACCTTTTTTCCGCAATTCAAAACGTTGCATACCCAACGATTGGGCTTGTTCAAATAAAAAGCGCTTTACAACTGAAGCCTCCATTTTGGCATGTACACCTGCATAAATTTTCTCATACAAACGCGGCACGGAAATCATCACTGTTGGTTGAACTTCAGGCATATCTCGCATCAAGGTGGTGACATCTTCGGCATAAGCGATTTCAGAGCCGCATGCCATGGGTAAAAAGTGTCCAACTGTGCGCTCAAAAGCATGCGATACAGGTAAAAAGGATAAAAATATATCATCTGGAAACACAGGAACTCCGCCCAAGCCAGCCCAAACATCCGATAGCAGATTACCATGCGTCAACATTACGCCTTTGGGGTGCCCTGTTGTGCCCGATGTGTAAATCAATGTCGCCAAATCATCACGTGTGGGGCATGGCGTTTGCAATTGCCCATCCCATGCTTCATCACTGGCAATCGCCGCCAGTGAATCGGTCTCTCCATGGAATACCACCATTGGTTTATCATAACCATCCAGTTTTGCTTCCTGCGCGCCTTCCTCCACCAATAATAACGAGCAACCAGCATCATCAAAAACATAACGCACCGCTTCAGGACTATCGGTAAAATAGGCTGGCACAGTCACCGCGCCAATACGCAAAATGGCAAAATCTGCAATCAACCATTCAGGACAATTATGCCCCAATATACCAACACGATCGCCTGATTTAATACCTTGCGACTCTAACCATGCAGCTACACGCAAAACACCTTGCTGCACTTTAATGCGCGACCATTGTTGCCATTCGCCATTCGTTTTACGGGAGCGTAATAAAGGTTTATCCAACCATTCCGACGGTGCTTCTAGGAGTAAATCGGACAACGATGAAGATTTTTCAGCCCGCTTTAGACCTAGACATGTTTTAGGAGAAGCCATCTAACACCTCCAAATTGACAGGTATATCAAAGCCTAAATTGGCAATTGTTTGCCGTAATTCAGCCCGCTCTCGAGAAGCAAAGTAACACAATAGACCACCACGAAATGGTGGGAAACCAATACCATATACCAATGCCGCATCCAAATGTTCGGCATCTTCCACCACCCCTTCTACAAGGCAGCGCAAAGACTCAAGCAACATCGGAATCAAACATGTATCAATCACTTCCTGTCCAGCCATCACATAGGCATCATCCTTCATATTCGCATCAAATTCTTTTTCTTGCACAGCATTGGCATGCGCGCCTGACGATGCCTTCGATGGCAAATAGCTATCCAAGGCTTCATGAATACCCTGACGCTTGCCTTTGTTATACGTATAAAATCCCGAACCACTTTTCTCACCAAACCGTCCATCTGCGACCATCTTGGCAAACCAGTCTGGCATCGCGAATTGCCCATTACCTGACAATGCAGCACTCAAATGCTCACCCACATGCAAGCATATATCCAGACCCACACGATCTGCCAATTCAATGGCTCCCATAGGCATGCCGAAGTTTTTTAATACGCCATCAATATGCTGTGCTGATTGTCCTTTTTCCAACAATCGCAATGCCGCCGTCATAAATGGCATCAAACAACGATTGACCAAAAAGCCTGGGCGATCTGCCACAATCACAGGAAATTTTCCCCAACGCACGGCAAGTGCAGCCACTGTTTGCAATGTTTTCTTGGTGGTTTTTTTGCCAGCAATGATTTCTACCAAAGGCATTTTGGGAGCAGGGTTAAAAAAGTGCAATCCCGCCAAGCGCCCAGGATATTTTAAATCTGCCTGCTGCTCGCTTAATGATAGCGATGATGTATTGCTTAGTAACAACGTCTGGCGACTTACTTGTGCTTCTACATCCGCCCAAAGTGACTTTTTCACTTCTATTCTTTCTACAATTGCCTCAATGACCACATCCGCTGTCGCCAAACCACTGCCATCCAAACTTGGACGAATACGTTGCAAACGCGCTTCACCCCGCTGCCTATCACGTTTGGCAAACTTGGATGCAGATTGAAGCCCTCCACTCAAAGCATCAGGAGACACATCGTGCAAATCTACCGTGCCATCTTTGGCAGCAACCCAAGCAATTCCACTGCCCATGACACCCGCACCATAGACTGCTGTATGCTGCATCTTTGCAACTGCCGCTTTGCCTTTTTTCACTGCATCTTGGTGCTTTAAGGCTTCACCCAAAAAGAATACACGAATCAAATGTTTGCATGTTGGCGTGACTGCCAAGCGCCCTATGGAGTTCGCTTCCCAAGTATAAGCTGCATCACCTGACAACCCCGAAATAGCACGCAACGCATTGAGCGCGCCCATCAATGCAGGGTAGGACTGATCCATATCCAAATCTTTAAATCGCGCCCGTAAATTTCGCTCTGCCAACATAAAAAACACCTGCCTAGCAGGCCATAAGGCAAACCATTTGGGTTTGCTAACAACAACCTTCTTACCTTTTGTGACAAGCTGCTCAATGGCTTGTTCTAGCTGTTCTTCATGGCATAGCATATCTGCCAAACCAGTCCGTTTGGCACGCTTAGCATCCACAGTGTTACCACTTAAAATCATTTGCGTGGCAACGACCCAGCCTACTTTTTGAGGTAAGCGCACGCAGCCACCAAAACCAGGGTGAATACCAATTTTTATTTCAGGCAAACCCAAACGGGTTTTATCATCAGCAACGGCAATGATATAATCGCATGCCATTGCCAGCTCCAAACCGCCACCCAAACATACACCTTGCACCACTGCCACCGACACGCTCGATAATTGCTCAATGCGCAGACAAACGGCTTGCCCACGTTTCGCCAACTGCGTGCCCTTTTCAGCATCTTCCACTGCGGCAATGGCATGAATATCCGCCCCAGCTATAAAACAACCTGCCAACTCACTTTGTAATACCAATACATCTGGCGTATTGGCTTCTAACTCATCCAAATAGCCTTCCAAAGCCAACATACAGGCTTCATCCAATACATTGACTGGCTTATCACTGCGGACGAACGATAAAGTTGCGCTAGATTTTTTACGTTTTAATTGAAGCACTGATTTCACTGCCATGGCTCACTCCCAACCAGCGTTGCGCCACCCTGACCACCGCCAATACATAAACTTGCCAAACCCAAACCGCCACCCGTTTCATGTTTCAACTGACGCAACAGTGTTAAAATCAACCTTGCCCCTGTCATACCCACAGGGTGCCCCATCGCAATCGCTCCACCATGTACATTGACTGTATCTGTATCTGGCGCACCCATCGCCACATCCTCACCCCAAGCTTTTTTGGCAAATTGTTTGGAGTTCATGGCTTTTAAGTTGGATAGTACTTGTGCAGCAAATGCCTCATTGATCTCCACCCTTGCCATATCACGCATGTGTAAACCTGCTTTGGACAACAGGCTGTGACTGGCATGCACGGGGCCCATGCCCATACGTTCAGGATCGCAACCTGAATACGCCCAATCATGGATATAACCCAAGATCGGCCAACCCTCAGCTTCGGCTTTTTCGCGATGTGAAATTAATAGCATCGCCGCACCATCGGTAATTTGTGAGCTATTGCCCGCCGTGACTGTGCCCAATGGTTTTTCAAAAGCAGGACGCAAACGCTTCAAAGCTTTCATGCTTTGCTCACCACGCACCCCTTCATCCATATGCACGGGTGCAAAAGAGGAGCCTGCAAATACATGCATCACTTCCTCATCATACCAGCCTGCACGCCAAGATTCCGCTGCCCGTTGATGACTCTGCAACGACCATTCATCTTGCTCTTTGCGTGAAATTGCAAACTCACGTGCCAATACTTCCGCCGTCTGCCCCATACCCATATGCACTACAGGATCGGTCAAACCTTCCATCAATGAAATACGCGGTTTCCAAGGCGCTTGCATCACGCCCCACACCGCCTTCAAACGCGATGGAACATCTCTGGCACGTTGCAGGATTGCCATTTTTTCACGGAATTTATCATGAAATAATAAAGGTGCATGGGTCATGGATTCAACACCACCAGCCAAAATCACATCGGCACGCCCAAGCTGTATTTTTTCCGCCGCATCGGTAATCGCTTGCATACCCGATGCACAATTGCGATGCACCGTATGGGCAGGAACAGCCCGTGGCACACCWGCTTGCAAAGCAATMACMCGGGCAATATTGGTGGCTTCTGCAGGTTGAATMACATTGCCAATAATCACCGCATCAACATCATCACGGGTWARCTTTGARCGCACCAAAAGCTCYCGYACMGCCTGCATACCCAAATCAACAGCCGAAAGCCCAGCAAGTGYCCCSCCCATTTTWCCCAAAGGGGTTCGRATGCCYGCTACYACTACAATTTCACGTTTATTCTCTTTCATGCAAGCTCCCAATATTAACGTATAATATATTGTAGCAAATATATAACATCCATGCACAGATGCGTCGCTATTCCTGTTCAAACCTTTCAAAGGTAGACNTTCGACCATGCTTATYCGCCTAACCAAYATACCCGTCGAACTCGATGAATCCGATGTCTACCTACGTCCACGCATTGCCAAGCTCTTACACGTATCGAGCAGCGCAATTACAGATATAACCATTGTACGCCGTGCGATTGATGCRCGCAAACGCAGCGCTGTGCATTTTGTATGCAGCATTGAATGCRAAACAAGCGAAACACCTACGCTTCCTCCACAGGCTAAAGTTATTGAATTATCTAGCCYCAACGTGGGCAAACCCGAAGCCTTGAATGGTAGCAAAACATCACAACATGCCATTATTGTTGGCGCAGGCCCTGCTGGTTTGTTTGCGGCTTTGGCATTGGCGGAATCGGGCATGCGTGTGACATTATTGGAGCGCGGACAACCCGTTGAAAAGCGTATGCGTGATATTGGGCGGTTGCGCAGTCGCGGTGAATTAAACCCTGAAAGCAATGTCTGTTTTGGTGAAGGTGGGGCTGGCACATACACCGATGGCAAACTTTATACCCGTATAAAACACCCTTTTGTGCGTTGGGTGTTGGCAGAATTTGTGCGCTTTGGTGCAGATAAAAATATTTTGGTCGATGCTCATCCGCATTTAGGAACCGATAAACTGGTTCGTATTATTCGTCGTATGCGCGAGCACCTTTTGGCGCTGGGTGTGGACTATCGCTTTAATACCCGTGTTGATGACATTCTTAAAGATAATAAGGAAGTAGCTACGGGCGTTCGGTTAGCCAATGGTGAAGAAGTTATGGGTGACCATATCATCCTAGCCATTGGTCATTCAGCCCGTGATACGATTGAAACCTTGCACAAACAAGGCATTGAGATTGAAGCCAAAGATTTTGCTGTGGGTGTGCGTGCTGAACACGATCAAACATGGGTCAATGCATGCCAGTTCAGCCAATTTTCCGAACACCCATCACTGGGCGCAGCCGAGTATAAACTAACCCATCAGGTCAGTGATCAGTATCTTGGTAAGCGTGGCATTTATAGCTTTTGCATGTGCCCTGGTGGCTTGATTGTACCCTCACCCACCGAAGAAGGACTCATGACAGTCAACGGCATGAGCAATGCCCATCGCCGTAGCCCGTTGGCCAATTCTGGCATTGTTGTGCAGGTCACACCTGATGATATTGAACGCCATGGCTTGGGACGCGATGCTTTATGCGGTATCCGCTTGCAACGAGAGCTTGAACGCGCTTGTTTTAACATGACCAACACACCCTATGCTGCTCCAGCCATGCGAATCACAGATTTTGTCCAGAAAAAAGCCACAGGAAAATTGGCTCCGACGCGTTTTAAACCCAGTGTTGAAGCTGCTGACTTGCATGATTTATTCCCCAAATGGCTTGCCGAACCGCTGCGTGAAGGTTTGCTAGCATTTGATAGAAAAATGAAAGGTTATGTGAGTGATGATGCTAATATATTGGCTGTTGAGTCACGTACAAGTTCACCCATTCGCATGCTTCGCGACCAAACCATGCAATCCGTATCCTTAAGCAATTTATACCCTATTGGTGAAGGTGCTGGTTATGCAGGTGGCATTGCCTCAGCGGCTGTCGATGGGCTTAAAGTTGCAGCTCAGATTCTCTCTGAATAAGGGCTATTCATCCTGCCCGTAAAATACCCCTCACAATGCTTTAATGTGCCTCTTCTTCTTTTTCACGCGAAAATGCAGCCTGATTTTTACTGATTAAGGCAACCAGAATCCCTGAGTAAATAAAGGTAGAGAGCAAAATAACGCCAATCACCACAGCTTTAAACATTTCCAAATGCTCAAAAGATGCAGGAATCATCATCAACATAACGATGGATAAACCGCCTTTAATACCAGCAAAGGTCAAAACGCCCCACCAACGAAAGTTGATATTGGTCATTTTATCGGTCTTATTGGTGATAATCGCAAATTTCGCCATCATTACCGCACGAATAACTGTCGTGGCTAAAAACATGGTGATAATCTCTACTTTATACTGCCATAACAATGACATATTAATCAACTCTGCCATGGCAACAAACAACACCGTATTGGCAACCAATGCCAATAGCTGCACATCTTCTTTGGTACGCAAATGACGTTCACGCTCTTCCACCGTGGCTTTGATTTTATTAATTGCCGCGCTAATCACACCCCGTGAAGTCGGTTTGCTTTGCAAAATGCCCTCTTCATGGTCAATCACTGCACTTTCTTTAACAACTTCCTGCATCATGATATGATTCACCGTAATCGTGGCAAAAATACACGTTAAAATACCTGAAAGATGCATGTGCGTGTGCATACCAAGCATATTYAGAAGTGTATAAAAGTGTTCTGCCAGTTCAAAACCGCCATAACCAACCAAAATTAGAATGAGCATTTCCGCTGTGCGGTTGGTGGTAGTTTTCATCAGCAACAAACCCGCGTAACCAAATGCCACTCCCAGAGCCGATGAGCCAAGCACCACCAGCACACTGACTTCCGCCACATAAGCCGTTGTAATCTCGCCACCATTCAAAGCATAAAGACCAACAAATACAAACACAATCAATGCCGTAGCATCATTAAATAGACTCTCGCCTTCACATAAAATCTTTAATCTATGCGGCAATGTAAAGTTGGAAAAGATACTCACCACCGACACAGGGTCGGTTGCCAAAACCATAGCAAACAATACGATAATCGCTGCTGTTGATAGGTTATATTCACTAAACAACGTATTGCCCATCAGCAATGCCGCCAATACCGATAAAGAGACCGCAACAACTGCCAAGTAAAATAAACTAAGCCCGTGCTCTTTTAAATCTGCAACACTTAATTCAAGAGAATCGGAGATAAGTAGGATTGGCAGCAGCAACAACACCAACAATGCAAAGTGTTCGGCATCACCCGTCAACATAAAGACATCACCCATCAAAGCATGAAAAATAAACGATAAAACAATCAAACCCAATGGCGATGGCACCTTAAATTTATCTTCTAGCTGTAATGCCAGATAAAGCACACTCACAATTGCCAATAACGTTATAACCATCTTACCCTCCATAGATAAGCCTTACGCAGCACATCATCTCGCGTATTAAATATAATTTTCAATGAAATCACAGCAAAAAAGCTGCCAGTTATCAAATGATAACATAAGCAATGAATAACGCGTATAAAAAACCATTGAAAAACAACAGGTTACAAAGAATAGCTCTTGGTTACCTGGGCAGTCTCAACTTTAATATCACGTCGAATAGGCGCAGGGTCCCTCTCATTTAAGAACGGCGGCCCATAATGTACTGTTGAAAAGCCAAATGCTCTTCATTCATGTGCCGAATCACGCCTGCGGCATGAACCAAAAGATGTGTAAACAATGCAAAAACCAAATCTTGATTTTTTTGCATGAGTTCGGAATAAGCAGCACGTGTCAAGCTATACACAACACATGTTTTCTGCGCCGTTACTGAAGCACTGGCTTCACTGCCTGTCAAAAAGGACATCTCGCCAAACAACGATGCTTCACGCGCTGTCGCCACGCGCATATCATGACCATTGCCATGGCAAGTAATGTCAGCCACACCAGAATATAGCATATACAATACGCCACCAGGCTTACCCTGCTCCATAATCTGTTCGCCAGGCGCATATTCTGTTACCCTAACCAACTCTTTAAGTAACGCGATTTCCGTTGTATCCAACTTGCGTAAAAGAACCTTTTCTTCCAACCATTTCACATCCATTACCATACAGCAGCTCCTTTCCCTGAAAAAATTTAGCTGGCAGATTCAAGCGTATCTATGCGCTTCTGGCAAGCCTGCGTACCTTCACCAAGCAACCTATACAATAAATATCATAGACGATACCGCTACATTTTGTTGAAATTGGCAATATGCAAGCCAGCCCTTCCCACCAACAGCCCCATAAGTGGCGACAACATTTTTTGTTCGATAGTACCGAACCAAAGCCGAACTGCATTTGGTTACATGCCTGCTCGATGGGGGAAGTGACATCGATTATCCCTCTACTAGAGCAACTGCATACATTGGGACATTCGCTGCATTTAACTGTGATTACCCGCACAGGCATGCAACATGCCCAGCGTCAGCTTGGTAATATCGCTAGCATTTCCTATTTACCGTGGGATTTACCTGGTTTTATGCAGCGTTTTGTAAACACACTCAAACCCGCATTGCTTCTACTCGCTGAAACAGAATTTTGGCCAGGCATGTTTAAGGCATGCAAAAAAAACAATATCCCAATCATCGGCATTAACACACGTATTTCAGATCGTTCATTTCCAAAATACCATGCCAGTCGCTATTTCTGGAAACGCTGGCTTGCTCCCGTGAATCTTTTTCTACCACAGAGTCCATTGGATGCAGAGCGACTTATTGCCATGGGTGTTCAGCCCAAGAAAATTCATATTGCGGGCAACTTAAAATATGCCGTTCAAGCACCTGATGTTGATTGTAATAGCTTACGAAAAAAGCTTGATACTAGCCTAAAACGCCCGATCCTTTTGCTTGCCAGCACCCATCATGATGAAGAAAAGCGATTGTTATCCATGCTGCCAGAGTGGCTTCATGTGCAACCTGATTTATTAACCATCATCGTACCCCGTCACCCTGAACGCTTTAACCATGTTGCCGAGCTTATTAGCAATCAGGGTTTACAATATTCCCGTTGGAGTGATGCCCAGATCAATCAAAACAGTCAGGTTATTTTAATTGATGGTATGGGCATTCTGCAATCACTCTATACGGTCACTGATATTACTATTGTTGCTGGTAGCTTGGTCGATATTGGCGGTCATAATCCCATCGAAGCAGCTGTATGTGGGCGCGGTGTGGTAACAGGGCCTTATATTCAGAACTTTCGCGACATTATGAACGATATGCAGACTGCTGGAGCAGCTATTGTTAACAACACTGATGAAGAGCTTAAAGCTGCCATTATCCGATTGCTTCAGCAGCCACATGAACTACGCCAACTAAACGCCCAAGCAGCATTGTTTATGCAAGACAAATCACAAGTTTTGCCAGAAATTATCCATGCTATTAAGCCCTTTCTACCAAACACATGCGTTTAAGTCATAAAATATATCAAACGATTGAATCGATTTGGTGGCGTAAAAAGCAGCCTGCTCTATTACTTCGCGGACTTAGTCAATTATATAAGTTAGGTAGCAAATATGATCAAAACCAGCGCTGCAAACATGCGATAGCGCCCTCATTACCACTCATTTCTATTGGCAACATTACAGTTGGTGGCAGTGGCAAAACCCCCTTTACAATATGGCTCGCAGAACAACTAAAAAAACACCATTTCAAACCCGTTATTTTATGTCGCGGTGATGGCGGCAAACAGGGAAGCCCACAGTTGCTCGATCAGCATAGCTTGGCAAAAGATGTTGGTGATGAAGCAGTCGTGTTGCACCGCATGGCTCACTGCCCAGTCATTTCAGCCCAAGACCGTGTCGCCGCAAGCCTCATGGCTGCCAAACATGGTGATATTATTCTATTGGATGATGGTTTTCAATATCGTCAACTACAACGCCAGTGTGATATTGTATTGGTTCCCGATGAAGGGCTTGGCAATGGCCATCTTTTGCCCGCAGGTCCTTTAAGAGAGTCACTAGAATCCCTAAATCGCGCTGATCTTATTGTTCGCACAGGCATGGGTTCAAGTAAGCCGCTAACGAACAACAAAGAATGGCATTGGCACACAAAACCCCAACCGTTGAATGACTGGTTGGAATGCGGTGAGACAGCGCCTAAATCCGTGGTCGCTGTTAGTGCTATTGCCCGCCCACAGCGTTTCACACAAAGTTTGCAAGACCTTGGTGTTCATGTTGAGACTTCATATTTTTTCCCAGACCACCATGCCTTTACAGAACATGATTTACACCACATCTGGAAACAAAACACCGCAATTGCCGTTACCGCCAAAGATGCTGTAAAACTATTAGACATATGGCCTAAAAACAGACCTTTATGGGTGCTCGAACAAGGTTTTGAAGCCCAAGAAGGCCTCATTACAGCTATTTCAGCGTGCTTGGCTATTG
The DNA here is from genome assembly GCA_002401635.1 of Pseudomonadota bacterium. GTDB lineage: Bacteria > Pseudomonadota > Zetaproteobacteria > Mariprofundales > Mariprofundaceae. The sequence goes on from NVTQ01000011.1 coordinate 19,212, forward strand.
GTGCCAACAAGCAGCAGTGCTAGGCTCGCCCCATTCATACCGCTGGAGATACTATGATTGATCAAGCCTTACTCGATATTCTTGCCTGCCCAAAATGCAAAAAAAGCGTGCAATACACCGCTGACAAAACCGCATTGTTATGCGAAAAATGTCAATTAGAATACCCTATTAGAGATGATATTCCTGTTATGCTGATTGATGAGGCTAAATCCTTAGCTGGTAGCTAAAGAACCCCATGATTGTACAGGATAGCCATGGCGCACCATAAGGCATTTAGCAAACAACGTTGGCATACAGCTCTCAAAGCTGAACTGACCCTATTTAACCAGCTTCAACAACAAAATTCCGACATTAGCCCTTTGAAAAAGCAAATACGTAAACGCTACCTTCCGCTCATTGAACCGCATGTGTCCAAGCTGCAAGAAGATAGCCAAATTCTCGAATTGGGCTGTGGTCCCACATGTGTTTCTCAGTTTATCAAGATGGGAAAGAAGACCTTTCTTGACCCTTTATTGGATGATTTTCGCCGCGCATGCCCTGGCAGCTTACCCAAAGGCACCTTTATCACCGAAATGGCGGAAAATATCAGTGCCCCTGATGCATCATATGATTGTATTATATGCCTAAAAACAATCAGCCACGTGCAAAACCCAGAGTTGGTTTTGCATGAAGTTGAGCGCTTGTTAAAACATGATGGGTGTTTTCTGATAAGTATTGAATTATGGCCTGCCACTTTTGCAAAACTGCACTATTTCACAGCCAGACTCTTCCCGCAGCGCGCACTCAAAAACCGTTTGTATTGCTATACAAAACACGGCATCGAAAACACCTTGCAACGCCATTTTAATATCCAATCAAGTTATGATATTCCTGATGCAAAAGCTTTCAACCTGAAACATGAATACTTTTATGTTTGCACACCTTTAAAAGACACATGACACAAGGCATTCGCATATTTCCACCCAACTGGTTGGGTGATGTTATTATGGCACAACCAGCTATGCGCGCCATTGTGCAGCATCATCCAGACAGTGAGATTCACATCTTTGGTCGTCCATGGTTAAGTGATTTATTACCGTTCCTCAACCTAGAGCAAACAACATACCAAGCTGAGCACGTCACGCATCAGAAAAGCTTTTTATTCCGTAACAGCTTTCACGCAGCATGGCAGGCCTTTCGCTCGGGAAGCGCTGAACGGCATGGTTTCAAACATGAGTGCCGCTCGCTCTTGCTTACCCACGCTTATCGTCCCAAATTGAATATGCAGCATGAACATCACCGCGACTATTTTCTGGATTTGGTCGAGCAAGCAGGTATTCCCGTTACACAACGACACGTTTCACTCAATGCCAGCCAAACCGATTTGGATGCAGGCATCGATTTGTTACAAAAGCATCATATTGACCCAAAACGTGCGATTTGCATCGCGCCTGGCGCACAGTTTGGTGGTGCCAAGCGTTATCCATCTGAGGCCTATGCTTATATTTTGAAATGGCTTTCAGAAGCTGGTTGGCAGCCTGTTATTTTAGGCACACAAGCTGAAAGAGAAATTGGCGAGCAGTGTCTAGCCAAAACAACAGGAAAAACATGGAATGCATCGGGCACAACAAGCCTACAGCAGGCTTTACAACTGGTCGCATGTAGCCAACTTACCCTGTGTAATGATTCTGGTTTAATGCATGTTTCAGCAGGTCTTGGCAAAGCCACCGTTGGCATATTTGGTGCAACGGATCCAAGTCGCACTGCCCCATCGGGTAAGCATGTCAGCTTGTTATACAAACCTGCGCCTTGCAGCCCCTGCCTCAAACGCGAATGCCATGTTTCAGGACACCCGTGCATGATAAATATTTTCCCAGAAATGGTGCGCGATGCTTGCTTGGCACAACTAAAAGCTTGAAAGTTCTGATTGTAAAATTATCGGCATTTGGCGACATCATTCATGCCCTTCCTGCTTTGGATGACTTGCTCAAGCGCCCTGAAATAAGCGAAGTTCATTGGCTGGTGGATCAACGCTTCGCATTTGTTACGGATATATTTCCACCACAGGTCAAGGTGCACAAAGTTGCCTTGAAAGGGGACTCCAGAATCCGTCATGCTTGGCAAATGATTCAAACATTACGCAATGAATACTTTGACATCATCTTTGATCTGCAAGGGCTTATAAAATCAGGCATCATGGCTTGGGCTTCTGCCAAATCAGGATGTAAAATCTTTGGTTTTGATCGTGAACAAAGCCCCGAATGGCCAAATCGCTGGTTTGTTAGCCCCGTAACATTCCATGCCAATGAAAAACATGTGGTGCCACTGTATCGACATATTATTGCTGCGGCATTTGCCTCTCAAAATAAAACTGACGACAAAGAACAAACATACATTGCCCCCCATATTCAAATCACTTTGGCTATGCAAAAACAAGGTCAACAAGCATTGGATGACATGGGGATTCAAGCACCCTTTTCGATTTTACATGTGGGTGGCAGCTATATCACCAAACGCCTTCCCGATGCACAATGGCAACAACTCGCGCAAATAATGCAAAAACAACAAACCCTCATTGTTTTATGGGGTAATGCGGAAGAAAAACAACGCGCTGAGAATATTTCAAAACAAAGTGAACATATCATCGTTGCGCCGCGCTGTTTTTCTCTAGCAACACTTGCAGGCATGCTTCAGCAGGCTTCTGCATACCTTGGACAAGATACGGGTGTGACCCATTTAGCAGCAGCTTGTGACTGCCCAACTATCACATTATGGGGCGCAACAGCACCATGGCGTATGGGTGCCTTGGGTGCATTGCATCGACACATCACACCACAAAGCGATTGTTCACCATGTTTTAGCCGTCAATGTGATAACTTTATTTGCATGCCATCACTGAATATCGAACATATCTACCATGCTTGGCAGGAGGCGCGTCGATGAAAACTCTTTTTATACTTATAAGTCTATGCTTCGGCATTTCCACCGCCTATGCAGACAATCACTGCATGCCCTATGCAGGCGAGCAACTCACCTTCAATGTTGGCTGGGAATTCATCAATGCTGGCTCTGCTACCATGACTGTCAGCACGCCATCGGATAAACAATACAAAATTCATACCTTTGCCCGCACCAACAAATTCCTCGATATATTCAAAAAAGTGCGTGATACCATCACCTCAGAAGGTGCGTGTGTTGATGGCAAGATGCAAAGCACACGTTTTGATTTGGAACAACATGAACGCTCCTATCATGCAAAAAAAGAAACTGTCTTTGATTGGCAGCATAACAAGGTGCTTTACACACAAAATAAAAAAACCGACAGCTATGATGTCCCCGCAGGACATTTGAATGTCATTGATGCATTCTTTAGGGTACGCAGCGCAAAGTTAATTGCTGGTCAAACACTAAGCATTCCTGTTTTTGATTCGCGGAAGACATACGATGTTGTTGTAACCGTTGGTAAAAAAACAAAGATGTTACGCGCACCATGGGGCGGGCATGTTGAATGTATTAGCATTGAACCTGTACTAAAAACAGAAGGTATTTTTTCCAGCAAAGGCAAACTAAAAATATGGGTCACCAATGATAGCAGGCACATTCCTATCAAGTTGATCGCAAAAATAAAAATTGGTCATATCGTCGGAATGCTCGTCGATTACAAGGAACCTAAGTGAATACAACGTATACAAAACTTGAAACATGGTGTCTTGCCCATCGCAAGTTCGCAACCGCTCCAGCATTTATTCTTTTATTAATTTTAGCCAACCCGACGATGCTTTCCTTGGCTCTGGGTGGGTTTATGGTCTGTTTGGGCGAAATGGGGCGCACATGGTCATCGGGTTATATTGATAAAAATGCCAAACTCGCAACCGCTGGTCCTTATCGCTTTATGCGCAACCCTTTATATTTTTTCAATGCAGTCATTTTCTTTGGCTTTTGCATCATGGCATTCAACCCTTGGGCTGCCACATTCGGGCTTATTTCATTCACCATTATTTATCGTGCGACCATGCGCAGTGAAGCGGAATTCATTGCTGGAATTTTTGGTGATGATTTTACCAAATGGGCTGCCGCTGTACCGATGTTTTGGCCAAAATGGACGAACTATCCCGCGCAAGGTCAATTCTCATGGGCATTGGTAAATAAACACCGCGAACATAAAAATGCCTTGGCGATGCTGGCTGGAATCATCCTTTTTGTTGGCATTTATTACTTCAAAACAGCATGATTTTGCCTGTGTAAAACAATGAATGATTCCATCGCAGTCATTATTTCAACATACAACAACCCAGACTTTTTGAGCTTGGTGCTTGCAGCTTATGCAAAACAATCAGATTACCACTTTAACATTTATATTGCCGATGATGGCTCCGACACTTCAACACACAACTTGATTGAACAAACAAGCAGGGATTTCCCCGTGAAAATCCAGCATGTATGGCATGAGGATCAAGGCTTTCGCAAAGCCCGTATACATAATCTCACATTACAACACGTGAAAGAGGATTATGTTCTTCTTACCGATGGCGATTGCATCCCACACCCACATTTAATCGCAACACACCGCCGCCTTGCCCAAGAAGGGACACTTATCTGTGGTAGCAGAATCTTATTATCCCGCGCATACACAGAGCACTTATGCCAGACTAAAGACATCCCTTCCTTCACGGCTCTGCACTATATAAAAAACCGTTTAAAGAATAATATAAATCGCATGTTTCCTTTGTTCTTACCAGCCCACCTGTCTGCCGTAAAAAAAAGGCTATCAGGCATTCATGGCTGCCATATCTCCTGCCATACAAAACACTTGCTGCATATCAATGGCTTTGATGAAAGCTTTGAAGGCTGGGGACGTGAAGATTCTGATTTGGTTGCACGTTTATTGCATAGTGGCATTCAGCGCAAAAACCTTCGTGGCACACCTGTATTACACCTATGGCACGAAGAAAATTCGCGTAGTCATTTAAATAACAATGATGTTTTATTACAAACATGCCTTGATGAAAAGCGTCAACAATCTTTGCGAGGCATTCGCGAATTGAGTGATAAAGAAGAACCATGAGCAAACCACGCGTCATCCTGCAAATTTGCCGCCGTTTCGGACCCGTGGGTGGCATGGAACGCTATGTATGGGAGATTACCCGCGAATTAGCCGCCATGGGGCATCTCGTACATGTTTTATGCGAAGTAAACCTATGCACARAGGCTTTATCAGGCGTACATATTCATGAGCTAGGCACCGTCCGACCCAAACCGCGTTGGTTGGCACATATTCGTTTTTCAAGGCATGTTCATCAGTGGTTAGAAAAGAACCGTACGCCTGAAATGATTATTCATAGTCATGAGCGCACAGCAGATCATCAGATTACCACCTTTCATGGGCCACCATTTGCAAAGGTTCGCAACTTACCACTTTGGAAACGCTTTTCTTTACGCATTAAAATGAACCTATGGCTGGAACAACGTGAGCTTTGCAATTCACAGGTGCAAATAATCGTGCCAAATTCCAAACAGATTGCCCAAGAACTTGAATATTATTACCCATCTATTGCAAAACACATGACCCCAGCGATTGTGCCAGGCGTTYCCGATGCTCCCAAACGACCTATGCGAGCTATTGCAGCCGATGGCGGCGTGATTGGTTTTGTTGGTAAAGAATGGAAACGTAAAGGCCTTGTTATGGCAATTAAAATTATGAACGAGCTTGTAAAACAACGTCCAAATCTTCATTTTATGGTTGCTGGACCCATAAAAAATGACATCCAATCATTGTTTAAATCAGCCTCCTTTAACTTCACCCTTTTGGGTGAAATCAATACTCAAACATTTTATCCAAAGCTAGATATTTTATTGCACCCTGCCATAAATGAACCATACGGCATGGTGATTACCGAGGCACTTAATGCAGGTGTGCCTGTGGTGATTTCAGATATATGCGGCGCGAGCAGCGAGCTCACCCCACAATTGGGCAGTGCATTACCTTTTACATCGCCTAGTAAAACATGGGCACAAGAAGTCGATGAATGGCTCAATAAAGAGAATTTGCATGTGCAGTATCAACATAGCTGGCATGATACAGCCATGGCATATGTCGCAGAATATCAAAAATTAGGCAAGTTATGAGCACATCACCTCAGCACATTGCCATATTACTCAATAGCCTGTCTCCCACAGGCGGCATTGAGCGTGATGCGACCAAATGCATTGAAGCTTTGGCTAGTGATGGCTGGCACATTCATTTGCTCGTATCTTTTCCACATCCCGATATGCCACAATTACTCTCTCACCTGCCCGTTACTTGGCATAAAATAACCACACTCAAGCGTCCACCATCGATTGGGCAAATGATTTTCATTCATCAAGCTCAGAAAGTTTTAAATCAACTGCGTATTAAATACCCACACATGCATGCCGTCACCTTTGAAAATCACCCCATTGCATCCATTGTAGTTGGTTGTAATTCACGGCGTTTATGGCATCAAGCGCGCAAAAAATTCGGCATGAAAGCCAATTTCCGTCCTGTTTGGGAGTGGTGGAATACACGTGCTGAACGGCTGTGTTTGCAAAACGCACAAAAACTGGCTATTTACAGTAAAACTGCCCGTCAAGATTTCATTGACCATGGCGTACCAGAAGACCGAATTGACCGTATTATTATCCCTGTCAACACCGATTATTTTTCACCCAATCTCGAAATGCCCTTATGCGAGCGTAAAGAAATCCTTATTATTGGCACAAATCCAAAATTAAAGGGCATCGATATTGCCTTACAAGCATGGGAAACACTGCATCAGCAATACCCCGAACTATCACTTCGCATGGTGTTTAGAGGTCAAAAATCGGCGGCATATATCAAGCGCGCCAAACTACCACGCGTCATTGCATCGCCATTGATTGATGACCCACGAGAATACTACAACAAAGCCCGCCTGGTCATCGCACCATCTGCTTATGAATCATGGGGTAATATTATCACTGAATCACTGGCTTTGGGCATACCTGTTGTCGCCTCAGCACAAGTACCATCGAGTGAAGTCATTCAATCACAAGAGCATGGGCAAGTGTTTAATCGAGTTGGTCATCATGATCACCTTTCTTTGGCTAATGCGATGCAAAACACACTGCAAACATCTGCAACAGACATACAATCCATGCAATCTCGCCATCAGCATATTGTGGCTTTTCAATCCCAACATTTGACCAGTACCAAATGGTTATGCACTGTCGCACAACACATTTTAAAAGAAGAAGTCATTTAACATCATGCTCTCAAACATTATTCAAGAAATATCAAAGGTCTGTGTATTTATACTGAGCCTGCCCAAAACACTCATATTCAACTTCTATTATTTACCCTTTAACCAAGCTATTAAACTACCTATTTTCATATCATACCGTCTTAAATTGCGCGATATGCGGGGCACAATCACCATTGCACAATGTAAAACTGGCATCATTCAAATCGGCTTTAATAGCTTTGGTTTTATCGTGGGGCATGGCGAAGCACTCTGGAGCTCAACGGCAAATATTCGTTTTGAAGGCAAGGCTCGCTTTGCTTGCAACCCCAAGCTTCGCCTTGCTGGAGAGCTTGTTTTTGGGCATGAATTCGAAGCAGGTCATGATTTTACGCTGATGTGTCAAAAGCAAATTAGCTTTGGAACACATAGCTTGTTTTCATGGAATGTTACAATTATGGATTGTGATGGACATCGCATTTTTGATGAAAATAACATTGAAATCAACCGTCCTCGCCCAATAATTATAGGCTCGCAAACTTGGATTGGCTGCCATGTCACCATACTTAAAGGCAGCATCCTTCCCGAAGGAACCATTGTTGCTGCTCATGCTGTGGTGACCAAAAAGATTGATGAAAAAGCATGCATTATTGCAGGAAACCCCTGTCGAGTCGTTAAAAAAAATGTACATACAGGTTGAAAAACAACATGATGCATATTTTAACAGCATACACTGCGAATTAACCTAGGCTCATTACCATTGTCTTTCTTTTCATCTAAAAATAATACGACGTTGTCTGAGCTATGTAAATCCCATGCCAACAATCTTAATCTTATTCGTTTTTTAGCAGCTATTAGTGTTATTTTTAGCCACTCATACCCATTAAGCCTTGGAGCTTCCGTTGGCGARCCTTTACAAAAAGATTTTGGTTTCACCACTGGAGAGCTAGCTGTAGATATTTTTTTTATTATTAGCGGCTTTCTAATTACCCAAAGCGCAATATTTCGGGATGACTGGCGCTCCTTTGCCAAGTCGCGAATATTAAGAATCTATCCCGCATTATTATCAGTTGTTATCATCTGCACATTTGTCATTGGACCTCTTTATACAGGGCTATCACTCGTTGATTACATGACAGATTTGAGAACTTACTCATACTTCATAAAAGACTCTATTCTTATCAGCGGCTTTAAATCCGCACCACCCCTTGTGTTTGAAAGTAACCCGCTCCCTCTTGGCATGAATGGCTCTCTATGGACRCTCCCTTGGGAGTTGAAAATGTATATTCTCCTTGGTTTTTTAGCCTATGTAACCCGACGACACTTGGCCATTGGCATCTTCTTCATTGCAAGTATATCAAGCCTTGTTTTTGCTTTTGCAACTCTCACTCATATCACTGATGAAATATCTCCTTTCTTCCGTTTCGCGACCTTCTTCTTTCTAGGTGCATCCGCCTTTTTACTTAAAGATCGCATTATTATTAGCCTTAAAATATTCTTATTTATGATTGCAATATTCGCATTGCTTTTTTTCATCAACAAAACACTCTTATCTACTTTTTATATCCTTGCGCTTCCTTATGCTGTACTATATTTAGCATATACAAGTAATAAAATAACACTTCATTTCAATAACATTGGTGATTATTCGTATGGTTTATATATATGGGCATTTCCTATTCAGCAAATACTTGCCTATCACTTTATTGGCATAAAGCCTTTAGAAATGTTTGCATTCACAGTATTACTCACTTTACCTGTCGCAATCATTTCATATCATTATTTAGAAAAGAAAGCACTCAARCTTAAAACATGAGGGATTCTATGATTAGTATTATTACAGCCGTTCACAACCAACTTGCCGTCAACCGTGTTTTTCTGGACACCCTACAAAAAAACACATCCACACCTTACGAGCTCATCATTGTTGATAATCATTCGACAGATGGATCTTTAGAGCTCTTTGAACAAGCAGGGGCTATCATGATTAAAAATCCTGAGAATCATTGCTATCCTGATTCTCAGAATATGGGCATGAGCATTGCCAAAGGCGATTATTTCGCATTTCTTAATAATGACATTTACCTCGCCCCCAATTGGGATACGCAAGCTATTCAAGCCATGGAGAAGCACGACTTAGATATTGCCAGTTTGGGTGGTTTTGAAGTGCTTGAAGACCCGCTTCGTCGCCGTAAATACTTTCAACGCTGGAAGTGGCTTCGCCGAGGTCGCCGCCACCTAAAAATGAACACCGAACAACTTAAAAAATTAGTCGATAACGTCTATGGTCGCAAAGGCTTTGAAGCTTGGAGTCTCAACGAGGCGAGTGAACAGCATGGGCATGTATATCCTGGGTTAAATGGTGCAGCTGTGATTACAACACGCAAAGCTTGGGACATCATGAAAGAGTGGGATGTGCAAATGGAGGGCGCAGATTGGGATCTCGCGATACGAACTGGAAAAATGTCTGCTGAAGTTGGCAATATTAAACCTGCCCATATTATTCCTTCTGCCTTGCATCACCATTTCTCACGCGTCACCTTCCATAGCGAACCTGAACCGCGTGCATGCGATCATTCCCACAGGAAGATTGAAGATAAGTGGACACAAGAAGAAATTCAAAAATATGGCCCACATTTGCCACAAGACACATCTTGGCGTTCAGATGTTCGACGCTGGGTAAAAAAGCTACGGATTACACGTACAAAAGTTGACCGTGAGAAAGTAGGGTGACCATGAAGAAAAATATGAATTGTAAAGTATCAGCCTATATTATGACGTACAATGAGATTGATAAAATTGAAGCAGCCATTAAAAGTGTCTTATGGGCAGATGAAATCATTGTTGCCGATTCCAGCAGCACCGATGGCACAATCGAAATGGCAGAGTCATTGGGTGCAACGGTTGTCCAAATTCCTTTCAAAACATTTGGACAAATTCGCAATGATGCCATTGCAGCCTGTACACATGAGTGGATTTTTAGCCTTGATGCGGATGAGCGCTGCACACCCGAAGCAGAAGAAGAAATAAAAGCTACCGTCGAAAATGCCCAAGCTGATGCCTACTATGTACCGCGTCGCAATTGGTTCATGGGTCGCTGGATAAAGCATTGTGGTTGGTATCCCGATTATCGCCAGCCTCAATTATTCAAAAAAGGCGCGCTTACCTTTGATCATGAATCAGAAGTGCATGAAACGCATACCATTCATGGGAAAGTCGGCTATTTAAAAAAAGATATTTGGCAAATACCGTTTATGAATCTCGAACAGGTGAACCATAAGATGCAGCGCTATTCCTCACTTGGAGCAACCAAGCTTCAGCGTGAAGGGAAGAAGGTYTCCATGGGTCGTGCTTTATCGCATGGAATTTGGGCTTTTATACGTATTTATATTCTCAAACTAGGTTTTCTTGATGGCTGGGCTGGTTTTGTGTTGGCTCTTTCAAATTTTGAGGGCACATTTTACCGTTATGCAAAAGCCTGTAACCTCACAAAGAATCAGCCCGATAAATTACATGACTAACGCAGTCATAACATCCCAAGACAACGCATCAAAAAGAGTGCCCCTTTACGCCTATATATCTTGGTATGTTTTACTTTTCTCTTGGGTGCAAGGTATTGCCGCGCTGCATATTGGCTTGGCTATATGCTTATTACTGTCGCTGCGCTTTATTCCACAAGCTCTTTCGAAACTTAAGAATATTCCCTGGCTGTGGATTCCTGTTGCTTGTTATGAAGCTATTCGAATGATAAGTGCTATCATTTCCGAGCATCCTGACCAAGCATTTATAGGTATATTTGATGATGTCCGKGCTATTATTTTTGGTCTTTTGGCACTTGTTTTCCTTAACAATAAACAGGACTTGAAACATGCTGCTTGGATTACATTCGCAGCGTTTACCTTTCTTGCCTATTGGACATTAGGCTACCACCTCTTGACCCATAACTTCTCTCTTCAAAGCACTACTGATATTGTTTTAGGAACACTRGGCAGTGTAAACTATGCAGCAGCAATCACTACCATTGCTATGTTAAGCATGGTCGCCGCAGCACTCTTACTACCATGGAAATCTGCTCGCTGGATGTTTTTAGGTATTATTCCTTTGCTTACCTTACAAGTTCCGCTTGGAAGTCGAACAACCATCTTAGTCACCATTATTTTGCTCGTTATGCTTATAATTTTCTTGCGTGCATGGAAAGCAAGCCTTGTGACTGCATCGCTTATTGCACTCATCATTGGCGGGCTGGCTTTTACCCCTACGGGCTTATCACAACTTCCATCTTTATCACAAGGTGAAAAACAACTTCAAGGCAATGCCAGCTTACCCAGCATTCAAATCCGCTGGGAAATATTCCAAGTGCTTTCACACTTAAGCCTGCAACACATTTTAGGTTTAGGGCCACGCAACCATGGTTATGTCGATCTAAATGCTGAACGGGCTTTCCTTAAAGAGCATGCCAAAACAACGTGCAGGATTGTATATGGCTTCACAACAGATTCTGAAACGTTTGCTACATTTGATTTCAATCACCCTCAAGGAGCTGAATCCCATCCATTCACCTATGACCCACACAGTCAATATACTGCTGTCAYCTCCGAAACAGGGCCGATTGGATTGCTACTTTTTCTCCTTATGTATGCTGGGCTAATTCGCTACACAATCCCTCTCATCCGACCCCAATCTCACTATGCCGACAGGCTTCTAGGATTATCAGGATTCTTAATGCTCGCAGTATTTTTATTATCAGGTCTAACCGTTGTTTTAATTTATCAGGCAGGAAGCCTCATGTTATTTGGGTATATTGCAGCTTTAGCATCTTATCAAAAAAGCATTGATACTAAAGCCGTTCCCGACACCAACTAACACCACTTTTAACAAGCTTGGCAGGATTTCCAGCCACAACACTATTTTCAGGGATGTTTTTTGTAACAATTGCCCCAAGCGCAACAATACTGCCCTTTTGAATAGTCACACCCTTTAATATCTTCGCATAGGCAGCAACCCAAACATGGTCTCCGATAAAAACATCTTTCGCTTTGTTTAGTCGCTCACCTGTTGTTACATCTAAAATAGAATGCGAATCACCCGTGCGAATCTCTATATCATGTGCAATCATACACTCTGAACCAATCATCATGTTGGATTGTGGTTCAGTCACTGCGAACAAAGCTTCTCCTACAGTTGTTCTATCACCTATCCTAAGCACTGACTCAGAGTCCTCAATATGAAGGCGCGTTCCCTCACCCAAATAACAGTTCTTGCCTATCTCAATATGACAGTTAGAACCACGCACGTAGAAATGCGTATGTTTTGCAATTGTACCTTCACCAATCACAATGGTGTTATTCTCCCCAACAACATCGAAAACACATGATTTCAGCACACAGTTTTTCATAATTAAGTGATTTCCTGAGCCTTTGATGTGATAGCGATTGCCTCGTGTCCTTAACCAGCAACGCAACTTAAACACAATGTTTTTCCAAGCCGTATTTTCTTTCATTTTTTAATAAACCTTAAGAAAGAGAAGTGCTTGCCCTGAGAGATGCGAACAAACAACCACAGAGCCAAGGCAAAAAGCATCCCCTGCCCAAGCCACATCATCCACCACGAAGATGCACTATTAAGCACTTGTTGATGCAATMTAATCTGAAAATTATAAACAAATAATATCAGCCCAACGCCGCCAATATACGCCCCTGTCTTACCAGAGCGTTTGGATGTATGAGATAATGGCAGGCAAAAYAGCATAAATATCAATATCGATGTGGGTATGATTAAGCGCCGATGCCACTCAGCTACAGCATCAGGTCGATGTGTTTTCTGAATCAAGTCCCACAACTCCCCAGCCTGCATTTCAAACACACGACTACGCCAAACGGGAACCTTCAACAAACCCAAATCATTCAAATTCATTGCCACTTGATAACGATCAAAGCTCAATGAGCGCAAATCTCCTGCTTCACCCTCCAAACGCGTTCCATGGAATAGTGTAAAGCGCAATTCATTACCCACACGATCTAACTTCGCTGACTCAGCCATATACACAACAGCTACTTGTGAACGCCTGTCTTCCAACATGAACCCTTGAAACACGCCTTCATCATCCGTGCCGCTGACATAAACCGTGAAATCCTCTAAATCTTGGCTAAAGCGTAACGGTTCAAAACCTGGTGCAGGTTTCATTTTTTGAACGGCAACCAATAGCCCTTGAAATGCCTTTTGCCCCTGTGGCATCCACTGCATCGCCGTAAATGTTAGTGCTAACCACAATACCACTGCGACCACAAACAACGACCTGAAAATTCGAATATACGATAAACCTGCGGCACGCAAAGCATCCATTTCACTGTTTTCATACAATTTCAAGATCATTGCCTGCATGGCAAAGAAAAAGGCCATGGGAACGGTTAGCACTAAAAAATATGGTAGAATCGCCGTCAGCATAGTGAGCATAATGCCCCACTCCATGCCTTTATCGGCAAACATCCCCAACAGTTTCAGAATACGTCCAAGCAGCAGCACGCCCGTCACTATCAGTAACATCCCCATAAAGGGCCCAAACCAGAGCTTGAAAATATAGCGATCCAATACCATATCGGAAAACTAAAGCTTATGAGCCCATATCGCCAAGAAAAAAGGAAAAAACGAAAAACATGCTGTACTCCAACATACCATTGTCACCATTCAGCGTGCCTGATGTTTGTTCGCGAGCAAAGAAGAAGCGCGGAGTGTGCTCCTGCACATGAGCATTTCTGATGCCGCTATCGGACAAAAAGCAGGTGGGCTGGATGATGACAAAAAAAAAGAGCTGACCGAGCCAGACAGAACCGCAACGCGCGCATAACCTGCTGCCGCTGCTTCCTTCCGGATCTGACGGGGTTCACAAGCATCCACCGTGCGGAGCCCGACCCGATCAGCAACTGTTGAACATAAAGGGAGTAAACACATCACCTTTATATTCATAAAACAAACATCAGAAATACTACGCACTGATGTATAAAACACTATGAGGGTTTCAGCCTCTCTACAAGCAATAAAACTTTACTCTATCAACATGGCGGAGAGAGAGAGGGAGGAATACGAAATCGTACTTCTAACGGTTTCAACTTGTTTCAACATTGATAAGTTAACATGGCAAAGTGGTATATACTTGGCATACAATTCAGTATAATCACTGGTATACACTCCTTGCCAACAAACTGGAGCGCATAGTATGTCAACAAATCTTAAAATCAAGAATGCAAAATAAAATGATTACCTTACCTGTTTACCATATAAGTCAAAAAACGAATACTTTTTTTCACTACTGTCCGACGAAAGTTCGATGCTTTGTTTCCAACTCTTTATGCCACAAAGGTTTTCTTTGTGGCACTATATTATGAGACAGGGAGCAATATTTTATTCTTTACGTCATTCCCGCGACACCCCAGGGCGGTTTCTCTTGCTTCGCAATTCACCTTCAGGCGGGAATCCATTGCTTGCAAGGTTTTCTGGATACCCAATCAAGTTGGGTATGACGATATGCGACTTCCGTCGGACAGTAGTGACTTTTTTTATTTTTCCACCTTACTGTACCAAGTAGCCTTACCTACACCATGACGTTCAATAAGAGCCTTTTTAACAAGCTCAGAGACCCTGTTTTTTATAGTGGGTCTAGAAACACTTGTAATGAACTCACAAGCATCAGAAAGGGTCATTCTGCCATGTGTATCAAGGTGCTGCATAATCATAGCATTCTCTTTTGAAAGCTGGCTATATTTTTCCAAACTATCTACTTTTGTTTTTAGATGGTCTTTTTGCCCTTTAAGAGAACGAAAAAAGAAATTTAACCAAGGTAACCAATCTGTTTCACAGATAAGTGTTTTTTGTGTTCTTTGTAAAGCTAAGTAATAACCATCTTTGTTTTTTTCAACAATACTTTCCAATGAACTGTATGGAATATACCCATACCCAGCTTTCAGCATAAACAGAGAGATTAGTACGCGAGAAAGCCTACCATTACCATCCTGAAATGGATGGATAGCCAAAAACACTACATTAAATACAGCAATGACAATAAGTGGATGATAACTTTTATCTTCCAATGATTCTCTTACCCAATAAACCAAACCCTGCATTTGTTTTGGGGTATCAAAAGCCGAAGTGGTTTCAAATACTACGCCTAAACTTTTACCTGTGTCATCAAAAGCTTCAACACTATTGGAATGCTTTTTATATTCACCTCGATGCCGTTCATCTTTGCTTGAGTGTCTAAGTAAACTGGTGTGAAGCTGTTTGATATAGTTTTCTGAAATTGAAATATGTTCGAAATTTTCAAACACGGTTTCCATAACTTCGGCGTAACCCACAACCTCTTGTTCATCCCTATGAGCAAAAGACTCTTGACCAACTTTCCCCAACAATGATTCAATTTCATTATCCGTAAGTTTTGAACCTTCAATACGGGTAGAAGAACCAATACTCTCAATAGTAGCCACATGACGAAGCTTGGTTAGATATTCAGGGTTAAGGTTGTTCTGTACCTTCCAACCACCATTAAACCCATCAATTTCTGAGATGATTCTTAGTAGTTCAGGGGTAATTATTAAGTTAGTTAAATTCATGTTTATAAGTCACTACTGTCCGACGAAATTCAGCATAGCGCAAGCCGCAACTGATTCACATGAATTTTTGGTGGCTTTTCAGGTTCTTTTTGCAGGAGTAAATCATAGATATTTCGTCGAGCCATGAGATTTGAAGCGACAAGAGTCGCTATCTGATGGAGTGATAG
>NVTQ01000127.1 GCA_002401635.1 Pseudomonadota bacterium
CTATGATTTACTCCTGCAAAAAGAACCTGAAAAGCCACCAGAAATTCATGTGAATCAGTTGCGGCTTGCGCTATGCTGAATTTCGTCGGACAGTAGTGTAAAAATATTTAAAATTTCAATAAATAATGAAAAACTGAGATCTTTCTACATTTATCTTATAGAGCCCTTAAGTATGTAAGCACTCCATACCTGTTTTAAGTCGTTGCAATACTTCTTCTTTACCCAGCAACTCCAACGTGACATCAATCGGTGGTGAAACAGGTCCGCCCGATAATAAAATACGAATCGGTTGAGCCAGTTTCCCCATGTTCATTTCGGCTTCTTCACAAACACTTTCAATCAGACCATGTGCAGATTCGGCAGTCCATTCAGGCAATGTTTTTGCTTGCGCAATAAATGCCTCTAACAGGGCCCAAGTGACTTCCTTGAAGTTCTTTTTCACTGCCTTTTCCTGATACTCCGTCGGCGCAACATAAAAGAAGCGTGCACCACCTGCCAACTCGATCAGGTTTTTAGAGCGCTCTTGCAAACATGCAATCACACCCGTTAATGCCGCTTGATTGTCTTGTATATCCACTGCCAATAAACGCGACACTTCACTCAGCAAATCTTCAGGTTTGGACTCTTTTATCCAGTGCGCATTAAGCCAATCGAGTTTTGCCTGATCAAATCGTGATGCGCTTTTACCCACAGCAGACAAATCAAAAAGCTCTGTGAGCTGCGCAACCGAAAAGACCTCATCATCACCATGCGACCAGCCCAAACGCGCCAAATAATTCACCACCGCAACAGGCAAATAACCTTGCTCACGGTATTCTGTAATCGCTACTGAACCATGCCGTTTGGACATTTTTGCACCATCAGCACCATGAATAAGTGGAATATGTGCAAATTTTGGCACCGAAAGACCCAGTGCTTCATACAACTGAATCTGACGCGGTGTATTGTTCAAATGATCGGAGCCACGCACCACATGCGTAATCGCCATATCGGCATCATCCACCACCACCGCTAAATTATAGGTTGGGGTACCATCAGAACGCATAATGATTAAGTCATCCAGTTCTGCATTGGGAAAACAAACATCGCCCAATACCATATCGCGTACCCAAGTCTCACCTTCATGGGGTGATTTAAAACGAATTACAAACGGCGCATCGGTATCTGCGTCATCGCGTTCACGACAACGACCATCATACATAGGCTTTTGCCCAGCCAACTTTTGCTTTTCACGCATATGATCAAGCTCTTCACGTGAGCAATAACATTTGTATGCTTTGCCTTCATCCAGCAATTTATTTACTGCTGCAATATGTAAATCTTGGCGTGCACCTTGATAAACTGGCTCGCCATCCCAATCCAAACCAAGCCATGACATACCATCCAAAATAACTTGCGTTGCTTCATCGCTAGAGCGCTCTTTATCCGTATCTTCAATACGAAGCACAAACTCACCACCGAAATGGCGCGCATAAAGCCATGAAAATAAAGCAGTGCGGGCACCACCAATGTGTAACATGCCTGTTGGAGATGGGGCAAAACGAGTACGAACAGTCATATCTTTTCCTATGAACTAACTGGGATTCACCAACCATCGGTGGGCGCGGCATTATAACAAAAATCTAAGCTTACTTCACCGCCTGAATCAAAATTCCTGTGGATTCACCCTGCCCACTGCCTTCTTCTGGCCATATTGGGAAAATTCGAGAGGGGGATATGCCTCGCGAAACAAGGAAGCCTGTAATTTGTTCTTGGGTCTTACGAACACGGCCTATAAGACTCTCACTCAACACTTCTTGGCCTAATTGTGGTTGCAACTCAATCACCCACTTCTTCTCACGCTGCAGTACATGAATAACCTTGCGCAAGCGCACACGTTCATTATGTTTCAAGCTATCAACACGCCCGCCAAATGAATCATGCAAACGAATGTTGGATAAGTGGGTAAGCTCTTTTTTACTGCTATGCACCACCTCTAATGCTGCTTTATCCGCCAATGAAAGAAGCAACTCCCTGCCTAATACATCACTGCTTAAAGGCGTGTAAATCCAATTGCCTTGCAATGGTATTTTTAGGTCAATATCACCATTATTATTGATGCGATCAAATAATCCATGCGCCTCATAACCTGTCGTTTTAGATAATATCTGATTGGATGATACGCCACTTTGAAGTTGCCCATGGTTTAATTTTAATCGCATCAAACCTTGATAGTGGTGCGGTTTCGTCTTTATTTGCTCTATTTTAACATCAGCAGATATGCGCCCGCGCACCAATATGGGTAGTCCTGAAAGTTGTAACCATGGTGCGGCGGCAAATGGCAACGCATGCTTTAACGATGCATGCAACGAAATCCAAGGCGTTTCCCCCCACGGAAACCAGTCGCCTTTAAACGTAAAGTCGCCGCCAGCTAGTTGACCTTTCATGCGCATACGCATCAGCTGCTTCTCTTCAACATGATCAAGCTTTACCGTATCCGACTCAAACCATACAGCATCTTCTTGACCCAAACTAAATTTTCCATAGCCGATATTGATATGCTTAATACTCCAGCCATCCAAACTTAACGGCGGTTCTTCTTGTGGTGTATCGACATGAGCAACTTGAGACCATGGTGTTAACGATGTTTGCCCAGCCCAGTTGTGTATTTGCCAAACCGCCACACGGGGCATTTGAGCCGAGCTAAAAACAATATCCTCTAATTGCATGTGCTCTGCACGCCACAACCAACCACCTCTATTCCACATAATATCCTGACCACTCATATCACCTTGTAGTTGCCAGTCAGCTTCTTTCCAAACACCTTTTAAATTCAAAGCCACATCACCATTCAAACGAGCATTCTTTACAAGTGTTTGCGGTAGCGCATCCCGAAAATTAAGCAGTGGTACATGTTTGGCTTGAACATTGATGTCGATATTTTTACCAACAGAGCCTTGAGCTTGCAGGCTCCATTGCCCTATAGCCTCACTATCAGAGCTAGCTTTCATGTTTAGTCGATTCCCGTACAAGGAAAGCTCTCCTTGCATATCAGGCAGCCAAATATTTTTTGCAACATCACCAAATTTTATTGCTGTGAAAGAAACTTTGGGGAAACTCACCTTCCATGCTGCCGTTGAACTAGCCTCTGTGTCAGCAGATGAGTCAACACCCCAACTACCTTGCTCTATAACAGCATTCGCCATGCGCAAGCTGCGCTGTGGCCAAGTGAACTTGGTTTTTTGAAAAGAAATATTTTGCAAGTACCAAGCCGCCTTGGATTCAGAGCTATAATCCAAATGACGAATAACCCCTTCGTTCATACTTGCTTGCCAGCCTTGTTGCTGGCGTTTTATATGCACCTGTCCTGTCAAATAGGCACTGTTTAATTCTCGCCCATGCAATATGGGCATGTATGCTGAAAACAACTGCAATGGCCAATCCGAAGCCTGAATGGCACCCTGCCAACCCGACTTCCCTACCAGACCATCAAACCCCAAGCTTGCCGCTGTAACATGTTCCTTATTGATGTCTGATAACGGCTGTTGCCAAGTAATTTTCCCTGATAGCTGCGCTTTTTGCCAAAATACTTTACCCGCCACAGACCCTTTCATGGCAGATAAACCCAAGCTTTCTGTAAGTTGTGTCGCATCAAGGTTTGACCAAATTATCTCCTGCCGATCATTTTGGCTGGACACGTTTATAGAGCCGCCCCAGACATCACCCGACAACTTCCATTGCTGCTGTTCTGGAATCACAGAAATAGTGATACGGTGTGCAACCAGCGGCAGTAAAGGCAGCATTCCTTCAGTACCCGCTTGCACAATAATCTCCATATCATCACCATGCATATCCCGAACATTATCAAGCAATATTGCCCAAGGTAATAATTTGGAAACGTTCGTTTTTTTCTGTAAAATTTGTTGAAAAAGAGCATGCGATACAGTGAGCTTTGCGCCTTGCAGTGCGATTTCCCGAATATCAACTTGCTCGATTGAATCCGAAAGGTTTCCCCTTAACAAAACAAAGGGAGCATGGAAATCAATACCTTCAGATTGCCACTGCATATCACGTATCGTCAGCGCACCGCGCAACATGTGTAAGCGCACATCACCAACATGCCCAGCATTTTGTTTTTCCCATGCCGTGACCCACTGCCGCGCTTGCTGTTGACCCCAAGCTTGGATAGAAAAATGTACGGCAATCAACACCAACATCAAAACAAGCGCTGCGGTTAAATAACTGCGCGCAGCAATCGGCAAACGACTGACGGGGGAACTAATCATCTGCGCAACATGCGTTATTTACCCTGTAATTGAGCAATCACCGATTGATCTTCCAAGGTTGAGATATCAGATGTTACATCACGCCCCGCAGCAATATCACGCAATAAGCGACGCATGATTTTACCCGACCGCGTTTTGGGTAAATTATCAGCAAATCGTATCGCATCAGGTTTGGCAATGGGGCCAATCTCTTTGCTTACATGAGCACGAAGCTCAGCTTCCAAAGCATCAGAAACAGGCTCTTTTAACACCACAAATGCAAAAATAGACTCGCCTTTTATATCGTCAGGCCGACCAACCACAGCCGCCTCAGCCACCGCATGATGCGATACCAATGCCGACTCCACTTCCATCGTTCCAAGACGATGCCCTGAAACATTTAATACATCATCCACACGCCCCATAATCCAAAAATAACCATCGTCATCTTGGCGTGCGCCATCACCTGCAAAATAATAACCTTTATCAGCAAATTTCTGCCAATATGTTTCAATAAAACGCTGATCATCACCCCAAATGCCGCGCAACATCGATGGCCAAGGCTTGGTTAATACCAAAAGTCCGCCACCTTCTTGCACAACCTCACCTTCAGCATCCACTACTTCCGCAAACACCCCAGGTAAAGGTAAGGTTGCAGAGCCAGGTTTTGTGGGTGTGGCAAATGGCATGGGCGCAAGCATGTGCCCACCTGTTTCGGTCTGCCACCATGTATCCACAATAGGACAGCGCTCATCGCCAATGACTTTATGATACCACATCCATGCTTCGGGGTTGATTGGCTCTCCCACCGTTCCTAAAACACGCAATTTACTTAAATCATAACTGTTGGGATACGCATCACCTGCTTTGATTAAAGCGCGAATGGCGGTTGGTGCGGTGTAAAATACAGTCACCCCATGATCCTGACATATTTTCCAAATACGCCCTGCATCAGGATAGGTTGGCACACCCTCATACATCAAGGTTGTGCCACCATTACAAAGTGGACCATACACCGAATACGAATGCCCTGTAATCCAACCCACATCCGCCGTACACCAAAAAACATCCGATTCGGGCTTGAAATCAAAGCTGTATTGCATGGTCAAGTGAGCCCATAAAAGATAACCCGCCGTACTATGTACAATGCCTTTGGGTTTGCCTGTTGAGCCAGAGGTATACAGAATAAATAAGGGGTGTTCTGCTTCGATTATTTCAGGAACGCAGGTGTTTTCTTGCGCAGCCAATAAATCAGTCCAGTCCACATCACGATCCGCTTGCCAACTCACATCATTACCGCCGCGCTTCACAACCACAACATGTTCCATACTTGCACAACCTTTCGCCAAGGCTTCATCCACCGATGATTTCAAAGCATGAACCGAGCCACGTCGATAACCACCATCGGCAGTAATCACTGCCTTGGCAGATGCATCTTCAATACGGTCATGCAATGCTTGCGCAGAAAATGCACCAAATACAACCGAGTGCGTCGCACCAATGCGCGCACATGCCAACATTGCCATAGCAGCCTCAGGAATCATCGGCATATAAATAATCACACGGTCACCTTTTTCAATGCCCAGTGATTTTAAGCCATTGGCAGCACGGCAAACATCATCCAATAATTCAGCGTACGAAATATGCCGAACATCGCCAGGCTCACCTTCCCAAATAATCGCGGTGCGTTCGCCCAAACCATGTTGAACATGTCGATCAAGGCAATTTTCAGAAAGATTGATATGACCATCAGCAAACCAGCGATAAAAAGGGACATTGCTATCATCCAGCACCTGCATAAAAGGCTTTTGCCATGTTAAATTCTGCTTCGCCAACTCGCCCCAAGTGCCTTCAAAATCAGTTTGAAAAGCATTCGATGCAGCTTGCCAATCATTCAGGGATGAGAAAGAAGCCTGTGACTTGGGAGGCTCAAAAACACGCTTTTCTTCCAATAAAGACTCTATGTTTTCTTGCACCATGAATCACCTCTATAACTAAAGTAACTCACTACAGGATGAGATTTTATCCGCCAAAGGTCAAGGCTTACAGCGTAATATGCATACTGAATATATACTTACATTCGCCACTGAGCACAAAAAATAAAAGGCCGCAGAACAAGCATTCTACGACCTTTTTAAACTGTAGGGCACCTCGAAAAACCTAACGATTTCGTCATAGTGCCCTTTTCGCACCTGACTGCGTTGGATAAAAATCAATAGCGTTGCTATTGCTCATTTTACCACGCCTTGTCATAAACGAAAAATGGCAGTGTTTGACTCGCGTGAGGTTTTTCGAGGTGCCCTGTAAGCTGAAAGTAGCTTAAGCGCTTAGTGAATCCTTCATCTTTTTCATAGCGCGCTTTTCCAATTGCCGAACACGCTCAATGGATACACCCAACTCTTCCGATAAATCTTTTAATGTTGCAGGATCTTCGGATAAGTGACGCTGCACCATAATATGGCGATCACGAGCAGATAACGACTGCATCGCTTCAGATAATAAGTTTTGCTGATGACTTTTCCAGTTCGATGCCTCAACAATTTCTTCAGGTGTCGATTCAGCTGATGGCAATCCTGCCACCATGGTTTGACCATCAACATCAACATCCAGTGATACATCACGTTGTAAAAATGCCGTTGCCGCTTCCTTATATTCATGGCCACTCAAACCATATTCTGCACCGACTTCATCAGCATTTCTGCCATCCATCGCTGCAATGGCATTTTTTGCCTTTTGCAAGCCTGCAAAAATACGACGTTGAAGTTTATTGGTGCCAAGTTTTACAATACTCCACGAACGCAGAATAAAATCATGAATCGAT
>NVTQ01000128.1 GCA_002401635.1 Pseudomonadota bacterium
CTTCTGCAAGCTTTTGAGCTCACATTCGTGTAAAAACTTACACCAAACACTATTCAAACAATCATTTCTTGTTAATATTTATAATCATTTTAGTTTCTGAGGAGAGTCTAATTAATCAGCAAGACTTCAATGCATTTTTTCGTTGTTTTGCATACAAGGTATAACTATTGAGCATTGAAAATAGTATAGGGCACCTCGAAAAACCTCGCACGAGTCAAGCACCGTTATTTTTCGTTCATGACAAGGCGTGATGAAATGAGTAATAGCAACGCTATTGCTCTTTTTATCCAACGCGGGCAGGGAAAAAAGAGCAAGTTTGACGAAATAGTGAGGTTTTTCGAGGTGCCCTATACTCTTCCCTTGCAAATCGGGGAAGCCAACATGACTTTGATTATGTTTTTTATGGTTAAACTACTGGCCTCAATAAACCTTGTTCGTCACCGTTAAGCATTCGCCACACGGCGTGATGATGGTGTGGGGCGTTTTTCAGGACGAATGCCCAACTTGGCAAAGAAGTCTCTATCTTGCTCGGCTTCTTTGTTGCCTGTAGTGAGTAGTTTTTCACCATAAAAAATAGAATTGGCTCCTGCTAAAAAGCAAAGCGATTGCATTTCTTCAGACATCACTTCGCGCCCTGCCGATAGCCTTACATGAGAAGATGGCATGGTAATACGCGCCACCGCCAAGGTGCGAATAAAATCAAAATTATCCAAATCTTCCACATCTGCCATCGGTGTGCCTTCCACTTTGACCAACATATTAATCGGCACAGACTCTGGATGTGGTTCCATACGTGCAAGTTGGGCAATCATGCCAGCACGATTACGCACTGCCTCACCCATACCCACAATACCACCGCAACATACGCTCATGCCTTCAGCACGCACATTTTTGAGTGTATCCAAGCGTTCTTCATAGGTACGCGTGGAAATAATCGTTTTGTAAAATTCAGGGTCAGAATCAAGGTTGTGATTGTAATAATCCAAACCCGCATCTTTGAGTTTTTTGGCTTGCTCATTGTCCAACATGCCCAAGGTTGCGCAGGCTTCCATATCCATGGCTTTGACTTCGCGAATCATATCGAGCACCAACTCAAAGGCTCTGCCCTTAGGCTCGCGCCATGCCGCACCCATACAAAAACGCGATGCGCCCTTTTCTTTGGCAGCGCGGGCAGCCTTCATCACTTCTTCTTTTTTCATTAAGAGTTCGGATTCAACATCGGTATGGTAACGTGATGATTGCGGGCAATATTTGCAATCTTCAGGGCAGCCACCTGTTTTAATCGACAACAACGTCGAAAGCTGCACTTCATTGGCATCAAAGTTTTCTCGATGTGCTTGTTGGGCACGAAACATCAAATCATTGAATGGCAAATCAAACAATGCTGTGATTTCCTCTACAGTCCAATCATAACGCATACGCAACTCCGTCAACCAAGATGTCGCGAAAGGTAAACGGTTCAAGTCCGATAGGCAAAGAAGTTAGCCTAATAAGACTGGCTTTTCGGCTTTATATTCGAGTTTACTCAAATGTTTCCGTATCATCAGCGTGCTGTTCAGGCTCATCGAAAGCCCATGCAAACCAAGGTTTAAAAACGTTTGCGTCCACTCTGGATTTGCTGCCAATTCCCCGCAAATGGTCACTGGAATTTCCGCTTTATGAGCCGCATGAACGGTTTGCTGAATCAGTGCCAAAATAGCAGGATGATCAGGGCTATAAATACCACACATATCCTCATCAGCGCGGTCTGCTGCCAAGGTATATTGAATAAGATCGTTGGTTCCAATAGAGAAAAAATCTGATGCTTTCGCTAAATCATCGGCAATCATGGCTGACGCTGGCACCTCAATCATACAGCCAACAGGCACAGTATTTGCCTGTATGCCCAGCTCTTCACAACATTTATCAACCACATCTCGCACGGCTACCATTTCCGCACAATTTGTTACCATGGGCACCAATATCTGTACATCGCCATGCTCAGAGGCACGTAAAATAGCCCTAACTTGCGCTTGCAATACATCTGACCACTGCAATAGCATGCGCACGCCACGCAATCCCATTGCAGGATTCTCACCATTATAATGGTAACCTGACAATTGCTGAAATAACGCTGGTTTATCCCCGCCAATATCGAGTAAACGAAAGGTCACAGAAGAGCCTTTCATACCCTTCACAATTTCAGCATACTGTTCATACTGACGTGTTTCATTGGGTGGCACGGTATCTTGCATGAAAATAAATTCCGTACGAAAAAGACCCACACCCTCAACACCCAATTCCACAGCCAAGTCCACCTCTTCACGGAACTCAAGGTTCGCCATAATATCCATGCGATGACCATCGGCACTTCTTGACTCACATTTGGAAAATTGTTTTAAATCATCACGCACCACATCCATCGCTACAATAAAACGCTTATATTGAACCACTTCATCGGCACTTGGATGAAGTATCCAGCGGTCTCGCTCGGCATCCAATAGCAACACATTACCATCATGTGCTTGATTCAATAAATCACTGGTTCCCACCAACGCAGGCAAACCAATCCCTCTGGCAATGATAATGGCATGAGAGTTCATACCGCCTTGTTCGCAAATAACGCCTGCAGCGCCTTGCCGCCATAACAAAACAATCCCCGATGGACTTAAATCATCTGCCACAATAATGGTAGGATCAGCAGCATTCATACGCTCAGTGCTAAACACTTGCCCGAGCAAGTGACACATAATGCGATGTCCAACCTGCTCCACATCGCTCTTCCTGCTGCGTAAATATTCATCTTCAATACAATCAAAAACAGCTGCAATAGCATCTATCTGACGGCGCAGTGCCCACTCCGCATTAATTTTCTCATCGGCAATTAAATCCTGAGCTTTGTCTACCAATTCAGGGTCAAGCAATAACATTCGGTGTGCTTCCAGAATTAAAACCAGATCTTGATGCTTCAAGCTAAGCAAATGCGCATGCTCTATATCCAACTCTTCTAATGCTGATTGCACTGCTGCTGCCAACCTTCGCTGCT
This sequence comes from Pseudomonadota bacterium, assembly GCA_002401635.1. Lineage (GTDB taxonomy): Bacteria > Pseudomonadota > Zetaproteobacteria > Mariprofundales > Mariprofundaceae. Next base: position 3,026 of record NVTQ01000128.1, read on the forward strand.
CTGCTTGTAACTCTTCTGCAAGCAATCGTCGCTCAGAAATCACAGGTTTCCCAGCGACAAGCTTTTGCACCTTGCCAATCACCACACCACTACTACTGGCAATCGCCGAGCCTTCGGCGCGTTGGCAGATCACTACTCACCCTCTCCAAAACGATCATTTACCAAAGCTTCAATACTATCCAATGCCATCTGTTCATCTTTGCCCACTGCCCGTAATGTCAAAGTGGTGCCCTTGCCCGCAGCCAGCATCATGATGCCCATAATACTTTTACCGTTCACCTCAATATCATCCTTCAACAAGCTAATTTCACAAGCAAAACGACTTGCTTCAGATACAAAGCGTGCAGATGCTCGCGCGTGCAGACCAAGTTTATTTTGAATTTTCAAAGTACGTTCAGCCATGAACTTGATCCCCTGCTGCTGGCGAACAATGATCAGGATTCGCAGACATAAAATTCGATGCCAAACACATATACTGCTGCCCCGATGCAACAACATTATGCGCCAACATACTCAAGCTCACATGTTCTTTTTGACACTTCATACGATCAGACGTTGCCTTAATCAGGGCTGGCAAATTAAAACCTGAAATTACTTCACACTCACCTGCTTTCAAACAAGTCAAAGCAATATTACATGGTGTGCCGCCAAACATATCGGCAAATATTAACGTGCCATAACCAGCATCACATTGCTTCACAAGACGGGCAATCTTTTCCTGTAAAACCCCAGGTTCACTGGATTCAAGCACATCCATCGCCGCCATCAAAGGTTGTTCACCCAGCACATGCTCAACCGCCAGTTTCATTTCACTGGCAATACGTGCATGTCCAATTAAAACAATTCCAATCATCATAACCCCTTCTACGCAAACCAGCAGTCAGACAAGTATCTTAGCATGAAACCTATAGGGCACCTCGAAAAACCTCACTATTTCGTCAAACTTACTCTTTTTGCCCCTGCCCACGTTGGATAAAAAGAGCAATAGCGGCGTTTGACTCGTGCGAGGTTTTTCGAGGTGCCCTATAATCTTTCAGACCCAAGTTTTACGACACGACCCAACTCCCGATGCCTTACCATCGGTGTCGCAAACGCTTGCTGCTTCATCCACGCAGCCAACCGCTCAACCATATAGACAGAACGATGGCGACCACCACTACAACCTATCGCCAATGTAAAATATCGCTTGCGCTCACGCTTTAATTTTGGCCATACAAACAGCAACCACTGCCTTAGTTTTTCTTCAGCCTCTGCCACTTCAGGATAAGCATCAAAAAATTCACAAACATCATCATCTTGCCCTGTCTGTCGCGCCAACAATGGTTCATAGTGCGGATTGGGCAAAAAGCGTAAATCAATCACCATATCAGCTTCACTGGGTAGACCGCGCTGATAACTAAAAGACATCAGTAAACATGACAAGCTATTTTCAACGGTTGTATTCGCACTGCGCCCACGCCAAAATGACTCCACCAAATCCGCTAACTCATAGGGGTTTAATGTTGTGCTATCCAAGACCAAATCAGCCATCTCTTTTAATGGCCTTAAAGCCTCACGCTCCGCTGCCAATACAGTTTCTAAACTGGCATCTTCCGCCTGTTGTGCACTAAAGGGGTGTTTACGGCGCAATATGGAAAAACGACGCTGTAAGACTTCACTGGAGGCATCCATAAACAACATGCCCCACTCACCTTGCTCCCGCACCGTTGCCAGCATTTCAATCAAACTATCGGGATCCATGCTACTGCGAATATCCATGCATACAGCAGCATGCTCATGGCGCACATGTTTTACCCATGCTGGCAACATCGCTGCAGGCAAGTTATCTGTGCAAAAAAAGCCCAAATCTTCCAAAGCATGCAATGCCGTACTTTTACCCGCTCCAGATAAACCACTAATCATCAACAACATGATTACTCACCTGTCCTTGGCATTTCACCACCATGCCGAATCCGCTCTTCTAGGGCTTTTATAAAGTCTTGGTTACTATCGATACCACGCTGTTTTAACAGTTGATTACGCGTCGCAATTTCAATGATGACCGCCAGCGAACGCCCTGGACGAATAGGAATGCGAATACGTGGCAAGTCCACTTTATGAATACAAACGGTATCATCCTCGGACATCACGCGATCATTTTCTTGCAAGTTTTCCCAAGCAATCAATTCAATCACCAATCGCACACGCTTGGTATCTGTAATCGCCGCAGCACCATATAAATCACGAATATTCACCACGCCCAAACCACGCAGCTCCATGTGATAACGCAATGCCTCTGGGCTATGCCCCACCAAAATACCTGGACTCGAACGCACCACTTCAACCATATCATCGGCAATCAAGCGATGACCGCGTGAAATCAACTCCAAACCAATTTCACTTTTACCAATCCCGCTCGCGCCCGTCAGCAATACACCCAAACCATAAATATCCATATAAACGCCATGTTGCCATGCTCTAGGAGCCAAGCGTTTTGATAAAAACAACAGCATGTCGGTCATAAACGTGGAAGAATGCAATTCCGAAACAAACAATGGTGTTTGCGTTCGCTCAGCTGCCTCACGAATGATGGTTGGCGGCTCAATGCCACGTGTAATCACCACACCTGCAAGGTTTAAATCAAATACTGCATCAACAGCTTCTTTTTGTAAGATAGGGGGTTTGGTCGCAAGATAGTGCAACTCTGTTTGTCCAATCACCTGCAAACGATAATCATTCAAGTTTTCCAAAAAACCTGCAAATGCCAATGAGGGCTTCTGCATACGCGGGTGATCAATATATCGATGCAAGCCTTGTTCACCCGTAATCAAACGCATTTGCATGACCTCGCCTTGTTCGGCAAAGATCTCTCCCAGCGTGATGCGAGGGGCTTTACTCATTTAATCAACGAAATCTCATGGCAATTGCACACCAGAAAATAAGTCACTCATGGCTTGTGTATCACTGGCAGTCATAATGGACTCACGAAATTCAGATTTTTGCAACAACCGCGCCAGCTTTGCCAACAACTCTAAATGTTGCCCATCTTCATCATCAGGCACCAATAACATCACAACAATATAAACGGGCTGTCCATCAATGGCATCAAAATCAATACCTTCTGGATGCCGAACCATGGCAATCACAGGTTCAGGCAAATCAGACATGCGGC
>NVTQ01000012.1 GCA_002401635.1 Pseudomonadota bacterium
AGTATTTGGAGATTAGAAAATAAAAAGGAATTCCCAAGAAGAGTAAGTCTAGGTGGAAGTAATGTAGGCTGGAAACTTAACGAAATAAAACAATGGATTGATGATAAATATTAATGTGTATACGAAGTGGTATATATATTTGATATTAAAACTTAAAAGGTCCATAAAACCGTTGATTTTATAGACCTTTTAAAATGTTATATGGCGGAGAGAGAGGGATTGACTGCGGGCATCCTGCCCTTGCCTTGCGGTGGGCTTTCGCCCATCTAAATCGGCTGTCCTGCCGATTTATCGAACCCTCTTTTCGGGCTCTCACCCTCTCGAACCAATAAATCTTTCCACTTCTTCCAACTGGCGGAGAGAGAGGGATTCGAACCCTCGGAACCCTTTCGAGTTCACACGCTTTCCAAGCGTGCTCCTTAAGCCACTCAGACATCTCTCCATCCCACAAAACATCAAACTCTGCGGGCGGCGAAGCATACGCATGGCTTTCAAAACAACAAGAGCTTGTCGCACTTAAGAAATTACTGCTTAACCTTCTGCAAATTCACCCATCTGACGCAAACGTTGTTCACGCTGCTCTAATAGTTTTTCTACAGGTATCGCCAAAACTTCATTCAATGCCTTATCCAATACTTCTGACATCATGGATGCAGCTTCTTCCAAGTTACGGTGCGCGCCCTCTTTGGGTTCTGGAATCACACCATCAATCAACCCCAATGCCTGCAAATCTGTCACTGTTGGTTTTAATGATTCGGCAGCTTTATCTGCAAATGCCCTATCACGCCATAAAATAGCTGCACAACCTTCAGGAGAAATCACAGAATAGGTTGATAACTGCTGCATATACAAACGATCACCCACACCAATTGCCAATGCGCCACCAGAGCCGCCCTCACCAATCACGGTGCAAATAACTGGCACTTTTAAAACAGCCAGCTCCATTAGATTCCGTGCAATTGCCTCACTCTGCCCGCGCTCTTCCGCATCAATACCAGGCCAAGCACCTGCTGTATCAATAAAGGTCATCACAGGCATGTCAAAACGCTCCGCCAAATGAAACAAACGTAAGGCTTTGCGATAACCTTCTGGGCGAGCCATGCCAAAATTGCGGCGAATTTTCTCTTTGGTATCACGTCCCTTCTGATGCCCGACAATCATCACTGAACGCGAACCAAAACGCGCAATACCACCAACAATGGCTGCATCATCAGCAAAAGCACGATCGCCATGAAGCTCTTTAAAATCATCAAAAATTAACGGTACATAATCCAAAAAATTGGGTCTATCAGGATGTCGTGATAATTGTGCCATCTGTCCACGGGTCGCTTGACCATAGGTCTTTTCAATCAATTGATCGCGTTTTTTACTAAGCCGCTCTACTTCCTCCGCAATATCCACATCGGCATCACTACCCATACGTGATAGCTCATCAATTTTCGCACTCATTTCCGCGATTGGACGCTCAAACTCAAGATAACTGCGGGCCATGATTCTCTCCTAGCTTCATTATATTCAATACCAACACTAAGCCGTTTTTTTGCGAAATGTTCGGTGCTCTACAATAACGGGCTTCCAAGTCGCACATTGCACCGATAYTGCATCCGCWCCAAAGTGCTCATGCAACGATCTGCGCACACTATTTGTCCACAAAGGTGCGGGCAATGCCGACTCAAGTTGCGCCATACTGCCATTTGCCAAGCCGACTTTAAACTGCCATTGCACATGCGCATTCGATTTCTCTGGCAATTCTGCTGATAAACTTTTCAGCAGCTTCATACTTTCATGATTCAATACAGACGCATCAACATCCAATATGATGCGTTGAGCCAGCTCTGGCAAAACATCTTCAAGCAAAATAATCGCTTCGGCAATGAGCGTCGGTTCATCTTTGGATGCGTCCACTTTCGCTGCCAACAATAAGGGTGCATCCGCCTGCAATATCTCACGGCTCGATTCATACAGCTTGGAAAACATCACCATTTCCGCGCGCCCGTGCAAATCTTCCAGTTGCACAAATCCCATCGCCCCACGCGCTGTTCGGTATTCACGCACAGCAGATACAAATACAGGAATCACCACCTTGGCTTCATCCAAACATGCGGGCAGTTCTCGCAAGTTTGTGTCCGCCAAGCCCGAAACTTGATGCAGATAACTTTCCAGAGGGTGCCCTGTCAAATAAAAGCCCAGCACTTCGCGCTCTGCTTGCAAACATTCACGCTCATCCCAAACCTCTAACCATGGAAACAAATCATTGCCATCTTTGCTCGGCTCAGCGACCCCAAATAACCCCACCTGATTCGCCAAACGATCATGCCTACGCCGAGACGCTTCATCCAACGCAGCACTCATGCCTTCCAAGCCCGAACGCATATGCGGAATCATACCCTGCATCGCCCCAGCCTTGACCAGTGCCTCGCACACACGTTTGTTCAGTGTTTTGGCAGGCAAACGCATCACCATATCTTCAAAGGAAGTGAATATATCACCTGCTTTTCTAGCTTCTACCAAGCTGCGAATCGCMGCYTCRCCCACACCTTTGATKGCMCCCATACCAAAACGAATSGMWTCACCTTCTGGCACAAACTCCCAGTCCGAAGCATTCACATCAGGCGGCAACATTTCCAAATCCATCTCTGCACAATCCGCAACCAAAATCGCGACTTTATCGGTATTCCCCATATCACAAGATAAAGTCGCCGCCATAAATGCTTGTGGAAAATGCGCTTTTAAATAGGCYGTTTGATAACAAATCARSGCATAKGCYGCCGAATGYGATTTATTAAARCCATAACCTGCAAAYTTYTCCATCAAATCAAATACATGTTCTGCTTTATCGGCTGGAACGCCTTGTTTCTCAGAGCCTGCCATAAAAATCTTGCGCTGCTCTGCCATTTCTTCAGCTTTTTTCTTGCCCATGGCACGGCGCAACATATCCGCCTGACCCAAACTATAACCGCCCAACACCTGTGCAATTTGCATCACTTGTTCCTGATACAAAATCACCCCATTGGTTTCTTTTAAGATGGGCTCTAATTGTGGCAATGGATACACAATTTCTTGGCGACCATGTTTGCATTCCACATACGTACCAACCATACCCGATTCCATAGGCCCTGGTCGATACAAAGCCACAAGTGCAATAATATCTTCAAAACAATCAGGTTTTAGCTCGGTAAGCAGCTCACGCATACCTTGCGACTCTACTTGAAACACAGCTTTGGTTTGACCGCGCTGCATCAGTTTGAAACTAGCCTTATCATACATTGAAATCGTGGTGATATCGAAATCTTCATCGCCCTTTTGCTTGCGCACCAAGCGGCAAGCCAAGTCAATCACGGTGAGTGTTTTAAGCCCAAGGAAATCGAACTTAATCAAGCCCATTTTTTCGGAGTTACCCATATCCCATTGTACAACCTTGGATTCTGCGCCTGTAATTTTGAAAAGCGGTGCATTTTCCACCAAGGCATCCTTACCAATCACCACACCTGCTGCATGCGTGCCTGCGTTGCGATGTTTGCCTTCAAGTTTGTATGCCAAATCAAACAARCGYGCGACKTCATCATCCTCATCAATAAGYTTGGCAAGCCTCTTTTCTGCTTCCACRGCTTTTGCCAARGTCATTTTCAATTCATCTGGAATAAGCTTGGCAATCATATTCACCTTGCCCAATTCCATATCCAATACACGTCCAACATCACGAATCACCGCTTTGGCTTTCATCGCGCCGAAGGTGATAATCTGAGACACTTTCTCCTCGCCATATTTTTTCGTTACATAACGAATCGCTTCTTCACGCCGAGTCATACAGAAATCAATATCAAAATCGGGCATGGAAACACGCTCTGGATTCAGGAAACGCTCAAATAAAAGACCATATTTAATCGGATCCAAGTCGGTAATTAACATGCAATACGCTACCAACGAGCCTGCCCCTGACCCACGCCCTGGCCCGACAGGAATCCCCTGATCTTTTGACCATTGAATAAAATCAGCAACGATGAGGAAATATCCAGGGAACCCCATTTGATTGATAATATCCAATTCAAATTTCAACCTAGCTTCGTATTCAGTACGCTCTGCATCGGGCTTGCCAGCAAGAATAGCTGGCCAGCGAATATCCAAACCATCACCAGCCTGTTGGCGCATATACGCTGCCAAGTCCATGCCGTCTGGTGTTTGGAAATCAGGTAGTTTGTATTGCCCAAATTGCAAATCTACATTACAACGCTTGGCAATATGCAGGGTGTTGGCAATCGCTTCAGGCACATCTTCAAACAACTGCGCCATATCTTCATACGATTTAAAACAACACTCCTGATTAAAACCATGCTCCACATCATCGAGTGTGCGGTTATCACGCAAAGCAAGCATGGCTTCAAAAGCCTCAAARTCATCMCGYTGAATAAAGTGGCTGTTGTTRCTMGCCACCAAYGGAATATCCAARCTATAAGCYAGCTCRATTARCTTCTCATTTAATRYSCGYTGCGCAGAAGWGSCATGRTYCTGYARTTCAATAAARAARCARGGRGMYTCRCCKTCTTCCTGATTRAATATYKCYYGATAYTCCARTGCCATMRCMCGCGCACCWTSCTCATCRCCTTTTYKYARWARMCKYTCRATTTCACCTTCRGAACCACTGGATAGTGCAATCARRCCTTTRCCRTATTGGCGCAACAAAGCCTTATCAATACGAGGTTTATAATAAAAACCATCCAAATAACCAATGGACACCAACTTTAGAAGGTTTTTCCAGCCTTCATTGTTGCGCGCCAATAAAACAATTTGCGCATAACGTGGCCCACGTGGCCCTTCCGACACGCGCTTTTGATGATCATCACATACAAACAGCTCGCAACCCATAATAGGCTTCACACCTGCATCCAGCGCTTGTGAATAAAAAGTAATTGCACCAAATAAATTGCCATAATCTGTCAAGGCTACGGCAGGCTGACGCAACTGCGCCGCTGATTGAATAAGCTCTTTCACACTACTCATACCTGATAAAAGTGAAAAATCAGAATGATTATGCAAATGCACAAATGGCGAAAATTGTAGAGTCGRTGGCATGCCGCAATACTAGCACTCTAAGGCATCTGTATACATCATAGAATGTAATGCTTGAACCTCACCCCATACAGATAGATAATTTGGCAATGACGCAACCTCCTATCACCGATGAAAGCATGTACCAGCAAACACTACAAAGTTTAAACAAACAAGATCGCCCCCCTCGTATTCTCTGCTTTTTAATGAATATATTAGAATCCTATCGTCAAGCACGGAAGATGGGTTGGTCTCGTGCCTGGAACAAATACGGCCTAACAACCTTCCAAAGCTTCAAGCTGCATGCGGCTGATGATATGTCTTTGATTCAACATACAGAGCAAACCCTGCAAAGCTTGCCTGATATTCCAGATGATGCTTTGGCATTTATGCAAAATATTTTAGATGAATCTGAACGATTGATGGGTTTTGTTTTTATATCAGAATATACCGAAGGCGGTAGTATCTACGAGTCGGCAACCTTAAGTTTTGGCTGCAAAGTAAAAGACAACCCACGCGGGCGCGAACGCTTTGACATCATCTTTGATTGCCCCATTGTAGATGGTCAAACACAGGCATTATCACGGGTACGTTTGTATGTAGATCCTTATCGCGATGGTGAAAAAGAACCCTTATACCAATGCAATATCAACAGCCCTGTTTCAGAAGATYTTATGGTTTTATTTGAACAGCTTTGTGACTGTTCATGGCAATGGCATGATAAGCCTGAAAAGATTTGGCATCATTGGACTTCCAACTACATTGATTATTTTGGTGAACGTCAAGTCAATATGCAAAGCAGCCACTTTTATTTAAACGTGGGTCAGCGCATTTACGCTCAAGATAAGCCACATTTAACCTCACAATCTACGAAGCCCGAAGCATGCTAAATATTCTTCGGCGCGGCATGCGTTTRCTTCGYATGGCTTGGGCTGTACGGCGYATTCGCAAAGCTGAAAGCSARCATACCCAACAAGCAGCGCGCCATGCATTATCTGAATTRCTGGCTGGCTCACGTGGTCTACCCATGAAAGTYGGGCAATTCTTGGCWGGCATGGATGATGACAGTGCCTATGCAAARCTCACCACRGGYGTGGAGCCATGGCCATTRAMRCACATCACCCCCATCCTTGARCAAACATGGCAACAACCTTTACGGTTTATATTAAGCGATATTGAAGAAAGCCGTGCCGCCGCATCACTCGGGCAAGTCCATCGCGCCCGCCTAAATGACAAACAATGTGTCGCCATAAAAGTTCAATACCCAAACATTGCAGCAGCCATTGATGCAGAGATGAAACTTGCAGGTTTATTGCCTGCTGGTGGCCCCATCAAAACATGGGCATTTGATTTGGATAGCTACAAAACCACGCTGAAAGACACGCTCAACGATGAATTGGATTACCTGCACGAAATGAAACAACAACTGAAATTTTCCTCAACCATGCATGTTGAAGGCTTGCATATCCCACATGTTTTCCCTGTATTGTGCCGCCAAAATATATTGGTGCAGGAATGGGCTGAGGGCTCTCGTCTATCGGAAGCGGCTACTTGGTCTTTGCCTGCCCGTTTATATATAGCACGCACTTTAATGCAAACCATGTTCCAAAGCCTTTTTGAGTTTGGACTTGTGCATGGTGACCCACACCCTGGTAATATGTTTTTCCAATACCATGATAGCAAACCTCAAACCACGCTATTGGATTTTGGCTGTATGATTCATATTGAAAAAACACGGCGTTTGGCTTTATTAAAGTTAATTCTCAATAGCCGTGGTGCGTGCGATATTAGCTTACTTGATGCTTTTGTTGCTTTGGGTTTCAATGCGGAAAAGCTCAAACCCATCAAAAGTAAGCTGCCGCAATTGCTACAACTTTTGTTCCAACCCTTTATAAAAGAATCCCCATTTGATGTCTCCACATGGAACTTAAGCAATGCGGTTGCTGATTTGTTGGATGATCAACGCTGGTGGTTCCGCTCTGCTGCCCCTGCCGATTTGTTTCTTTTAATTCGCATTTTCCAAGGGCTCGCCACACAACTTGAAACACTTAACGTACAACTGGCTTGGTGGCCACTGCTCAAACAAGCTGTCAAAACCCAAGTCATTGAAGAAAGCATGCACTGGCAACTTGGCAATAAGCCTCTGACAAGTGCGCCTGTGTACAAAGGCTCTGCCAAAGAGCTGCATGTTCATATCGAGCGTCAAGATAAAGACCCAATACACATCAGCTTGCCCGCAGAGAACGCCCTGCAGCTCGAAAATCTCATGCCCGAACATATCCATGAGCATCTTCGTGATGCCCATATTGATTTACCTGCCATGCGTGAAAAACTCATCCAAGAAGGTTTGGAGCCTCAAACTTTAATCGATATTAAAAGCCCAACACACCACTACCATCTATATCTAAAGTAGAACTTCTCGCGCGCACTTTTCAAAGCAACTTTGCACAAATTAAAACATGCAATGAATGCTTACAGGTGATTTTGTTTTGGCACTCGTCTATGCTTCGCGGAATTTCTGAATATAAGAGGTATCACCATGGCTTTTGTTGTCACCCAACTTTGTAAAGATTGCGTAGATACTGCATGCGTTGCGGTATGCCCTGTTGATTGTTTTTATCAACCCAAAGATGTCAGTGAAGAAACACCAAACATGTTATTGATTTCACCAGAAGAGTGCATTGATTGCGCTGTTTGCGAGCCCGAGTGTCCTTGGGAAGCCATTTACCCTGAAGAAGATGTGCCAGAAGTCTTTGAGTCCGATATTGCTTTGAATGAATTATGCGATACGGATCGTGATGCCTTTGATTTGGCAGAAGTAGAAGAAGATACCCCGCCATCAGCCGAAGATGTGGCTGCAAACAAGGCCAAATACGGTCTATAAATTTCCCATGACCGGGGTAATCCCTCGGTCATTTCTTTAAACACATGCAAAACAATTCGAAAAACACGCTGGATCATCGCCCTTACCTTACAGGTATGAATGCACAGGCATTATTACATTTATGTCGTGGTGCAGGTGTAAAAGATGTCCATGCTGAAACGCTCAATGCTTATATTTTCCGTCGTGGCATCACTGATTGGCATGCCATGCCCGAACTACCTCAGACATTGCGCACATACCTTGATCAACATGTACGTTTATTTGAGCCAACAATTGTTGCCAACCAACAAGCTGATGATGGCACCCGTAAAATATTACTTCGCATGCCCGATGGTAAAGAAATTGAGAGTGTACTTATTCCTGCATCGGGCAGACTCACACAATGTGTTTCCACACAAGTTGGCTGTGCGATTGGTTGCAAGTTTTGCCTCACTGCCACGGCTGGACTGACACGCAACTTAAGCACCGCAGAAATCATGTCGCAGGTTTTCACTGCGAGGCACCTTATGGGGCAGCCTGTGACCAACCTTGTTTTGATGGGTATGGGTGAGCCTTTGCATAACTATGATGCTGTCGCTGATTTTGTTCGCATGGTGACCGACATCAAAGGCATGGCATTCTCTCCACGCCGTGTGACCCTATCCACGGCAGGGCTTGTACCTGCTATTTATCGCATGATTGAAGATGAGTTGCCATGTTCGTTGGCGGTGTCGCTTAATGCCACAACCGACGAAATACGCAGTCATATCATGCCGATTAACCAGAAATACCCACTACAAGAGCTTTTGAAAGCCATGCATGCTTATATCAATAAACACGGGCGCAAACGCATTCTTGTTGAATATGTATTGCTTGGCGGCATCAACGACAGCCTCGAAGATGCCAAACGCCTTATTAAACTTCTTGATGGCATGGCAAGCACCATCAACTTGTTACCCTTTAACCCGTTTCCAGGTAGTGCATGGCAACGCCCAGAACGCAGCCATGTCGAAGCTTTCCGTGCCGAATTAAAACAAGCTGGTTTTACTGCTGTGGTACGCGAATCAAAGGGGCGCGATATTTCTGCGGCTTGCGGGCAACTTAAAACCGAAGTTGTCGCACGCAGAAAACTCGCCGCCAAGCGCTAAGGCTGGCAGACTTGGCGATACCCCATTCAAGAGAGGCCTCTGCACCATAGCGCATTTTGGAGCGAGTAAAGGCAAAAGTAGAGATAAAACCGCAGTTTGCTACTGCAAATGAGGATTTTACACCTTCTTTTAACGCATATGCAGCCCAAAAGGGGCATGGTGCAGCGGTCTCAAGAAGAAGATTTGAAGGAGTTTTTTTTGACTACACCTATGCATCAAACATGTGACCTTTGCGGCGGATCAAGCTTCGAAATTATTTCTGAATATGACCGTCACAACAAACCTTTAAAAACAGGTTTGTGCCAAAGCTGTGGTTTGGTTATGCATGTGCCTATGCCCAGTGAAGATGAAATTTCCGCCTATTATGCCAATGATTATCGCCGTGATTATCATGGTGAGTGCAAACCATCACCGCGCCGTATTATGCGCGCTTGGAACAATGGGCAACGTATTCTTAAACAAATAGCATCATTCATTCCTGAAAAATCCAACATATTTGAAGTGGGCGCTGGCATTGGCTGCACGGTCAAATCATTTGAAGCAGCAAACTTTCAAGCATCTGGCATTGAGCCGAACACCGATTTCAACAGCTATACCCGTGGTGTATTGCATGCCAGTGTAGAAAATATCAATTTATACGATCTTGAAGCAGACCATGCACGCGATGTTGTATTGTTAATCCATGTCATTGAACATTTTGTTTCCYCCAAACGTGCATTAACCCACATGCGTGGTTTACTCAAAGATGATGGTTTATTGTATATCGAATGCCCCAATGTCGCTGCCCCATTTGCCACGTTTGGTCGATTGTTTCACTTTGCCCACACCTATAACTTTACCCATCATACCCTTATAAATATCGCCAAAGCTGCTGGTTTTGAAGTGGTTCAAACATTCACCAATAATGACAACCCCGACATTCAAATTCTTTTCAAAAAGAGTGATATTCCTGATACCATCAACTTCGATGCAAGTGCAGCAAAACATAGCCACGATGCTATTTTTCGCTACAACTGGCTAACCTACAATTTACGCGCCGATTATTTATTGCGCCGTATCATCAAGCTTGGCTCCTATGCCAAAGAATACATGCAAGCCAATCGTTTTGTGAAAGAATTAGAAGGGCGTTTTAAACCATGATCTTGGTTATTGGCGACATCATTGTTGATGAGTTTGTACTTGGTGATGTATCTCGCATTTCTCCAGAAGCACCTGTACCCGTAGTGCATGTTGAAAAAGTCGAACGCAGGCTTGGCGGTTCTGCCAATGTTATTCGCAACCTACATGCACTGGAGCAAAAATCAGCCATGTTTGGTGTCGTGGGTGATGATGAACCAGGCATATGGGTTCACAAACGCTTGGCAGAACTTAATGCCGCCCACAAAGGTGTTCTAACCAAAAAGAACGGTCGCCCCACTGCCATCAAAACCCGCGTCATTGCACGCCATCAACAGGTTGTGCGCTTTGATAAAGAATGGACAACGCCATTGCGCGAAGGTATGCATGCCAGCTTACTCGAACATTTAAAAGCGCAACTTTCGCATGCAAAAGCAATCATCCTTTCCGATTATGCCAAAGGTGTATTGACCCCTGAATTTCTAAAACTGTTGATTCCATCGTTGGCGGATAAAATTATTGCCGTTGACCCAAAACCCGCCCATACCGATGCTTACCGTGGCGCAACATTTATCACCCCTAACTTGCACGAAGCTGCTGCCATGGCTGATATGGACAGCATCAATGAAGATAAACATGTAGAAAGCATTGCCCGCAAACTTCATCGTGACTTAGGATTGAAATACGCACTCATCACACGCTCTGAACGCGGTATGACTTTGTTTGATGGCGATATTTGTCATCATATTCCCACAGCAGCACGTGATGTTTTCGATGTTACAGGGGCTGGTGATACAGTCATTGCTGTGTTTACCACCTGTTTGTGTCATGGAGACTCCCCACTACTTGCAGCACAGACAGCCAACAAAGCTGCGGGCGTTGTAGTTGGCAAGGTGGGCACTGCGACTGCCAACTGGCAAGAAATCAAGGCATATTAGACGATGTCGCAAACACCTAGCACCAACATAAACATTGCCGTCGGCATTCCAGCGCGTTTTGCGTCCACACGTTTTCCAGGCAAGCCACTTGCAGATTTGGCAGGTAAAGCAATGATTGTACATGTGATTGAGCGTGCCAAACAAGCCAATATTGGTCATGTGTTTGTCGCCACCGATGATGAACGCATTGCTGCGGTGGCGCGCGCTGCTGATTGCGATGTTTTCATGAGCCATACGGAGCATAACAGCGGCAGTGAACGCTTGGCAGAAGCCGTGCAGGATATGGATTGTGATATTGTTGTGAATGTTCAAGGCGATGAACCTTTGATTGATCCGCTTGCCATTCAGTCGGTTATTCAGCCTTTTATTCATAACCCACAGCTTGAAATGGCAACGCTTGCCCACCCTTTGTTGCGCGATGCCGATTTACACGACCCCAATGTCGTCAAGGTTGTTTGCAACGCCAAAAACCATGCTATGTATTTCAGCCGTGCCCCCATACCATTTCCACGTAAAGCAGAATCATCCACACCCTTACAACACGTTGGTCTGTATGCCTACACAAAGAAATTCCTACTTCATTATAAGGACTTACAAGAGTGCGAAAGTGGTGACTCTGAGCAGTTAGAACAATTGCGCGTCTTACACCATGGATACACCATTGCCGTCTCCATTGGCGACTTTCACTGCTTGGGTGTTGATACCCCRGAAGATCTCGAACGCGCAGAAAAACAACTACAAGCWTCACAAAMACRTTCAAAATAGCCATTRAATAAAAAATAACCCACCTTCCCCCACTTTATCTAATTCAACTCTGAAATCCATACTATCATATATATAACAATGGGTTACATAACTTCTACAAAGCACTCCATTCACAAAACCAGCAAACCCTTAATAATTAAAATGATTTATCATAAAGCTATGAAATATATGGTGAATATTGTATAAATAGCATTGACATATATAAAAATATGGTCGATATTGTCGGCAAGTGGGTAAGTGTGGGTAAKATTCACRCGGGAGRNTRGCGGCAACCATGTTTATYGGTAATTATGCRAATACAATGGATAACAAAGGTCGGGTTAATGTGCCTGCKGCCTTCCGTGATGCATTGCGCAAAGATTACGATGAYGATCGCATGGTTATTACCAGAGATATTCGCGATGCGTGYYTGCGTGTTTACCCSATGATGGAATGGCAGGCATTCTTGGATAAATTAAAYCTTATTCCATCCTCCAAYCCTACSTTACGCCGCATTCAACGYCGTGTGGTTAGCTCRGCAATTGAATGYAGCGTTGATAAACAAGGGCGCGTGCTGTTGCCGCAATCATTGCGTGAACATGCAAACCTGTCCAAATCAGTGCAGTTCGCAGGTTCGTCAAACACCGTTGAAATTTGGGACGCTCAACTATGGCAGCTTGAAATAGAGGATGATGCCATCGATCCCGATACGCTTGAGCAGTTGGGCATCTAACATGCAACCCCAAGAACACATCCCCGTTCTTGCCTCCTCTTTCATTGATGCATTGCTTACCGACCCTGACGGTCACTATGTTGATGCAACATTCGGACGTGGTGGTCATGCGCGCATGCTGCTAGAGCGTCTTTCAGACAAGGCTAGTTTATTGGCGCTGGATCGCGATCCACAAGCTATCGCGGCAGCCAATATTCTAGCTGAAAAAGATTCTCGCTTTCAGATTGTGCATAGTGATTTTGCAGGTTTGGAAGAGGCTATTTTGGCAGCGGGTGAACCCAATATTTGTGGTATTGGCTTTGATCTTGGCATCTCCTCACCACAAGTGGATCAAGCAGAGCGTGGTTTTTCATTCCAACATGATGGCCCGCTTGATATGCGCATGAATCCAAATGTAGAACAACCTGTTTCTGAACGCTTGAAAAAAGTTTCAGAAAAGGATCTCGCGCATATTATTCGCTCCTTTGGTGATGAGCGTTTTGCGGGTCGTATTGCACGCGCCATACTCAAAGAGGTGCAAAAAAATACCCTCAATACAACCCGTGAATTGGAAAATATCTGCTTTCATGCCGTACCCCCTAAAACACGCCATGGCTCCACCCATCCAGCAACACGCACCTYTCAAGCCTTACGCATCTGGGTGAATGACGAATATGGGCAAATAGACACCGCTATTAAAGCCGCCATGCATTGCCTTGCGCCACTGGGTCGCCTTGCTGTTATTTCATTTCACTCWGGTGAAGAYCGYCGTGTTCGYGATCTGATTGARGCAGAGGTRAAYCCRTGCRCCTGYCCGAGAGAGTTTCCCATGTGYATTTGTGGAAAGSTWCCRTCCATGCGTTGGGTRCAAAAAAAACCMATTCGCGCCAGTGAKGMTGAATTGGAAAAGAACCCRCGYAGTCGYTCCGCCATGYTGCGGATTGCAGARCGTTTGCCTGAGYCTGAGTCATGAGYRCACGTTTGCTTTATACCACGCTCTTTCTATCCATCAGTATATTGGCTGCCACACAAGTCTGGYTATCGCATCTGCGCATTGAAACATCGCAACGCGCCTCRTCTCTACAGCAAGACATAAGCAAGCAGCAGGAAARKATTCAAGGGCTTSGGCTGGAGTATGCCAGCCTATCTAGCCCAAATCGYCTGCGTCAACTTGCRCACCGTGARCTTGGYATGCAAGCGCCACGYCCCATGCAGGTCTTACAGCCATGAGCAACATACAGAAACAGCATGCTATCCATACACGCCGCCGCATGGAGTTTGTGATTGGTTTGATGGCACTTGGCTTGGCKATGYTGCTYATYCGTGCTGTTGATTTGCATRTRTTACAAGGYGATGAAYTRAAAGCCCGYGCCTCCCRTCARCACTTTCACCAGTATGMTGTTGCCGCGCCACGYGGAACGATTGTTGATCGCCATGGTCGCATTCTATCCAAAAGYATTGAAGTRCCATCCATTGGTGCTTTGGTGGAAGAGATTCCTTTAAAAGACTTGAAATCATTGGCAAAAGCCCTTGAAATACCATTGCGTCAATTACAAAGGAAAATTAAAAACCGCAAAGGTTTCACATGGCTGGCGCGCCAAACTTCGCCTGCAATTGCAGCACGTGTAGCAGCCTTAAATATTCCAGGTGTGCGTCAAGAAAGTGAATGGCGACGTTATCACCCACTGGGCCCGGAAACTGGGCATATTTTGGGTTTTGTTGGTATTGATGGGCATGGGCTTGAAGGCATTGAACGCAGCATGGATGAACATCTGCAAGGTCAGCCAGGGATGCGTCTTGTGCAGCGTGATGCCCACGGTCAGTCCTTGCCTGGCGGTGTGTGGTTAAAAAAACCACACATGGGTGATACATTAACATTAACCCTTGATAGCAACATTCAAAGTATCGCTTATGCAGCCTTGACCGAAGCTATTCATAAACAACATGCCAAAGGTGGTTCGGTTGTTGTTATAAATCCAAAAAATGGCGATCTATTAGCCATGGCAAGCTGGCCTGGATTCAACCCCAATAGCTTCACTCGCTATAAACCCCGCCAATGGCGAAATCGCGCAATTACAGACATGTTTGAGCCAGGCTCAACGATGAAACCTTTTACCATCGCCACAGCCATTGATTCGAAAAAATGGCAGGTAAATAGCCTTGTATTTTGTGAAAATGGCGATTTCCAGGTGGCTGATTATACCATTCATGACGATCATTCCGAAGGCTGGCTTGATTTGACAGGTGTTATTGCAAAATCAAGTAATATTGGTGCTGCCAAAATAGCACTAAACATTGGTGCGGCACAGTTAGGCGGGCATTTATCATCCTTAGGTTTTGGGCAGCGTACAGGCATAGGTTTGGGTGGTGAGTCACCAGGAATTCTTCTCCCGCCAAGAAAATGGGGGGTCGTAGAAACTGCCAACATAGCCTTTGGACAAGGTATCGCCACTACGCCGTTGCAACTCGCAGCGGCATTTAGCGTTTTGGCAAATCATGGTATTAAACTCACACCCCGCCTCATATTATCGAATCAAGAGAGCCAAGGCGTGCAGGTTTTTTCAGTCGAAACAAGCCAAGCTGTCACACAAATGCTTATCGCGGCAACGAGCATAGGGGGCACAGGGCAACGCGCCGTTCCTGCGGGCTATGATGTAGCAGGAAAAACAGGCACTGCTCAAAAAGCAAACAACCAAGGTTCGTATTCCAAGGATAAGTTTACAGCCGTATTTGCTGGTTTTGCCCCCGCCGAAGACCCAAAAATTGTTATTGTGGTTGTCATTGATGAACCGCAAAAATCCATTTATGGTGGGGTGGTCGCCGCACCTGTTTTTCGCGAGATTGCTGCCACCGCATTGCCATACCTTGGTGTACTACCAAAGATACAAGCCTCAACTGATTGGCAAGTTCAACAAACCTTCGCCACACCCAACACCGTCTCCACATCAGGTGTTGCACCTCATTTGATGGGCTTATCATTACGACAAGCTTTCCAACAGGCAGAACAACAAGGTTATGCTTTGCTTAGTCATGGCTCTGGATGGGTAACACGTCAATCACCCCACCCACTTACTGCCTTATCCGCAGGCTCTGATATTGAGGTCTGGCTCAATGAATAAGCCTATGCAATACCTCAAGACCATGAGTCAACCCAGCGTGCAAAGCTTCAGCTCTCTGGGTTATGATTTTTCAGGGGCAGACAGTCTCATTCAAAATATTTGTGATGATTCTCGCGCAATGGCACAAGGCGACACTTTTTTATGTATGCCACGCACCGCGACTCAAAGTCGCGATTATATCCAACATGCTATTGCCGCAGGTGCCAGCAGCATCATTTATATCGGCAATGATTATATGGATAGCAGTATGCCATGCCTGTACTTATCCAATATGGATGAAGCAGGTCTTTTTCTGCGCCGTTACTTTCAAACAGAAAAAAGTAAAACCCAATGCCTCGGTATTACAGGCACAGATGGCAAAACCAGTGTTGCATGGATTTTACGTGAAGCCTTAGCAAAGAAATATGGTTCTGCATGGTCTTCTGGCACATTGGGCTGGGTAAAAGATCATGAGAATATTTATGATTTGGGCAACACCACTCCATCCATGCTAACTTTGCACCACCTATTATCCGCTGCGGATAAACAGCACATTCCAGCACTGGTCATGGAAGTTTCATCGCATGGCATAGAACAACAACGTGTTGCGGGTCTACACTTTGACGTTGGCGTGTGGACAACCTTAGGTCATGATCATTTGCAAGATCATGGTGGTTTCGAAGCTTATGCGTCATTAAAGAGCCGCTTTATTTGCCATACGGGCAAGCATGGTGGAACGGTTGTTTATAATCATGACCAAACAAACATTAACCAGCGCCTTATGAAGGCTGATTTCAAACGACATGCCTATGCTCATGGTTTATACCAAGGCAATACAGAAGTAGATATGCTCACTTGGGAGCAAGAGCTTCCAGGCTTGTTGCGCTTGGCATATCAAGGTGAAGAAGTGGTTGTAGACGACATTCCTATTGGCCGCTTCCATGCCGAAAATATTGCCGCTGTCGCACAGGTATTACATAGCCATTACAAATTCGACTTGCAAGAAATTGCGCATGTATTATGCGGTGTTACAGCCCCTCCAGGGCGTATGCAGCCTGTGGAAGCTGGGGCTTGGCAGGTGTTTATCGATTACGCACACACAGCCGAAGCATTGCAAGCTTGCTTGGAAAGTATTCGCCCCATCACACGCGGGCGTTTGTTGCTGGTATTCGGTTGTGGCGGAGAACGTGATAGAGAGAAGCGTCCAGCAATGGGTCGTGTCGCCGCTGAATTCGCAGATGTGTTATGGATTACATCCGATAATCCACGCCATGAACGTCCAGAAATTATTGCCTCAGAAATAGAAGAAGGCATTGCCCGTCCTTACCCCTTAGAAGTTCACTTAAAACTTAACCGTGAACAAGCTATTGCTGATGCTATCGCTAGCATGAATAGCGATGACACGTTGATAATCGCGGGAAAAGGTCATGAAGCCTACATGGATGTTCAAGGTGAGCGTTTACCATGGAGTGATATGGCATGTGCGCGTCATTTACTGCATCAAAAAAATGCGGAGCAAGCCTCATGTATTTAAGCGGCTTAGATATTCAGAGCGCCACGCGTGGTCAATGGCTTAATATGATGCCTGATCAAATCGAGCATATTCAAGTCGAGTATATTCAAACTGATTCCCGTCATTTTAAACAAAACGATGCTTTTCTTGCCCTGCGCGGCCCTCATTTTGATGGTCATCTATTCGCTCCGAAAGTTGCAAATAAAGCCAGCGCTCTCATTGGCGATGAGCAAGGTATTCAGGCTTGGGCTGATTTGAAAACGCCGCAATTAGAAGTYTCCGACACCTTGCTTGCACTGGGTGATATTGCCCATGCTTGGAGAAAAAAATTAACCAACACAACTGTCATTGCCATCACAGGCTCTTATGGTAAGACGACTATCCGTTCGATGTTGGCACACACATTCAAAGCATTGGGTATAAAAACAACAGCAACCCATGCCAATTTAAACAACCTAATTGGCGCACCCATGACTCTTTTGGGCATTGACCAAGATGCAGAGGTTGCATTGATTGAATGCGGCATTAGTGAAATTGGCGAGATGCAACGGCTTTCTGAAATCGTGCAGCCTGATATTGCTATATTAACTGGCATTACCAGTGCCCATGCCGAAGGCTTGGGCGGCTTGCACGGTGTTGCTTATGAAAAATCCCTATTGTTAAAACATCTACGTCCACAAGGCTGGTGCGCTCTGGGCGAAGGTGTGCGCAAACAATTGCAAAACATTCAACATCATTACATAGAAAGCTTTGTTGACTGGGAGCTACAAGGCAACCAGTTGCTATTGCGTTATCACGATGAGTCTGCGTCCTTATTGTTAGCACTTCCTGCACCGCATTGGGGCTCTAACATGGCTTTTGTTGCCTCTATTGCCATGCAATATCTGCAACAACAAAAGCGTCATGTCAGCCTTATGAAATTAGCCGATATATTGGCATCATGGCAGCCTGTGCAAGGGCGCTTGCAAAGTATTTCTGGCATCAATGACTGTACTATTTTGGATGACAGCTACAATGCCAATCCTGTTTCCATGCAAGCCGCACTGCATACATTGGCAGCCATGCCAAAGCGTCGCATCGCCATGATTGGTGATATGGCTGAGTTGGGTGATGATGCAGAGCATGCACACAAACAACTCGATGTGTCACATATTGATATGCTGATACTGGTTGGCACGCATATGTACGCACTGCACCAACAACATCCAACATCCCAATGGTTTGCAAGTATTGATGCCTTGCTCGCATGGTTAAACAAGCATCAATCTATGTTTACAGCCCAAGATACCATACTTATCAAAGCATCGCATAGCATGCAACTTGACCAAGTTGTGAGCCTGCTTGCAAAACAAGGAGACACCCATGTTATATAACCTTCTTGTTCCGTTAATTGAGGATTACTCATTCCTTAACCTATTTCAATACATCACCGTTCGCACTGTCGGGGCGCTGGTTACCTCATTGGTTATTTGCTGGGTTGTAGGACCTGCCTTCATTCGTTGGATGAAAGATTTACAAGGTCAAGGTCAACCCATCCGCGATGATGGGCCTCAAAGCCATTTATCCAAACAAGGTACGCCAACCATGGGTGGGCTACTTATTCTGTTTAGTTTAACTATTTCCACACTGTTATGGGCTGACTTAAACAACCATTTCATCTGGTTGGCACTATTGGTTACTTTGGGTTTTGGACTTATCGGCGGACTGGATGATTACCTCAAATTAAGCAAGCAAAACAGCAAAGGTCTGGCTGGTCGCTGGAAATTATTATTACAACTTTTATTCGCTGGCATTGCCGCCATCGGACTCATGCAAAGCACTGCCTCTATTGTTGATATTCCTTTCTTCGCTGTGCAGTGGGATATGGGTTACTGGTATATCTTATTCGTTATTTTTGTACTTATTGGCACATCCAATGCAGTTAATTTAACCGATGGCTTGGATGGCTTGGCTATCACACCAACCTTTATGACAGCCATGGCTTTGGCAGTCATTGTATACCTTGCTGGTCATGCTCACTTCTCTGAGTATCTATTAATCCCCTATGTTCCTGGCGCAGGCGAATTAACCATCTTCTGCGGTGCTATCATGGGCGCTTGTTTGGGGTTTTTATGGTTTAACACCTATCCCGCACAAGTCTTTATGGGCGATGTGGGATCTTTGGCATTGGGTGGCGCTTTGGGGTTTGTGGCTTGTGCTGTACACCAACAATTCCTATTGGCTATTGCAGGCGGTTTGTTTGTCTTGGAAGCGGTGTCTGTCATCGTACAGGTTGCCAGCTTTAAGTTAACGGGCAAACGGGTTTTTCGCATGGCCCCGATTCATCATCATTATGAGCTCAAAGGCTGGCCTGAGCCTAAGGTGATTGTGCGTTTTTGGATTATTTCATTCCTGTTGGCCTTGGTGGCTCTTGCCACCTTGAAGATTCGCTAAGATTATGACAACAGAAAACCCACAAAAACACGCCATCATCGGCATGGGAAAAACAGGTATATCCATCGCCCATTTCCTATTGCGCCAAGGCATCTTATGCGAAGCCTTTGATGAAAATATCGCTGCACTTCCAGATAGCTTAAGCATCCCATTGCATAGCGGTGTGCTAGATAGCAAAGCGCTGCAAACATTTGATTATATCTGGGTTAGCCCTGGCATTCATTGGGAAAAACCAGCTTTGCAAGAAACGCGTCATGCGGGCATTCCTATGCAGGGTGATTTGGGATTATTTTTGGAACATTGTAAGGTACCATTGATTGCCATTACAGGAACCAATGGCAAAACAACCACCACTCAAGTCATACAAACATTGTTAGAGACACTGCCTGGTGGCTGTGAGACGGGTGGTAATATTGGTACACCCATGCTCGATCTTATTGGTCAAGACATCTTGCCTAGCCGTATCGCCTTGGAGCTTTCCAGTTTTCAGTTAGAGCGTTGCAATCATATTCACCCGCATTGGGCAGTATTGCTTAACATTCAATCTGATCATGCTGATATGCATGTTGATAAAGAAGCTTATTTGGCCGCAAAACTACGTCTTTTCACCCACCAAACTGCGGGAGATACTGCCATGCTACCCGTGGGTGAACGCTGGGATGATTTAAGCGAGCAGTTATGCGAGCGAGGTGTGCAAGTCCATCGTTTTGGGCTGCTGGCAGAGAGCCATCCCGCCATTGAAACACTGGCTGCTGGCATTGTAAGCAAGGATAAACAACACACATTGTTTTGGCATCAAGATGGGCATCGCCAAAGCCTTAACTGCCAACGTATTCCCACACGCGGTTTGCATCAGCATATCAATTTGGCTGTTGCGGCACAGGCAGCGGCTGATTTTGGTGTTTCCAACAAAGTGATTCGTGAGGCAATTTCATCATTCCGAGGTCTGCCTCATCGTTTGCGTTTAATTGGTCATGTGGCTGGGCATGATTGGTTTGATGATTCCAAAGCAACCAACCCTGCGGCTGCACAAGCAGCACTCAGCTCATTTGATCAAAGCATCTGGATTTGTGGTGGTTTGCGTAAAGGTCTCGATTTAACACCTTTATCGGACACCGTTCGCAACCATGTGTCCCATGCCATTATTATTGGTAAGGAAAAACACGCATATATTGAACTGTTGCAAAAATCAGGTATCAGCTACACGGTCGGAGGCACTATCGAGCGGGCTGTCATGATGGCTGCCAGCCATGCAAGCACGCTACCTGTTTTATTATCGCCTGCGGCAGCCAGCCAAGATCAATTTACCAATTATGCGGAGCGTGGTCGGGCTTTTGCCAAAGCAATCCAACATCTGGAGAAACAACGCTGATGCGCCCCGCTGTTGATTCTATTCTTCTTGGCTGCGTTATAGCATTGCTAACGTTAAGCATACTGATGGTCGGCAGTGCCAGTTTAAGCGTTGCAGAAGTCCGTTATGATGATGCATTCCGAATTATCCGACATTGGCTAATTTATATCCCGCTTGGACTTTTATTGATGTGGGGCGTTTCTCGTGTCCATCCATCATGGTGGAAAGCTGCATGTTTACCAYTRCTCATCACWGCCCTACTGGTSATGSTGGCTGTTYTGCTTACAGGMMAAAGTCTGCATGGTGCAACCCGTTGGTTCTCATTTTTTGGCATGAGCCTGCAACCTGTTGAATTGCTCAAGCCCACCATTATTTTATACATGGCATATTATATGGGTACCTTCCCAGGCCGCCTACAGAAACTCTCCAGCGGTCTCGCACCCATGCTATTTATGCTTTGCATAGCACTCATATTACTCATGTTACAACCCGATTTTGGTAATTCTGTWCTGMTTGCCAGTGTATGTTTCACACTATGGTTTGTAGGCGGCGTACCTTTTCGCCACTTGGCGAGTATTGCAGCGATTTTAACCCCTATTGCAATCATCGCTATGATAGCTGAACCATACCGTGTCGAACGACTCTTAAGCTTTACCGATCCATGGGCAGACCAGTTTGGTAGTGGCTATCAATTGATACAATCCATGATTGCTTTTGGCTCTGGCGGACTGACTGGCTCTGGTTTGGGGCAAGGTGTGCAAAAGCTTTTTTACTTACCCGAAGCTTTTACCGATTTTATCGCCGCTGTGATGGGTGAAGAGTTAGGACTTATTGGCACTGCTGGATTAATTATTATTTTCGGCATCTTAATTATGCGCGGATTACAACTCGCCATGCGCTGTGAGCAAACGTTTGAGCGTTTATTGGCAACAGGTTGCACCTTACTCATTGGCATCAGCTTCTATATTAATCTCGGTGCGGTGATGGGCATGATTCCAACCAAAGGCATGCCTATCCCATTTTTCTCTTATGGTGGTAGCGCACTATTTGGAAACTGTATTTTAATGGGGCTTTTATTGGGCATTTATAGGCACCTTCCTGTACAAGCAAACAATAGCATGCGCCATAAAAAAGCTGCCGAGGTGACGGCATGAGCAATACCACAGCTCAACTCTGCATTGCCGGTGGCGGCACAGGCGGGCATGTGATGCCTGCTTTGGCATTGGCTGATGCTGCACGTGAAAAATGGCAACAACTGCATGTAAGCTTTATTGGTGCCGAGCGTGGTCTTGAGGCTAAATTATTGCCTGAACGTGGCGAAGATGTGTTGCTACTAAAAATGCATGCTGTGCAAGGTGTCGGTCTGATACACAAGCTCCGCGTACTGTTATGGGAGATGCCACATGCTGTTTATAGCATTTGCCAACATTGGAAAAAACAACGCCCAACCCTGCTTGTCGGTGTGGGTGGTTATGCCAGTGCAACAGGTGTGATTGCAGCTCTTATTAGTCGTATCCCTGTCGTACTTTATGAACAAAACGCTGTGCCTGGTTTGGTCAATCGCACATTGGCACGTTTTTCAAAACGCATCATGTTGGGGTTTGCAGAGGCTCAAAGCCATTTAAAATCCAAGCAAACCGTGCATACGGGCAATATTGTGCGCACTGATATTGCAGATATTCAATGGCAACAACACATACCACCATGCCTGCTTGTATTGGGCGGTTCACAAGGTGCGCGCTTTCTCAATCAAACCATTCCTCAAGCATGTATAAAACTACACAACCAAGGTAAAGCTTTCAATGTGCTTCACGTATGTGGTGGTGATGAAAAACAGCGCGCTAAGATTGCCGCAACATATCAGCAAGCAGGCATCACTGCCGAGGTGATGACTTTTTGCTCCGATATGCCCAATTTTTACAGTCGAGGTGATTTGATGATTGCGCGGGCTGGTGCCATGACTGTGGCTGAAGCCAGTATGGTGGGGTTGCCTTGTATTTTCATTCCTTTACCCCATGCCGCCGATCAACATCAAACATTCAATGCCCGTAGTTTAAGTGATAAGGGTGCGGCATTATTGGCAGAGCAAGCCCATCAAGATGCGGGTTCACTGGCAACACTGATTGCCGACACACTTTTTGATACCGACACACTGCAAAATATGCATCAAGCATGCTGTCAGTTACGTGTACAAGATGCCAAACAACGCCAGTTGAATGTATTAGCAGCATGGTTGGAGGTGGTTTCATGAAGTCCCGCGTTAAATTGATTCACTTCACAGGCATTGGCGGCATTGGCATGAGTGGTATTGCCGAATTATTGCACAACCAAGGTTTTAACATACAAGGCAGTGATGCTGCTGATAGCCCCAATGTTCAACGTTTGCGTGATTTGGGGATTCCTGTTGCGATTGGTCATGCTTCTGAGCATATCGGCAATGCTGAAGTGGTGGTGGTTACATCAGCAGTCAGTGATGATAACCCTGAACTTATCGCTGCGCGCGAACGCAAAATACCAGTTATTCCACGTGCTGAAATGCTCGCCGAACTCATGCGCATGAAACAGGGCATCGCGATTGCAGGTAGCCATGGTAAAACAACCATTACCTCGATGATTGCCCATGCTATGGAAGTGGCTGGTCTTGATCCTACGTATGTCATTGGTGGTCGTTTGATGGCATCGGGTAGCAATACGCGTCTTGGTAGTAGTCCTTGGCTGGTCGCAGAAGCCGATGAAAGCGATGGCTCATTTTTGCATTTATCCCCAACCATCACAGTGGTCAGTAATATTGATCCCGAACACCTTGATCATTATGGCGATTTTGAAACGCTGATGACTGCGTTCACACAATTTGTAAATCAAACCCCATTTTATGGGCGTGTTGTATTGCATCAAGAGCACCCTCATGTTGCCAGCCTGCGTGAGCATGTGCACAAACCCATCACCACTTATGGCTCTAGTCCGCAAGCTGATATTCACCTGATTCAATCGGTAAGTGATGGTTACGGGCAAACATTGAGCATCGGGCTGCATGATGCCCAACATCATAAAGTGCAAACACAAGAGCTCTATTTACCCATGCCTGGTCAGCACAATGCTGAGAATGCCTTGGCTGCCATTGCTGTATTGCGGGATTTGGATATTGACTGGAAAACCATTCAAGAAGGCTTTAAAAGTTTTGCAGGCATCCAGCGCCGTTTTCAATGTTTCACAACCCACAACACGGTATTGGTTGATGATTATGCCCATCACCCCAAAGAGATTCTAGCAACACTGGATGCGGCGCGCACATGCTGGCCTGAGCGCTATATCACGGTCATTTTTCAGCCCCATCGATACACCCGCACCCGCGACTTAATGGAAGATTTCTTAGGCTGTTTTGAACTTGCTAATGAGCTAGTTTTATTGCCTGTATATGCTGCCAGTGAAACACCCATTGCAGGTGCTACATCAGACGCTTTGCAGCAAGGTTTGCTACGCCGTGGTCATCGTCAGGTTTCATTGGCAGATGATTTGGATGCGGCTTTTATAAGCGCCAAAGATGCGCTTGATAAAGATCATATCGTACTACTTTTGGGTGCAGGCTCTATTGGCTCGCTGGCAGTACGCTTGCGTCAAACTTTAAGTGAAAACAACCTTGGGGAGAAAAGCTAATGGCTTGGCAGCAATCATTGCAAACGCTGGGCGAGCTTAGCCAGAATGAGTCTATGGCGAATCATACGACGCTGGCAGTCGGTGGTGATGCAACATGGTATTTTAAACCCAATGATAAAAAATCATTGTGTGAAGCATTRCCATTGATTCCTGATGTTGTTCGTATTTTACCTTTGGGGCGCGGCAGTAATTTGCTTATATCCGACCGTGGATTTAAAGGCATCGTGATTGATTTAGGCATGCTTCATAACATCGAAGTAACAAATAATATCTTAACTGCCCAAGCAGGCAGCCGCATGTCCAAGGTTGCACAAACAGCCGCCAACGCTGCTTTAAGTGGTTTGGAGTTTATGGCAACAGTGCCCGGTGATTTGGGCGGTGGTATTGCCATGAATGCTGGTGCTTTCGGTCAGCAAGCATCTGATACATGTCTGCATGCCGATATTGTGTGCCGTGATGGTCGCGAAGAAACATTATCCAAGCAGGATATGAACATGGTCTATCGCCATAGCCAAATACCAGAACAAGCCATCATCACATCTGCCAGCTTTGCGCTTCAAACAGGCAAGCAAGAAGACATTCGCAATGCCATGCGGGATATGCGTCAAAAACGCTCACAAACCCAACCCTTGGCATTGCCCAATTGTGGCTCTGTATTTAAAAATCCAGAAGGCGATTACGCCGCTCGTTTGATTGAAGCTGCTGGATTGAAAGGCAAACGYATTGGYGGTGCGCAAATAWCTGAARTCCAYGCYAATTTTATCGTCAAYCATGGCAATGCCCAGAGYGATGATRTCACKGCATTGATTCRMTTGRCGCAACAAMGYGTTTTTGAAAAATTYGCYATCAAYTTAGAACCCGAAGTTCGTATCTTGGAGGTGGTGCAATGAACCAGCCTGTGCAAAACCTTCCGTTCAAAAAAGTTGGCGTGCTGATGGGTGGAACCTCAGCAGAGCGTGATATTTCGCTACAATCAGGTCGTGCAGTCTTTGCTGCCTTGAAAGACACCGATGTCGATGTCATCGCCATTGATTTGCAAACCGACTGGGCAAGACAAATTAAAAATGCCAACATCGATACAGCATTTATCGCACTGCATGGTACATGGGGTGAAGATGGGTGTATCCAAGGTCTGCTCGAAACCATGTCCATCCCCTATACAGGCTCTGGTGTTGCGGCATCAGCACTTTGTATGGACAAACTATTAACCAAGCAAGTATTGCAACATGCCAACCTAAAAACACCTGTTGATATAAGCATTCATGCCGATGGTCCGATGCGTTACCCCGTATTTATCAAACCCATTGATGAAGGCTCCAGTGTGGGTTTGCATCAAGTAGAAAATGTCGCGCAATGGCAAGCCCTAGAACTTGATCCAGCACGCAGTTGGATGGCTGAAATGCCTGTGAAAGGTGTGGAAGTTGCTGTATCTGTGCTGAATGGCGTGGCACTCATGCCCGTTGAGGTTAGTCCGAAATCTGGTATCTATGATTTTGCATCCAAATATACACAAGGTGCAACCGAATACTTCTGCCCTGCCCGACTACCTGCGGAAACACTGCGTTTGTGTATGCAACAAGCTGAGGCAGCTGTACATGCAACACATTGTAAGGGTGCGCCACGTGTTGATATGATTATTGGTGATGGCGGAGTACCCATCATTTTAGAAGTAAACACTATTCCTGGCATGACTGAAACCAGTCTGCTTCCCAAAGCAGCAGCCGCAGCAGGCATCAATTTTCAGCAGCTTTGTTTGAAGATTTTGGCATCCGCAAGCTTGCAACACGGAGGCATGGCATGAAAAACATCCGTAGCAACAAACGTCATGTTAAAGAGATTGTCAAAAAGGAACGTGTATTACATTGGAAGAAAATAACACTTACAGGTTTCACCAGTCTTGTATTGCTTACCGCTGCTTTATCGGGGTTATGGACATTCAATCAAAGCCTGAGTATCAAACATTGGAATATCTACGCCGCAGCGCCACTTAAAGCCGATATTGAACATGCCTTAAAGGCTATGAAATCACTCGATTTTTGGCACTCTCGCCCTGCATTATTGCGCACACAATTACTTCAGAGCGTGCCCGATTTAGCCGATATTCAGATTCAACGGCAGCTCCCCAACAGCCTAATTATTCATGTAACACCTCGTCAAGCCATTGCCTTGTGGTTTAAGAAGAATCAAGAAAACAAGCAAGGTCAATTGTACCTTGTGGATGAACACGGCATTGCCTACCGAGCCCGCAAACATGGTGAGTCCTCCGATTTGCCAGTTTTACGCATGCAGCAAGAGCAGTTAACCGCAGCATGCCAATGGCTTGCAACCCTTAAAAAAGAACAGCCGCAGTGGTTTGCTCGCAGTAGCGAACTGTTTGCCTCACACGATGGTTGGAAGTTAAACCTTGTGGCAGGCCAGCAATGGCAAATTCCTTTTGGCCCGCGCGGTCTGAAAAACATTTCACAACTTAACAACATATTACAACAACCACGTTGGCATGCTGGAAACTGGCGCATTGATACGCGCTTGGAAAACCGTTGGTTTTTACGGCCTGCTACACATGAGGGGGTTATTTAAATGTCAAAACATGAACAAAATGTCATCGTAGGTCTGGATATAGGCACAAGTAAAATTGCTTGTGTCGTAGCAGAGGCCTCACCAGATGGGCATATTGATGTTATCGGCATCGGCAAACATCCCTCACGGGGCTTGCGTAAAGGTGTTGTTGTCAATATTGAAAGCACCGTCGAATCCATCCGCTTGGCTGTTGAAGAAGCTGAAATGATGTCAGGCTCTGAAATTCATTCGGTCTTTGTYGGYATTGCAGGCAATCACATTCATGGCTGCAACTCACACGGTGTTGTCGCCACAAAAAATGGCGAGGTTACCGAAGAAGATGTCAAACGCGCTGTTGATGCAGCCAGTGCTATGGCAATACCTGCGGATCAGAAAATCCTGCATATTTTACCGCAGGAATACATCATCGATCAACAAGATGGCATTCGTGAACCCATCGGCATGTCTGGTGTTCGCTTAGAGGCACGTGTTCATATGATTACGGGTGCGGTTTCATCGGCACAAAACATTATCAAATGCTGTAATCGCTGTGATTTGGATGTTGCAGACATGGTCTTGGAGCAAGTTGCATCGAGTGAATCGGTGCTTAGCCAAGATGAAAAAGACATTGGGGTTGTATTGATTGATATTGGTGGTGGCACCACCGACATCGCCATCTTTATTGATGGTGCAATTTGCCATACCGCAGTCATCCCTATTGGTGGTGATCACCTGACCAATGATTTGGTCATTGGTTTACGCACCTCGGCGCGTGAAGCAGATCAGTTAAAAATTAAATACGGCTCATGCATGGTCGAAATGATTGCCCCTGAAGAACAAGTAGAGGTTCCCAGTGTGGGTGGTCGTCAACCGCGACCCATGCCTCGCCAAATCATGGCGCAAATTTTAGAGCCGCGTGTACATGAGCTCTTTGAACTGGTTAAAGCCGAATTACAACGCTCTGGTTACCAAGAGCTTATTGCTGCTGGTTTGGTGCTTACAGGTGGTAGTTCGTTACTCGAAGGCATGGTGGAATTAGCAGAAGAAACCTTTGATGGCTTACCTGTTCGTTTGGGTCGCCCGCAAGGTGTCGGCGGACTTGTTGATGTGGTTTCAAGCCCTATTTATGCCACTGGCGTTGGTTTATTGCTTTATGGGCAACGTTATCGACAGCAAGCACCTCACAAACACCCTTCACAAAGCAAACAAGGGATTTTTCACAGAATGCGACGATGGTTTGGAGATACACCCTAGCATCAATAAAGATTCTTTATTGACCCATTTATTTTATATAAACAAAAATATGCAACACATTTTAAACGTAATAAAAAGAAACGATACAAACAAAAAAGGAGAGGGATATGGCTATTTTTTATGAATTGGACGATACAAGCGGCTTAACAGCAAACATCAAGGTAATTGGTGTCGGCGGTGGTGGTGGTAATGCCATTAACAATATGATCACCCAAAATATGACAGGTGTTGAATTTATTGTTGCCAACACAGATGCACAGGCACTTGAAAAGAATCAGGCTGAAGTTTGCCTGCAACTCGGTGGTGATAAAACACGTGGTCTGGGCGCAGGCGCAAACCCCAACCTTGGTAAAGAAGCTGCTGAAATTGAAAAACAGCATATCAGTGAAATGTTAATTGATACGGACATGCTATTTATTACAGCAGGCATGGGCGGTGGTACGGGTACGGGGGCTGCACCTGTTATCGCTGAGATTGCCAGCGAAATGGGCATCCTTACCGTTGCTATTGTCACCAAACCCTTTTCTTTTGAAGGCAAACGCCGCATGCGTCAGGCAGAAGCTGGTATCGAAGAGTTGCGCAAGTATGTCGATACATTGATTACCATTCCCAATCAGAAATTGGTCGGTGCAGTTGGTAAAAATACCACGATGATGGATGCTTTCCGTAAAGCCGATGATGTTTTACTACAAGCTGTAAAAGGTATTTCCGATTTAATCGCCAATTCTGGTTATATCAATGTGGATTTCGCGGATGTGAAGGCTGTTATGAGTGAAAACCGTAGCATGGCGATGATGGGTACAGGTTCCGCCAATGGCGAAAACCGCGCTTGTGAAGCTGTTGAAATGGCAATCTCTTCACCACTATTGGAAGATGTTGATATTCATGGTGCACGCGGCATTTTGGTCAATGTAACGGGCAACTCTGAAATGGGCCTACATGAAGTAACCGAAGCGGTTGGCATTATTGAAAATATGGTTGATGAAGATGCCAATATCATCTTTGGTTGCGTGAATGATGACAGCATGGGTGACGAGTTGCGTGTAACCGTTGTGGCAACAGGCTTGAACCAAAGCAGCATGAACACAACACCCCGCATTGCCACTAGCAATCCGACTTCGACAGGTAGCTTAAACATTCCTATCCCTGCGGCAACCTCACCCACTCAAGGCATTGATTATGCAACATTTGATGCACCTACAGTGTCACGTGGCTCTGCGCAAACCGCCAATGCATTAGCATATGATGAAGATCAGCTATCCATCCCAACATGGATTCGTAGGCAAGCTGACTAATTTTTATGCATATTTGAATGTATTAGAAAGGTGTTGGTTTATTGTGAATATTCGATAAATCAATGCCTTTTACACAAGAGCACCGTATACAGATACTTTTCAATAGCCGCCAATGATGGCATCATAGCCAGCGATTATTCGAGGTGTCCTAGAGTGTGCTCTGCATCACTGCATCGCTGTTATCACCATGCATATTGACGATCTGGCTGCAAAGCAAATCGCTTCATTATATTAATCACGTAAACTGGGAGTGTTTATGATTCCACAACGGACTTTAGACCATGCTATTCGCTGTAGYGGCATTGGYCTTCATTCAGGYAAAAAGATTCAACTTGTCCTGCATCCYGCCGACGTGGATACAGGCATCACATTCTYTCGTTCTGATTTRAATATCACTATTCCWGCSCATGCMGATTATGTYACAGAYACCCGTTTGTGYACSACCATTGGTAAAGATGGYGCGAATATCTCAACCGTTGAACATTTRCTATCYGCCCTTTCAGGCTTGGGTATTGATAATGCCTATATTGAAGTMAATGGTKCCGAAGTTCCTGTTATGGATGGTTCTGCGGCTCCTTTTGTGTTTTTGATTCAATGTGCTGGTATTCGTGAGCAGAATAAAGCCAAAAAAATATTGCGCATTCTCAAGCGCGTTGAAGTGTCAGATGGCAATAAACGTTGCTCTCTTCACCCCGCATCAGGCTTTAAAGTCTCTTATCTTTTAGACTATGACCACCCGCTTTTAAAAAACCGCTCCGTTAGCATTGATTTTTCACGTCAAGCCTATACCCGTGAAGTTAGCCGTGCCCGCACATTTGGTTTCTTGCATGAAATCGAAGCCCTACAAAAGGCAGGTTTGGCACTTGGCGGATCATTGGAAAATGCCATTGTACTGGATCAATACCGCGTGATGAATGAAAGCGGTTTGCGTTATGAAGATGAGTGTGTCCGCCATAAAATTCTCGATACTGTGGGTGATTTAGCCTTGGCTGGGCTACCTATTGCGGGTGCCTTTGAAGGCGAGCGCACAGGGCATAAAATGAATCATTGTTTGGTCACTGCTTTGCTTGCGGATACCAGCGCATGGCGCATTGAAGAGCTTACCCTTGCAACAGGTGACGACAAAGCCAGCGTCGCTGAGCAAGAACTCGCGCATCATCAAGCGTAAATCATTCAGCATAAAGGGCTTCAACACCTTCTGGTTCACAGACCAGTAACACATCACAACCAGCATCTTTTGCAGCAGCTACTGCTTCGTTAATGCTGCCTCCAGCACCTTGCATACAAAGGTCATCACTCCATATATTTTTATCAAACGCAAAGCGTTGACGCAAAATATCCTGCAACCAAAAGCGTGAAAATGTTGCCACCTGATTGTCCGCCGCTGTATATACAACATGCGCCGTCATCATGTGTGCCATACCTTGCATAACTAACATTTCAAAAACTTCGGCTTCTGCCAACAAAGTCACCAAACTT
Source organism: Pseudomonadota bacterium (assembly GCA_002401635.1). Lineage (GTDB taxonomy): Bacteria > Pseudomonadota > Zetaproteobacteria > Mariprofundales > Mariprofundaceae. The sequence continues at coordinate 31,201 of NVTQ01000012.1, forward strand.
GCATCGACTCTCGGCACGGATACATGTGAGTCAGCATTGGCTCGCCCATGCCCTGGAAAATGCTTGCCCACAGCCTGAATACCAGCCGCCAGCATCCCTTGCATGCATGCTCCCGCCAAAGCCACTACCACCTGTTTATCTCCAGCGTAGGAACGTTGTCCAATAATACTGTGCCCTGTATCAAAAAAAAGATCCAATACTGGCGCGCAATTATGCGTGAAACCCATGTCGTTTAATGCCTGAGCAACTTTGCAAGCATCATCAAACACAGCCTGCTTGGCTTTTTCTGCATCCAACATAAACATACGCCCATACTCAGCCGCATGTTTACGACCTGTAAAGGGAGCCCAAGGCATACGGTTTACCCGCCCACCTTCTTCGTCAATCGCTGCCCAAGTTGCCTGACCCGTACATTGACGCACCTCAGCCAATAATGCTGTCACCTGTTCAGGAGATTTAATATTACGCGCGAACAGAATCACACCCAAAGGTGGCTTATCTTGCAACCATTGGCGCTCTTGCGTGCTTAAGGTTAAACCTTGTAACCCGATCATCAATTGATTATGCATGAGCCAAGCATACGTTAAGAACCACAAAAAAAAAGAGCCTGCGATTTCTCACAGACTCTCTAAGTCTTGTTAAGACTAATAAATGGCTCCCCGAGCAGGACTCGAACCTGCGACATATGGATTAACAGTCCACCGTTCTACCAGCTGAACTATCGGGGAATAATGCGGCGCGAACGGTACGA
>NVTQ01000013.1 GCA_002401635.1 Pseudomonadota bacterium
TTGATCACCCATGGAGAAGAAATGCCATTGGCTCAAGCACTAAAAAGCGGACAGTTCTATTTTGGGGAAAAGAGGACATTTCTACTTTGCGTTGACAGTTCAAGATTTATAAGGCTCTGGGAAGTCTAGTTGTGCCTTTATATTTTTTTAAAAATTCGCTGCGATACTGGCAAGTTGCTCATAAACAGGGAATATGATGGTTGTGCCAATCATGACATCAATCACGGGGCTTACTGCAAGCAGTGTAACCAACCAAAGGCAGCGTTGTGATGTAAGTTGCTCGGCATAAACATGTAAGAGATGGTGCTTGTGTCTTTGTGTGATGAGCCACTCGCCAAACAAAAGATTGGGCAGGGGTAGAAGGTGAATGCCCAGCATGCAAAGGTTGAAAAACATAAACACCTTTGCCCACCAATGATGCAAGGGAGGCAGCCCTGTTGGTGCTTGGTGGGATAAACTCCATGTGTAAAGTATCAAACCCAAAATGGTGAGAATAAAGTGGGCGAAAAAACGAATGAATGCAGGTTTTAAGCCTGATTTTAAGGGGTTAGGCAGAGCAAAAATAATGCCGCGCGTGAAACAAATAGATGCTAGAAAAGGCCACCATGTGCCACGCCATGCGATAGCAAAAAATGGGTGTGGTATGGTGGTATGTGCATAGCGCTTTTCAATCAGACATACCAGTGTGAGCGAGATGATGACGGGTAATAAATAGAGCGTGATTTGTCGAATGACAATATTGAGCCATTCATCCATATTTATGATTCAGGGGTATTATGATCTTCATAAAGATGCAATAAAATCTCAGGGCGACTTAAGCTGCGTTGAAGATTGATATAAACATCATCACCATGAATGGTAACACCTGTGATTTCAGCATCATCATGACGGGCTATTTCGTGTAAAACCTTACCATCCCATGCCCATAAATAGGATGGTTTATCATCATCGGTAATCCATAACCAACCACGTTTTTCATCCCATGCTAGGTTGTCTGGGTGAATCAGGTTTTCATGTTCAAACCAAGTTTTAATACTTGGTTTATCACTCCGATCATCCAATACCAATACTTTTCCTGTACCTGTTTCTGCCAATAAGACACGTCCATCAGGGAGTGTTTCCATATCTTCAATGCGGTCAAAGTACCAAGCATGCAATTTTTCGGCATCCATGCGGGCATTGTTGGCTTCGCGAATAGCAATCCAACCTTTTTTCTTATGCAGTACATAGAGTTTTCTAGCGCGCATATCATAACGATAAATGCAGCCTTCTTTCCACTCATCTGCCATGTAGGCAAAACGCCCATCTTGGGAAAAGGTTAGACCTTCATGTGAAAAGCGACCCGCGTGTAATAATGGTATAATAGCAGGGTGTGAGCTTTGCAAACGTTGGCGATCAACACGCTGTTCAGGCGGTAGTTTATCGGGCTCGGTGATGCGCCACATTAATCCATCGGGTGTTTCTTCGCCTAGCCAAAGACTGCCATCAGGAGCCATTTTTAAAGCATCAGCACGTGTTAATCCGAACAAAAGAACATGTTGTCGATTGGTTTCTAAATTGATAGCGATTAAACTGGGTGAAAGTAGTCCGCCTTGCGTTTCACAACTGATATACAGCCATTTCCCATCCTTTGAAAACACCATCATATCGGGGTGGTGATCATGCCACGCGGCGAGTGAGCGGGCATTCCAACCGGCCTCCATTTGGATGCCTACAGGGTTGATATTGCAGGCAGTAAGCATGAGAGAGAATAAAATAAAATATAGATAACGAAACATAGCTGTAATGTGACGCGAAATTACCATATCAGCAAGCCTCAAAGTGATTGTGCCTGTATGCAAGCAGGTTAGCGTGCTGCAATGGTCACACTGCTATCATTACATCATATTCGCCTTTTTTATGCGGCATATTTTGCGGCAATGGGGCTTATTTTGCCCTTTTTCCCCGTATACCTTGCTTCGTTGGGTTACAGCGTGGCTGTGATTGGCATGATGACAGGGCTTTTGGCGGCAGCCAAGGTGATTGCACCGCCTTGTAGTGGTTACTGGCTTGATGTGCGGGGTATGGCAGCAGGACGCTTTATTGTTTTGGCATCCTGTTTGGCGGCATTGTGCGTGGCGCTGTTTAATGTTGCCTCAGCCTCCATGCCTGCGTTTATTGTCATCGTTTTGCTCTTTGGCATGTTATGGGCCTCTGTATTGCCGTTGACGGACGGGCTTTCTATCCATGTATCTGAAGCTGCATTGGCAGACTATGGACGTTTACGGGTATGGGGTTCGATTGGCTTTGTTGTAACATCATTGTTGGGTGGTGTGTTGTTTGGTGAACTGTCACTGGCATGGTTTCCATGGTTTTTGGCGGCGCTGATGTTGGTTATGGCATTTGCAGGGCGCGGATTCCCCAGTATTGAACATGTTGAAATGCCTGACATGGCATATTCTGGATTTTCAGCGACGTTATTGCTGTTGTTTGTGGTTAGTTTCCTTATGCAGCTTTCACATGGTGCATATTATGGTTTCTTTAGCCTTTACCTTTTAGATGTGGGTTACAGTGGCTGGCAAGTAGGTGTTTTCTGGGTATTGGGCGTGCTCGCTGAAATTATATTGATGTGGCGGTGGGCAAAGCCGGTTCAGTCTATGCCCTTGATGACAGTGATGTTGGTGTGTTTATTTTTAACAGCTTTGCGTTGGTTGGGCATGGGTTTGAGCCATGTTTGGTGGGTGTTGATTGCATTGCAATGCTTGCATGCAGCGAGCTTTGCCGCATTTCATATAGCTGCAGTGACGTGGGTAAAACGTCTTGCGCCACCGCACCGTCATGCTGCGGCACAAGGCTGGTTTTCAGCAACGGGTTTTGGGCTTGGAACAACGGTTGGCATTATGGGTTGTGGTTTGATTGTTGAGGCTTATGGTTTTTCAGCAGCATTTTATGCTTGTGCTGGGGTAGCACTCTTGGCTATGCTGTTTGCGAGGAGATTGCCACGTTGAATGTAACTATCCAGCTCACCCCTGATTTGTCCGATACCAGCGTTGAAAAATGCTCTCTTACAGTAGTAAGATGCGCTTCTTCGCCTCGCTATCAAACAAATCAACGGCAATCTGAACAGCTACAGTTGGTCGTGATGATGCAAAAAGGTGACCCATGAACAAGAGTAAAATGCCAATGATTATCCATGATTTGCAGGACTCGCAAATGTTTGCATTGGCGCAAGCGGCGGGGCGGGCTGGCATACCTGTGTCTGGCTCCTCATGGCCGATGGAACCATGGGTTGAAAGCAGTGTTTATGTTCAACACAGTGTTGAAATGCGCTGTTTGAGCGAGGTCATCGCAGGCATGTATGCACGTCAATGGAAACTGTCTGGTTTGCAGGGTGTTTGGTTGCCGTGTGTGGATGATTCGGCGCAGTTTACGGCGAAATACAAAGATTTCTTTGCAAGCATTGGTATGCAATTTTTGACCCCTACACTTGAGGCGATGGAAAAGGCGGTTGATCTTGAGCAGCTTGCAGATGTGAGCAGCTTGAAGGTTGCGCGAATGCGTTCTGTTTTTGCGCATGATTTATTGGAGAGCTTGGATGCTGAACATTTTCCTTTGATGATAAAAAGCACACGCAATGCCTTTCAGAAGTTTGATGATGCAGAATCACTACGGCAGTTTATTTTAAGCAATGAAGAAGCTGCCGTTTATCGCATTCAGGATTATATCGAAGGGGAAACATCAGCCATGGCATCAGCGATTGTTCTTTTTGATGCCGATAGTCGTCCTGTGCGTGGTTTTACTGGGCGACGTTTGAATGTAGCGCAGACCAAGTTTGGACCATTTGGCGAAACACTCGCAGCCAAGGCTGAATGGATTCCAGCGTTGTATGAAGGTGCCTGTGAATTATTAAGCGCATTGCAATGGCAAGGTTTTGCAGAGGTAGAATGCAAACAAGCTCCCAATGGCGATTGGTATGTGATGGAAATTAACCCTCRCGTATCGGGCTGGACATGCTTGGCAGAAGCCGMTGGTGCAGGTTTATTRTCTGCTTATTATCAAYTGTGTGCGCATAATATTCATCTTGAAGAAGCATGTTTACAGCACGCCAAAGCCGATTATGTGCGCATGGTGGCAACGTGTTACCATGATCCTGAGTGGGATGCGCCTGAATACAAAGGCATCTGGAAAAAATGCAAACGATTGTGTGTTCTGTTGATGGAATACCGGGAAAAACATCCGCAGCGTTTGTTGGGCGCATGGGATGGGCGTGATTTAAAAGCCAGCCTACAGATTGCATGGCGAACAGTGTATCGGGTGTTTAAAGTTTCAAGACTTAAAGGAAGCTCTGAATAAGTCTGGATGAAGAAAATTATGATTCAAAACATTCAAAATCTAGGCGTAAATCGCATGTAATAGCAAGGCTCACAAAGATTTTCAACGCAGCGTTTGGATGTTTTGGACGTAAGATGCGAATTCATGACTTGTTCAGAGCTTCCCTATAGAAGTCTGACGTTTAATATCTTCCCAAGCAGCATGTACATCTGAAAATTTCAGGCGATAAAACAGTACATCATTGGGTATGCGTTTGTTTAACATTTTCAACATCAAATCGGGACGTTGTTGGTGATGCAAATGTTGCGGCAATTCCATCAAGGCTTCACCACGTCGAATCGGGGTGAGTTCGGCTGGTTTGTCGCCCTCTTGGTAACGGGGCAAGACAACCCATTGCAGTGGTAGCGGCGTGTATTCTACACGTTGTGGCAGCCAGAGTAGGGTTTTTATAATCTTGCCCTGCGTATCAGGAAATTGAAAGGTCGCATGTTTTAGCAAGGGTGATGCTTGCATTTCAATACGTGAAAATGCGGGGTGCTCTTCTTTACCCCATTGCAAAGGCCTTGGAAAGGCAGTGATGGTTCCTTGCTCTGAAAGCAGTGAAAATTCATCCGATAAATATGCGCAACCACTTAACACTGCTTTGGTGCATAGGCTGCTTTTTCCTGCATCGGAGATGCCTGCAAAAAGACATGCTTTATCATTGATGGCGATGCTTGCTGCATGCAGTGACTCAAGCTCAGGAACGAGAGCCTCAACAATATGGGTGTAAAGAAACACTTCAAAACCTGCGATGACTTCACCCGCATCGCTTCCCCCCCATTGATGTTTACCATTAATGGATAAGTGGATGTGATTATCATGTGTGGTGATGCAAAAGCGAATGTTTGGTGTCTCAGATGATGCTTGGTAAAGGCTTACAATCGCAGCGAGATCATGGCTACAATCGGGGTGTTCAGATTCAATATCGACCACAATATGCCCGACACAGAAACGAAAGTGTTGCATCATTCGATAAATACGCCGTAAGCAGCAAACTCCAGCAGAATATTGTGGGTATCTTTGCGAATGCGTTCGGCATCACCCGCTACAGACTCAATAATAATATCAGTGATTTGTTCAGCCGTATGCGAGCCATCGCATAATTCAAGAATAGCTGCACCGATAATATTCACAGATACATGGCTACCTGTTTCAGCATCGACATAAATTGTTTCATCCATGCCTGTTAATTCTTCACCAATCAGACTTGGACGTTTGCTTGGGTATTCTGGAATGCTAAATGTGCTTTGCTCACTCATGATTATTCGGCTCCCAAGGCATAGGCAATCATCTGGCAATCGCCACAGCTTAATGATTCACGGCAAGACTTCCAGCGCTCAGTTGATGGCACGGCCTCTTCACGTTGCTTAAGCTGTTCGATGATTTGGGGGAGGGATTGCTGGCGAATATTGCCCAAGGATACTTTGCGTGAAAATACACATGGATATACGTTGCCATTGGCTGCAATGCAAAGCTTGCCACGGCGAATATCACCTGTTTGGGGTGCATGTGAGGGAGCAATAAGGATTTGTTTGGCACCATCCATAAATTTTCCGCGCCCTGTTTGTTTGACAGGATCAAAACGTACATGGGCTGCATCCAAGCCGATTTTTTTTTCAAGAAAAGGCACCATGCGTTCTACACATTCAATATTTTCAGGCATCAGCGCAATGCCTGCTCGAATGTCAAAGCCCATATTTTTAGCGCGTTTCATAGCGGCGAGTGTTTTTTTCCAACTGCCAGGAAGCTGGGTAATAGCATCATGGGTTTCTGCGTTATCAGCATAAAGTGAGAAGGAAATACGTGGCTGATAAGGGGCTAGCTTGTTTAATAAAGTTTCAGAGAGTAATAAACCATTGGTGTAGACTTCAATGCCTTGGAAATTAAGCTTGGAGGCATATGCCACAGCGGCGACTAGATCTTTGTGAATGAGTGGGTCACCACCTGTAAACTGTACAAATGATCGCCCCGCATTGCGCGCGAAGTCTAGGCTATGCTTGATTTCATCAAGGCTAAGAAAATCATTACAGTCTGGGCTAGAGCTGGCATAACAATGGATGCAACGTTCATTGCATTGGTCGGTCACTTCAATAAACAACATGCCGAGTGATTGCCCCATTAATAGAGGTTGTAACGATTGATTGTTGGCGCTCGCTTGGCTTAAGCCTTGCAACCAATGATGCTGCTTTTCTAGTAGCTGTAAGCGTTGAATATCGTGTGCTTGCGCTGTACCAGCAATGAATTGATTCAAGCTTTGCACAAATATTCCAGAGATATTGGCATGGTGACCATCAACTTGAAGGTTGAGGGTGTCATTATCATCTTGGGAAACAAGTATGGCGCGGTATTGAGGTAAATGTAAAATAATTGGAAAAGGAGATGGGTTCCTGCTATTCATCTGAGTTTCTCCACTATCGGTTATTGGTTTTTCTGAAGTGGCTTACTTACAGGTCCAAGTTCCTTTTGCATTACCTTTTGCATTACCTTTTCTGCATGTGCAGCCGCAAGCTGCTGCGACTTTGCCGCATTGACCTTTATTCTTAGGTGGGAACTGGCGGCAAGCAGGGCAATTGCCTAATTTACACTTCTTCCAAGCACATTTTACAGGGTCGAACTTTGGATCGGTTGGTACGCATGGGCAGCAAGCATTACCATTGGCAGATACGATAATGGTTCCGCCACCACCGCACACTTTGGGCTGACCGAGGGCTGTAGCAGCTTCAGCAATTTTATTGCCGCCAATCATGACACCGAGAATGGCTGGTGGAACGTAGGTTGCCATTTTTAACAATGTGCGACGCGCTTGCTGTTCGTTATTCATGGATGATGTTTCTGTTGGCTTATTCATCGGTGTACCTCGTTGTTCATGGCTTGTTCATTATCTTTCGGCTGGAATAGCAACGAAGTTTAGACTAAATTATGCGCCTATGGCTAGTTCTAATTCTATTATTCAATCATCGCGTCAGCGATTGTGTCACATTTTAATGCAAAATACKGCTTTGGATTTGGAGGATTATCGCAATGAACAGTTGATGATGCGCTCCATGCATGAGGGTGTRGAYGGGYTKYTWTTRCCGATGCTTGARYGYAAYNAAMMMCCCNGATATTCAYMCTGAAGTYMGRGAGGCYTATCGYYTGMGATTGCGAGARAARCAGGCKAATTAYCTGCGTAAYMAKCATGTATGTGCYCAAGTTTTTRYCGCATTMAATGMGGYRARYATCSCWGTYATTTGTATGCGAGGCTTGGCTGTTTCATCGAGATTATATGGTGATAATGCCTATTTRCGCCCGCAAAGTGATATTGATTTRTTGTTTCATGCGGAGCAGATGATGGATGCTAARCAGGTATTGTGGGATATTGGGTTTCGCCCTGATCATGCGTAYCGCAATATTTTTGTRCGCGGCGATATATCGCTTGATTTGCATGATGARCCATTGGGYATYGAGCGTATTCAGGCTTGGAAATWTTTAACGCCATTGCGYGCRCCAGAYTTCTTTTCCAGTGCTGTRCAGGGTGAGTTGGCTGGTGAKMCYGCAYTRTTGATMRATGCRCARATCGARCTGCCTTATTTRTGTTTTCAYGCCATGAAACAYTCATTTGAACGATTGWTATGGTTGTATGACATCGCTTTGTTAGCGAAAAAAATTGATTCGGAKGGGGTGTGGGAAGAAGTGTTGCARGGCATTCAAAGACATGCTTTGCAGCGCCCATGCTTTTATGCTTTATCGTATGTTCAAAAGCATTTGCAGGCACCTGTCCCCAATGAAATTCTGGATGCAACTCGACCGAATATGGGTTTTATTGAGCGACGCTTGTTTAACAGATTTATGCATCATGAAATTATTCCCTTTTTGGCGGAACGCTTGTTTGCACGCATGATGCCTGATTTGAAACATCGCCTAGAATTTTGGCGTGAAACAATTTATCCAAGTTATGAAGTGCGGGAGCAGATGGCCAATGGCGGCTGTGTGAAATGCAGCTTTATTCGCACGCGTTTTAAGCAGATATTCAAAGCATCTATTGGTTTTATGCGAGAGGGTTGGTTGTTGTTGCGTGGTTAAGCGGAAGTAGTTGGCTCCTGCCTTTTATTAGGGCAATCGCATTAAAAAAATAAGTGTTTCATTATGTTTTTCAAATGCCTTCCAATCCGTCATCCCCGAATGCTTCTATCGGGGATCCACTTACACCATGGATTTCCGATAAAAACCTCGGAAATGACGTTTTTTTTTATAGACTTTAGGATACGACTGGTGTTTAAGATCGTAGATAACCATATTTTAATGCGATTGCCCTGTGCCTTTTATAGCTCCCCATCGAGAAGGTCGCTATTGTTATCTAGCTGTTCACTGCGGGGCTGGTCGACTTTTGTTGGCGCTGTGCCTTCACGGAAAGATTCTAAAAATGGGTGCTCGGTTGTAGGGCCCGCCAGTTCCCCATTTTTACGGTTAATCATCACCCATTCAATACCAGTAGGTGCGATAAAATCTTTTTTAACTTTATCTTTATGAAAAGCTTTCATAGCAGACAGCCATGTTGGTAATGCGGCGTGAGAGCCTGTTTCATGTCTTCCCATAGGCGTTGGAATATCTCGCCCTGTCCATACACCTGTTAAGATTTGAGGTGTATAACCAATAAACCAAGCATCGACTTGTTTGTTGGTTGTGCCCGTTTTGCCAGCCGCAGGGCGACCAAGCGCACGGGCTCGGCGACCAGTACCACGCTCTATCACACCTTTTAGCATATTGGTGGTCAAAAATGCACTGCTAGGGTCAAGGATTTGCTCAGCAGGATGCATGCCTTCGCCTGCGGATAATACAGGGTCAACATGGCAAATTTGGCAGCGATGCCCAGCTACAGAGCGCTGTAAGGTGCGACCTGTGCGGTCTTGCACTTGTTGAATGCTAACAGGTTTCCATTTTTGCCCACCACTCGCCAAAGGAATGTAGGCTTCGGTAAGTTGTTCAAGGGGAGACTCAGTTGCCCCCAGTGCTATAGCAAGTTGGGCTGGAAAATCATGATCAAATGGGAAATCACGCAGTTTATCTGTGAATGTGCGGATGCCGACATCTTGTAGGAGTTTGATAGCCGATAAGTTGCGGGAATGCTCCAGTGCATCGCGCAGGGTGACGGGTCCAGCGAATTTATTTTTATAATTTTCAGGTCGCCAAAAATTATCGACATTGTTGGCATCRAAGACCATGGGYGTRTCCATGACAATRCTGGCAGGCGTAAARCCYTGCTCCATAGCMGTGGCATAAAGTAGTGGTTTGAATGCKGARCCTGGTTGTCGTCTGGCTTGTGAAACRCGGTCAAAACCRCCGAATTTAAAGTTAAARCCGCCAACACGGGCTAATACYGTRCCTTTTTCTAAATCRATGGCATAAAGTGCTGATTCAATGGATGGTTTTTGGCTTAATCGAACACCGCCTTKRTCATCACCTTGTAARTAGACYTCATCACCKATAATCCATGTGCGAGGGTGTRCMGSRGGCTKSTTYGAWTTRTCTTYTTCTGRGGATTTATCATKAACTTTAACTTTTGCCCAYYGCCAYTTSGGYTTRCTTARYKGCCATTGTTTTTTRCCATCATTGAGTTGYAAATCACCATTGGGYAAAACAYCTTCAACCAARGCKGGAATGATTTGATCGCTGCCTAATGGCTCWGTTAAATTCTTTTGAGCTTCACCCCAAGYTTKSAGTATGTCTGCCCATGTATCGGGCTTGTGCTGTGTTGGTATRCGATAAAAYTGRCGATGYTCAACTTCYAAAAYACCTTTTCTTACGGCRCGAATRGCTGATTTTTCTGCYTGCTCATTRTATGGCACAATAATRCTKARACCTTGACGRCGTAAGGCGTGAAGYCCAAAGCGGTGAACCARTTGTTTGTGAATTTCTTCTGCATAAGCATCACTAAGRTGATTGCGKGGCAAGGGTGTGACGGCGAGTGGYTCTTTAAGGGCYWKGGCAACATCTTCGGCTTTGGCGTAGCCGCTACGCTCCATTAAATACAAGACAGTATTACGGCGCTTGAGGGCCAAATCATGRTTGCGATGCGGTGCATATTTGCTAGGTGCTTTGGGCAGCCCTGCAATCATCGCGCATTCGGATAATGTTAGCTCATCCAAGCGTTTGCCAAAATAGCGCCAAGCAGCGGATGTAACACCATAAGCACCACGACCAAGGTAAATTTGGTTCAAATAAAGGTATAAAATATCATTTTTAGAGAAGTTCTTTTCGATGCGATGGGCAAGAATGACTTCTTTGATTTTACGGGTGTAGGTGCGCTCAGATGTGAGTAGGAAATTTTTGGCAACTTGTTGGGTGATGGTTGAGCCGCCTTGTACTTTGTGCCCAGCCATGATGTTGGCAATCAAAGCGGATGCAATGCGGGCAGGGTTGATGCCGATATGTTTGTAGAACTGCTGATCCTCTGCAGCAAGAAAAGCATCGCGAACTTGTTTGGGGATTTCGCTGAACGGGGTTAAAATGCGATGTTCATCCGCATATTCTGCTAACAAATCACCTTGCGTATTGTAAATGCGTGAAACCAATGGTGGTTGATAGCTTGATAGACTCTTTAGATTGGGCAGGTTGCTAGAAAAATAAATATAGCCTATGGTTGCAGTAACTGTGAAAAGTAGTGCGAGGGAGAGGGCTATTTTTAAAAGACTGATCAATATGCGCATTGGCGCAGGCTAATTGAAGATTGCTATCATATACAAGAGGCTTGTTATGAAGGTTGTGGGCAAGCTCTGGTCGTGGTGTATAAGTTGGAGGTTTTCTATTTCCGCTTCTGGTGATGTGTGTCACATTAAGATGTGTAAAAAAAGTATAGAATGGGCGGCATGGGCGTAATGAGTGAAAATAAAGAAATTTTAAGTTGGCGTGGTTTCACACTGGTTGAATTGATGGTGACAATTACGATTGCATCGATTCTTATGGCTATTGCGGTGGGAGCGTGGGGTGYRTTGCGGGARAAAACGCGGGTTAAATCAGCAGCGGAAGAAATTCGCAGTGTGCTRACWGCRGCGCGGTTGCAGGCTTTRTCCACYCRWTCYAATGCGRTYGTTGCRTTTGATTTTACTGGCGAAACKGTGMYTTCATCGCTTTGGRCTGCGCCACGWGYGTATRMAGGCGTGGATTTGGTYGCYTATACNTTTNNTMSTYCATGCACCRTACAGMYRGGGAGTRCAAACAATGYGATTACATTCAAATCAACGAGTARAGCATCTGGRTCGGGTGGTGTGAGTGGTAATATGAGTGTGTTGGTGAGGCCGAGTGGCGCAACATCGCCARYGTAYTAYTTGGTRGTYAAYCCAKKGACRGGYAGRGTTAGGATGGTRGAMRYATGYCCRTRAAATTRATGTYAAATGATAAGCTGCGTGGATTCACCTTGATTGAAGTGATGATTGCTATGCTTGTGGCATCGGTTGTATTACTGGCGCTGGGAAGCATGTTGGTGATGTCAATTCGCACCAATCAGCAGAGTGAACATCGTATGGATGCGGTTGCKAAAACGCAATCYATTTTGAGTAGTATTGAAGCTAATATTGCGCCGAATTTTATTATAGGAAACGCAACAACTTTGGGTAGTGCACAGTATGTTGCTTATCACCAACTTTGCTCGCCTGGAAACAGTGGTTCGCAGGGAACATGTCCAGTGGGTAGTGCGGAGAGCATCTATACACCGACGGTTGCTCTTAGCCCATCGCCTGTACCTCTTAGTGGGTTGGTGACAATCGCCGTAACGCTTGCGTGGCAGGAGCATGGTGTGAATAAAACAGTAACATTAACCTCGCAGGTCGTGATATGAAATATGTGGCAGATAGACATGCAGGKATGARYCAGCAAGGSTTCACGTTGATTGAGCTTCTGGTRACSATGGTTATTGCGATGATCATTTTAGGCGGTCTTCTTTTCAGCTTTATGCAGCAAAATTCTGAATATAATTATCAGAATAAACGTGTTGATGCTTATCAAGATATGGAGTTTGGCATTAATTTTATGCTGAATGATGTGCGTAATTCGTTGCGCAGCCAGGGAGCGGATGCCGCCGCAAATATTGCTATTGTAAACAGAGTGGGTGCGAACCCTTCTACGGCTGGAGTCTCTTTTAAAGTGTGGGATCCTGCTCCTGACCCAGCGAATATTAACCGTTTACGTCATTGTTATTTATACCAAAATGGGCAGATTTATTTCANNNGNNANCNNNGRGMSSMTSSKACGKYKRCTTGTAATGYAGSCRCGTCAYKGGCGARCTTTAATCCAATTTTAGGCGATGGCTCAACTTCAGGGAATGTAACATTTTTTCGGGTGTTTCTTGATAGCCCAGGTGTTTTACCATCACTTGGAACGGTTGTGCCTTCGGGGGCACCGCTTGGGCTGCCATTTATGACGGGTAGGGATTCACAAGGYACGGTGGTGACGAMTATTCCTGGTTACACAATTYTGATAGAAATAGCTGTGGATGCAGGTTATAAGAACGGCTCATTTCTGGATGTGAAGGGTGTGGATGTGCGTACGACGGCGGATAAGCGCAAGCGTATATGGCGTTATGTGCAGGGTTATCCAGGCACGGTGGTGCAGTAAGTTTGTGTGATAAATTGAGATGTGTGAACKTGGAGGTGTGAAATGAAGAGGRWATGTGAGAAAGYATTGGTTCAAAAAGAAGAAGGRTTTATCCTGATTAGCGTGATTGTTATTTTGGCAATTTTAACAATKATTGGTGTTGCAGCGATGTTTAAGACAAATGTGCAGACCAAGGTTTCAGCTTCATCWGTGSAGTTGGCGACGGCCTTTTCGGCAGCTAAAGCGGGATTGGCGCAAAATTATTCGGATTGGGGTGGTGCAAGAGCTGCAGAGAAGACTGCGATTGATAAGGCAGTGAAGCTGGGGACGCGTTTTGTGGATGTGGCTGGAACGCCGAATACAAGTATGTATGATGAAACAATGACGCCCAGTAGCATGGCTGACTTGGGGGCGAATACTGCAGCAGTGGACACTTATGTTACAGGTAACGCCAATATTCGGGTCTATAATGTGACACCCGCCGGTTTAACGCCAGGTTCTTGGGGGGTCGGAATTACTCCACAGGTAGCGTTGTGGGCAGCAAGTTTTGCGAAGCAAACAGACCCTGCTTATCCATATGTTGCGCCCAACTTAGCGGCATGCCCCAATTGTAATATTGTGGTTTATGCATTGGCGCGTGCAGGAAAATCCAGAACCTTGCAGCGTGAGATTCAAGGTACAACAACGTTTGTGGCCAGTGGAGCATCCGCGATTACCAATGTGCCTAGGGTTGCTTATTGGGCTGACTTGTGTAATGGAAGTGCGGGCTCGACCCCGATATCAGCGACCAATCCATTTGGAGTCGTGGGTGAGCATCCGCCTGTACCACCAGTGGCGGCTGCACCAGGAACGCACGAGTGGATGATTGAGGCGACACAGGCTGAGTATGCTATTTACACGGATCCAGCAATACCCAAAGATAATATCCCTTCAGGTGTGGCATTTGCATCCAATACAGCGGTAGGGGGTTGTAATGGCGAGTGCCCCAAGTTTGAGGTTGAATTTCCAGTAGCGAATGCAGAAAACACCAGTACGGTTGCTGTATACAATACGGATCCTTTGATTGCCTATTCAGGGCATGGCGGTGTTAGCAATATGCGCGTGGATTATGCCAGTACAACGCGTGATATGACAGTAACAAGAGCGCCTAATATGCCTACAGGGAAGCTTCCTTATAAGTTGGTGAGTGATAAGATGCTGGGGACACCTGGGCAGTTGGATTTCATGAATGGGTCAGGTCAGGTTTTTGATTTAGATGCCTTGCGTTGGGGAGCGGAGCAGTTTACGTGCCGCACATCTGATGGCGGAAAATTTTGCAGCAAAGCCAGCGCTCTGCAGGCCGCAGTGCACACTGGTCGGGCTGTTGTGCCTGTGGGAAGCACTGCGCCGGTAGCTGGTCGATTAACTTTTTATGAATTTCAGTATAATATTGCCAATGCGATTCCAATGTTTGGTCTTGTGCGGGTGATGTACCCTGCTGTCCCTCAAACAGGAGCTGATGGTACAGGTACATGTGCTGGGGTGACAACGCAGTTGTATCAAACAGAGGATGCCGGAGAGAAAAACAATTGGAGCGCAGGTTCGACTGCGACGGACTATACGGGTTCGCCAACCAGTATTGATGCAGATGGAGATCTTGGGAATAAAGCCAAGTTGATTGTGTATGGCAGCATTATGATTGATTTTTTTGCTGATGATAATGGAAATATGTTATTCGATCCTGCCAGTGGAGAGCATATTTTAACAAACCTAGAAAATGGCGAAAGCAAGGCAGAGATGACAGTTCCTGAACTAATCAACCCTGCACTTCCTTTTGCTTCATCAGGTTCGATGGGCAGTTTTCCGGGCATTGCTGTAGGCGCAACTGGGAACCCTGTAAACTTGGCGAGCCCCACAGGAGGCTGGTTTCCAACTACTGAAGGTCTGGTGCCATCGGCAGCGGGCGTAGCGGCTCAGAAAGATGGGCGTATGGAGCTGATGAACCCCAATGCTTCTGGTGTCTCCAAACTTTTTGAAATCGGAGAATCGGTGCGTGTGTCTGGCGGTATTGGCGTCAATACGCCAACTTACTTTACGGCTTACGAATCACGGTTGGAGTATTATTATAAATTGGCTAAAGCTACGGCAAATCAGAATGATCCGAATCAATGGCCAATGGACTCTTTCCCTGCAAGTATGGGGGCTGACTACTGTGTTGGATTGCAGGACTGTAAGCTTCCACCAGTGGGAACAGGCCCGAATAATGATGGTGATAAGTTCCATCTTATGTTCCCTAGTGGTTATATGCATGGCTGGAAGGTGGCACTGGCGGCGCTTAATTTAAAAGCAGCGGATTGGAATGGGCTGCTTGCTGACGGACCTGCGGCTCAGACCATTACAGATTCGACACTTCTGAATAAAGGCTCGCCGWTCAGCGTGGCGGATATTCCCTTGGATTATAGGCCTAAAACCCCGGCTGCAGCGCCAGTAGCATTTGCATCATGGTCCGATAAAATTGATGCATTGATTGCGGATAATGCGGATGTACCGGGTAAACGKTCGTATTTTTATACAGAAACTGGAACAGGTGRSTATGCGCTGTTAACCTCTAARTGGRMAGATGTTCCYGCYTTTATTTATTCAGGTGGTTTTATGCAGATTCAGCATGTCAGCAATATATCAGGGGTGACYTATACRCCWGGGCCAATGGCTTGGGGGGCAGAAGATAATACRRCAGACCCWGGCACAGGTTATTTTAAYGGCKCRATYATYACMGGSTTYGGTTTTGCKCGTGGTGGTGAGCACGCCACGAGCAATGGTTATGCTGTTGTCGTATTTGATCCGCAATCGATTGATAACTCCAAAGGAACCAAGTTGAACCCTGTGTTGAGGCGTTATGCTTGGGAATTGCTGAATTGATGCTAGAGGGGACTTCGAAAAAACTAGGGAAGCGCTGATTAAAGATGGGTGATATTCATGCATTAATCAGAGCTTTCCTGGTTATTCCGTCAAGCTTGCGTTTTTTACACCTGACGGCATTGGACTCGTGTAAGGCTACTTGAGGTGTCCTTAAAGAGATGTTGTTTGCGCGGGTTAATCTGTTTTTGAGTTCCTGAATGAGGAACGTGAAAAGAAAGGGGGTTTGACTTTTCTTTATTTATAGCTATGTTACAGCTACGTGTACTGGTAGAACATTAAGCTGGGAGGGCAAGTGAATCTTTTTTCTTCGAAGAATCAAGGATTGGTAGCAATCGATATTAGCTCGACAGGCGTGAAGCTGGTGGAGTTAGGTCGTACGCGGTCGGGTTACGAATTGAAGGCGCTGGCTGTAGTGCCGCTGCCCCGTGATGCGATTGTTGAAAATACAGTGATTGATTCGATGGCAGTGTCCCAAGCGTTGCTTGATGCGCTCGAAGAAGCGCGCCCTTCCACGCGTAAGGCTGCGATTGCAGTGTCGGGAAATGCTGTGATTATTAAGACTGTAAGCATGCCAACCACCACTGAATTCGAACTCGAAACTCAAATTGAATTTGAAGCAGACCAGCATGTCCCTTATGATATTGATGATGTTTATTTAGACTTTCAAATTCTTGGTGGTGACGCTGAAGATGAAGGTCAGATGGAAGTCGTTCTTGTGGCATGCAAACGTGAAATTGTTGATGATTATCAACTTGTCTTGAGCGAGGCTGGATTGGAAGCACAATGTGTTGATTGTGCTGTGTTTGCGCTTGAAAATGCAGCTGAAATATTGGGTTTGATTAATAATGATGCGGCGATGGAGTCGTTCAATGAGGATGATAATCAAGCCATCGGACTAGTGAATATTGGTGCGAATCTGATGAATATTAATATCCTAAAGAATGGAGAAATGGCGTTTGTACGCGATCAATTTTATGGTGGGCAAAATTTAACTGAAGAAATTCAAAAAGAGCATAATTTGGGTTATCAGGCGGCAGAAGAAATGAAAAAGAATGCCTTTCATGATGTGAGCCCTGAGGCGATTGAGCGTTTTTATGTGGGTTTAACTTCGGAGCTGGTACGTTCGCTTGATTTTTATGCGGCTAACTACGCTGAATACCCCGTTCAAAAGTTGTATTTAACAGGCGGAGCAGCGCTTATGCCTGAAATTGCGGTTGAACTGGAACAGCGTTTGGGTATTGAGACAGAAGTGGCAAGCCCATTTGGTGCAATACAAGTTAATAAAAAGAAATTTGATCAGGAGTATTTGGACAAAATTGGCCCTATGATGATGGTGCCAGTGGGGCTAGCGCTTAGGAGTTTTGACGCATGATTAGGATAAACCTTCTCCCTTACCGCTCTGAGAGACGTAAGAATAAAATCTTGCAGCATTTGGGCTGGTTGTTTGGATCCGTAATTTTGGTTGCCTCCCTTTTGATGCTTGTAAATATATATGAAAATGGGCGATTGGCTGATTTGCAAATAGAATTTGGACAACTACAAGCCCAGAATTTAATTTTAAAGAAGAAAATTGGTAAAATAAGAAACTTGGATAGGTTAAGGGTTGATGTGGAGCGCAAGCTAGACTTGGTAGATGAGCTTCAGCAGGGACGTTTTGAAACGCTGGAGGGTTTAGCCGCATTGTCGAAGGTTATTCCTGAGAATGTATGGTTAACATCCATTGTAGATAA
Organism: Pseudomonadota bacterium; assembly: GCA_002401635.1. Taxonomy (GTDB): domain Bacteria; phylum Pseudomonadota; class Zetaproteobacteria; order Mariprofundales; family Mariprofundaceae. Next base: position 17,550 of record NVTQ01000013.1, read on the forward strand.
CGCGGGGAAGTTTAAAATTTCTGGGTTGGGTGAAAGCAACAAAGCAGTAGCAAACTTCATGCGCTCTTTGGATAGATCGCCATTGTTTGGAAATATTTCATTACAGGTGATCACACGAAAAGAAGCTGGTGGTGTTCCTGTGCGAAACTTTGCAATGACATTAAATCGATTGGATAAGCCTGCGGAAGGCGGTACGAAATGAATGCAGATGCCTTGAATTTGGATTTTTTACGTCCTTTGTTGCCATTGCCGCTGTGGCAAAAGTTGGTTGCTTTAACTGTTATTATTATGGTTATTATTGCGGGATATTTCTTTTTGGGCTGGATGCCTATTCAGCAAGATATTGAAAGTCAGCAGGCGCAAGTCGAGCAACAGCGCATTATACTAAAGAAAAACCAACGGTTGGCTCAGGATTTACCACGCAAACGTGCAGAGTTTGCGGCGCTTGAAAAGCAGTTGAAAGTTGCGCTCAATATGCTGCCTAAAAAATCTCAAATTCCAGATTTATTGGAAAGTGTTACTTGGGCAGGCAAGGATTCGGGTTTAGAAGTAAGTGTATTTAAACCGAGAGGTGAAAACCCCAAGCAGATTTATGCAGAAGTGCCTGTAGATATTACTGTGAAAGGCACATACCGCCAGTTGTTAACCTTTTTAAAGAGAGTGGGCGAAATGCCTAGGATTGTAGCGATTAAAAACTTGAATATCACTCAAAATAGTGTGGGTGGAGATTTGTTGGTAACAGGGAATGTAATCACCTATCGTTTTATTGAGAAAGGCAAGTAAAAGCTTTAAAAGGTCGTAAGCGCAGTTGAGTGTTAGGAGTTTAAGGTGAAAAGAAATCAATTAGGTGGAACCATGATGAATAGCAAAAGTAATTTATTAAAATACTTGGTTGCAGTGTGCATGCTGGTTGTTTCATTGGGTGCAGTATCTGTGGTGCAAGCTGCACAAATTACCGATATAACACTACTGGATTCAAAAGATGGTGATGTGTTGCGTATTGAGAGTAGTGGGACACTGAATTATCAGGTGTTTGATCTAGATGGGCCTCCGCGATTGATTTTAAGCTTTCCAGAGGCGACTTTGGCAGATGGTGTTAAAGGTTTAACGCTATCAGGTGATGGTGTGACACGTGTATATCCAGTAAGTGATAAGGGTGCTGTTCGCCTTGAAGTGAGTTTGAGTGAAGTTCTCACATATAATATTCAGGAGAATAAGGGCAATATCCTTGTGCGCTTTGCGGGGGTTAAAGCTCAGAAAAAAGCAAGTGCTGGTGTGCATGCTGTGATCCAAGATATTGAAGTGCGTGATCGCGGGTCGGTGACAGAGTTGATTTTGCGCGGCGAACATATGGATGCCAATCACAATGCCTTTATGACAGAAGGCAATAAACAGTTAATTCTAGATTTTTGGGGTGCATCCTCACACTTGAAAAAAACAATTTTTCAATATTCAACCCAACGGATTAATGCTGTTATGGTGGGTCAAGCCGATGATCGCGTTCGTTTGGTGATCAAACTTCTACCCACATTGGATATGCACCAGCAGATTGATGCCAGTGCTGGTGAGATGGTGGTGCGTTTGGGAAGGGTTACAACAAAGAAAAAGGCGAGTGTGCTAGAAGTTGAAAGTGTTGACTTTCAACCAGATGATCGTATTGCCCATGTGATGATTCGTACGGATGGCACTGCCCCAGTGATTAGTGTGCGAGAAAAAGATGATCATGTGGTTATTGATGTGAAAAAAGCGAAACTTCTCGCAGGGCAAGAGCGTTCTCAAGATGTTAGTGCGTTTCCAGGCCCTGTACGTCAAATTGATACCTATCAACTGGGTGACCAAGTGCGCATTGTAACGCGTTTGCGTGAAAAAGTGAGCGTAACATCGTTTCAACAAGGCAATGTTTTTACGATCAACTTCGAGCCAGAAGATTTGGCACTGGCGCGTATGAATACAGGTGAAAGAGATGATTTTGCTTACACCGGACAAAAAGTTACGTTTGATTTTAAAGATATAGATATTCGTAATGCATTAAAGCTCATTGCTGAAATGAGTGACTTGAATATTATCATGTCGGATGATGTTACAGGCATGCTCACCATGCGTTTGGTTGATGTGCCTTGGGATCAGGCATTGGAGCTTATTCTTTCAGCACGAGGGCTTGGTAAACAGCAGTCAGGCAATGTGATGCGCATTGCCCCGATGGAAGTATTACGATCTGAATATGAGACCCGATTGCAAGCACAACGTGGTTCACAGCAATTGGAGCCGTTATTAACTGAATTTATTACTTTAAGTTACACCAAAGTTGAGGATGTGAAAAAAATTATTGAGGGTGCATCAGCGAATGCAACTAAAAAAACTGGTGGGGGAGCGGGTGCAACAGGTGGGGGAACAGGTGCAACTGGTGGTGGGATTGAAACCAGCGTTGGTATTTTGTCGCCACGCGGTAGTTTCTTGATTGATGCGCGCACCAATACATTGATTATTAAAGATACCGAAAAATCTATTAATGCGATCAAACGCTTGGTTGCCGTTGTTGATAAGCCGATTAAACAAGTATTGATTGAAGCTCGTATTGTTGAAGCCAGTGATAATTTTTCCCGTGATCTTGGTGTGGCATGGGGGGGTAAGTATAGCGGCAATAACGGCAATGCCCCGAATAACACTGTGAGTGTTGGTGGGACGCGTAACTCAGCAGGTGCAACAGGTGGCAATGGTATGTTGGTTGATTTACCTGCAACGGTGGCTGCTGGTAGCGGAGGAGCAATTGGTGTTGCTTTAGGCACATTGAGTAATGTATTTAATTTAAACTTGGAATTATCTGCTGCAGAGGCTGAAGGCGAAGTGAAGATTGTTTCTAACCCACGTGTGATTACCACAAACCTTAAACCAGCAACGATTTCTCAAGGTTTTGATGTTGCATTTCAGACAGCTGGAGTAGCAGGAGCACCTCCAACTGTAACGTTTAAGAAAGCCGAATTAAAATTAACGGCAACACCACAGATTACTGCCGATAACCATGTAATTATGCAGTTGTTGGTTACCAAGAATAGCCCAATCATTAATCTGATTGGGAATGGCACGAATATTAGTACTAAACAAATTGATACAGAAGTGTACATGGATAATGGAGAAACAGTTGTGATTGGTGGTATTTATTCGCGTACTATTGATACAAGCAAACAAAGTGTACCTGGTTTGGCATCCATACCAATTTTGGGTTACTTATTTCAGCGGAATGTTAAAAAGGATAACCGCTCTGAGTTATTAATTTTTGTAACACCTAAAATTCTAAATACGGCAAGTGAAAGCCGTTAGGTAGTGATTCTTATTGGCTCCATGGGAGCTGGAAAATCAACGATCGGGCGGCTTTTAGCCGCCCGTTTGGGTTTACAATGTGTGGATTTGGATGATGTGATTGTTGAAAAGGCAGGCAAGGTTATTCCGCGCATTTTTGAAGAAGATGGAGAGTGCGCCTTTCGCGCCCTTGAAGCTGAATCACTACAACGCTTATGCTCGGATGGTGTGGCGAAGGTGCTGGCAACGGGTGGCGGTGTGGTTATGTCTTCCCCAAACCGTGAGCGCATGAAACAAGCTGCCAATGTTATTTGGCTTGATGCACCGCCTGAGGTCTTGGCAAAGCGTATTGCAGGTGATAAAAATCGCCCATTGTTAAAAGGTGTCGATGTGTTGGTGAAAGCCAAGGAGTTGGATCGCCAACGACGAAAATATTATGATATGAGTGCGGATTTTCGCGTGGATACGTCAGTGATGAATGCGGCGCAGGCTGTGGATGCAATTGTAGCATTTATTGAGAAATGAAGTTTTTCTATACATATTGAAAGATGATATAGTCGTTCAGGCATGGGTTTACCGCTACGCCTTCATGCGACCAGTTTTTCATTTCACCATCACCCCGAGTGTTTGTATCGGGGATGACGAGCGTGAAAATCATAGAATGATGGTAACGTCATACATGAATCACTATAGAAAGGAAGGATCATGAATCAGGCTAATATTTATCGTGTAGCATTGGGCGAGCGCTCTTATGATATTCACTTGCAGGCGGGCTGCCTAAAAAACATTGGTGATGCCATGCGTGGGTTATTTCCAAATGCGGAACGTTGTATGGTGGTGAGCAATGATGTTGTTGCACCATTATATTTGGATGTTGTGGATAAAAGTCTTATTGCGGCTGGCTGGCAGGTATTTTCGCATATTCTTCCTGATGGTGAACACTTTAAAACTGTACAAACTTGGTCTGCCATCATGGATGCCCTCATGGATTCACGTCTATCTCGAAATGAACCCATTATTGCTTTGGGTGGTGGTGTGGTTGGTGATATGACTGGTTTTGCAGCATCATGTTACCGTCGAGGCATTCCCTTTGTGCAAGTGCCAACGACTTTATTGGCGCAGGTTGACTCCAGTGTGGGTGGCAAGACAGCAGTAAGTCATCCGCATGGCAAAAATATGATTGGCGCATTTTACCAGCCGCGTTTGGTGTGGATTGATTCGAATGTTTTGCAAACGCTTGAGCCCAAGCAACTGCGTGCAGGCTTGGCGGAAGTGATTAAATATGGCGCTATTTGGGATCGGGGCTTCTTTGATTTTGTTGAAGATCAGGCTGAAGCTTTGTTGGATTTGGATGAGACTGCGATTCATAAGGTCATTGTAGAATCGTGCCGTTATAAAGCGGAAATTGTCATGCAGGATGAGACAGAACAGGGTGCCCGTGCTTTATTGAATTTAGGACACACATTTGGACATGCGATTGAATCGATGACACATTATACCGCTTACTTGCATGGCGAAGGTGTGGCGATTGGCATGCGCATGGCTGCAAGATTGTCGGAAATACGTGGTGATGCTCCACAAGGCACAGAGGCGACGATGGTAAAGGCTTTGCGTGCATTGGCGTTGCCTGTTGATCCGCCGAAATTTACAGCCGCTGAATGGTTGGATGCTATGGGGCATGACAAAAAGAATATTGGTAGCCGTATTCGCTATGTGTTGTTAAAGGGGATTGGTGAGGGCTTTATTGCGGAAGATGTTGTCAACAGTGAAATTGAGTCACTGATAGCATCGTTTCATAGCTAAGATAACCTAAAAAAAGCGGCAAACTCTGAATAAGAGCTGCCGCCTTTTAATTGAGGCACACTGGATGTGAATCAGCTATGTATATCTGAGTTAATCGTCGCCACTGAGCATGCCGAACATGACGAGCAAGTTTTGAAACAATAGGAAAACATCCAAATAAAGTGTTAAAGCAGCCGCAATATATTCATTGCTAGGATAATCACGTAAAATATTTGATGTATCATAAAGAATAAAGGCAGAGAATAATAATACACCCATACCGCTCATTGCCAACTGCAAGGTGCTTGATTCAAAGAAGAAATAATTGGATAGACCGAGTACAATCATAGCAATCAAACCAGTCCAAACAAATCCTTTGAGGAATGAAAAATCCTTGCGAGAAATAAACACATAAGCCGTTAAACCAACAAATGCTGCGGCAGTGGTTAAGAATGCTTGCGCAACCAACATTTCAGATTTTGCAGCGACAAAGCCGACCAATGGTGAAATTGCTAAACCAGTAATAACACCAAAACCCAACAGTGCAGCAAAATTCAGTCCTGAAATATGACGCACGGCTTGTACACCAAAAATACCACCTATCATCAAGCCCAACATGATCCATGGGTGCTCTTGTGGAAAAGCCATGCCCATAGAAAAATAAGCGCCAGCACTACCTGCGGCAATGCAGAKGGCAAGCATRCCATATGTTTTTCCTAAAAAATTAATRCGGTCATCGGCTAAATTGGCGGATGAGGYAGTTAATGTTGATGCATTCATAAGCTTGTGCTCCTTTGTATCTTACAAGTCGACAATGTGTAGGGAATAGGTCAGCGCGTCAACGCCTTATTTTTGGTTTTTCATCAATAATTTCAGCTTCAAGTATAACTTCTTTGGGGGTGGCGGCGGGGAATGTGGCGATTCTTTTAATAAGTAATTCCCGTATTGCAGGAATGAGCRGTAAAAAACCGAGGCTATCGGTAATCAATCCAGGTAAAAACAATAACAACCCTGCAATGACCAAAAGTATACCATGCAAGGCGTGCCTTGCAGGCAATGTACCTTGCGCCATTTGTTGCTGTGCAGAAAGCAATGTGCGAATACCTTGAATGCGAATGAGTATCCCACCTAAGGCTGCAGTGAATAAACAAAGTGCAATGGTGGCAATGCCGCCAATGCCTGAGCCAACTTCAATAAGTACATAGAGCTCAAGTAAAGGCACTGCAATGAATAAAAAGAAGATAGTTTTGATTAGCATGGGGTTAGTTATGGGGCTTATACGGATAAAATACAAGGGCTAGAGTCTGTCGGACTTATGATAATCTACTACGAAAAATCGAATATTCATGCTTTTTCACCTGTATTTTCGTTAAATAGCTCTGCTATTCGCCTTAAATCCATGCGAAAAATCAAAGAATCTCGATAKYKCKCRKTASAWTYYNCATAAGTCCGATAGACTCCTAGAGAACTTTTTAATATATAAGCTTGCTCAATAGCAAGTGGTATTTAATACTTGCAGCTATGAGTCGGTATTTATTTGTCATACTACTATTGGGTTTGCTATCTGGCTGTGCGACGGTGCAAAATGACTATGACCCACTGATTGGTCTTAACCGTGGTACGGAATCATTTAACACGACTGTGGATAAAGTCAGTCTAAAGCCTATTGCCAAAGGCTATCAGGCTGTGACCAGTAAAAATGTACGCAATATGGTTTCTAATTTTTATGACAATGCAACGTATTTGAATACAGTCCTGAATGCTTTTTTGCAGGGCAAAGCACAACAAGGCTTTGAAGATTTTGCGCGTTTTATTATCAATTCTACCGTTGGTATTGCAGGGCTGGCAGATGTTGCGACCTCCATGGGTTTGGARAAGCATGATGAAGATTTTGGGCAGACCTTGGGTGTGTGGGGTGTGGATCAAGGCGCATATATTGTGTACCCATTTCTTGGACCTAACTCGCTACGCAATACGCCAAGCTTTATTACAGATACAGCAACAGACCCGTTGTTTTGGGTGTCGTTTGTCGTAGCACCGCAAGTCACGATTCCTATAACAGTGTTAAAGTATATTGATAAACGCTCGCGTTTGATGGAAGCCTCAGATATGCGGGATGAATTGGCTTTGGATCCTTATTTGTTTACACGTGAGGCATGGCGACAAAGCCGAGAGTATAAGATTTATGATGGGAATCCACCTGCAAGCAATACGAGCGATGGTGAAGATGATTGGGGCGATGATGCTTTCGACGACGAAGCCTTTAATGAGGGCGATGCTACGGATTCGGGTGTTCAGAAGCCATCAGCCACGCCAAAACCGCAATATAAACCGCAGATTCGCTTAAATTAAGTGTAACTATTCAACTCACCACTGACTTGTACGATAACTGCGTCACAAAATGCTCATTTGCAGGAGCAAACTCCGCTTTTGTTTCTTGTTCTCGAACAATTCAGCAGTCATCTGAATAGCTACAAGTTATATTGTGTTGGTGCTGAATAGTTACAGTTAAGTTAGATTTTACTGGAGCGGTGGCGCAATAAATGATCGGCTAAAACCAATGCCAACATAGCCTCCGCAATGGGYACMGCGCGAATGCCWACGCACGGGTCATGGCGACCTTTGGTGATAATTTCAGTTTCTTCACCATGAATATCAATGGTAGGCCGTGGTGTTAAAATAGATGATGTTGGTTTGAGTGCCATGCGCGCATGAATGGTATCTCCATTGGAGATTCCGCCCAAAATACCACCAGCATGATTGCTTTGAAAACCAGACTGGCGGATTGCATCACCAAATTCTGAGCCTTTGGCTTCAACACAAGCAAAACCATCGCCAATTTCAACACCCTTTACAGCAGGAATTGACATCATTGATTTGGCGATGTCGGCATCCAAACGATCAAAGATGGGTTCACCAAGACCCGCCACCATACCATGGGCTTGCACGGTGACAGATGCGCCAATGGAGTCACCTGTTTTACGAAGTTTATCCATAAATTCAGCTATATTTTTGGCAGTATCAGCATCGGGGCAGAAAAATGGATTGTTGGTAATTTCATCAGCATTAAATTTTTCAGGGTTGACCTTATGCGGTCCAATTTGATCCACCCAACCAATAATATTGATGCCAACGGTAGCGAGTAATTGTTTAGCAACAGCACCAGCAGCCACGCGCACGGCAGTTTCGCGTGCAGAGGAGCGTCCACCACCACGATAATCGCGGCGACCATACTTTTCGAAATAGGTGAAATCGGCATGCCCAGGGCGAAACTTATCTTTAATATCCGAATAATCTTTGCTACGCTGATCGGTATTGCGAATCAACAAGGCAATGGGGCAACCAGTGGTAATACCTTCAAATACGCCTGAAAGAATTTCAACTTCATCAGCTTCACGGCGTTGGGTGGTATACTTGGATTGGCCTGGTTTACGGCGGTCTAAATCAGGCTGAATATCGGATTCAGATAGTTTGATGCCAGCAGGGCAACCATCAACAATGGCGACCAGTGCCGCACCGTGAGATTCACCTGCGGTTGAAACGCGAAAAATATCGCCGAAGCTAGAGCCTGACATTAATAATGAACCTTATTCGATGCCAGGGTCGCCAGCACCAACATGGAAACCAGCATCAACATAATGTACTTCACCCGACACACCAGATGCCATATCTGAAAGCAAGTAGGCGGTGGTATTGCCAACTTCACCTTGTGAAACATTGCGACCAAGCATTGAACCACGCGCACTTTTTTCCATGAGTTTGCGAAAATCACCCACAGCAGATGCTGCCAATGTACGAATAGGACCAGCTGAAATCGCATTCACACGAATGCCTTGTGTACCTAAATCTTGTGCCAAATAGCGTGTTGAAGCTTCAAGCGCGGCTTTGGCAACACCCATCATGCCATAACCGGGGACGGCGCGTTCGGCACCCAAGTAAGTCATGGTTAGCATGCTGCCACCTTCTTTCATCAACGGTGCAGCACGTTGCGCACAGGCGATGAATGAATAGGCGGAAATATCCAAAGCGAGTTGGAAATCAGCTCGCGTAGCGTGGGAAAACGGGTTGCGTAAAGCATCTTTATTGGCAAATGCAATGGAGTGAACCATGAAATCGAGCTCGCCCCATTGTTCTTTCACCTTGGCAAAAAAAGCATCCAGTTGGGCATCATCACTGACATCGAGTGATTCAATTAATTTGGCATCGACTTTTTCAGCCAATGGGCGCACGCGTTTTTCTAGCTGTTCACCGAGATAGTTAAAACCAAGTTCAGCACCTTCACGCCTACAAGCTTGTGCTACGCCCCAAGCGATAGATTTATCGTTGGCTAAACCAAGAACTAGACCTTTTTTGCCTTCCAGAATCCCCATGATTTGTAACCCCTATCTTAAAGTGTATAAAAATAAAATCCTGCACATCTTAGCAGTGAGATGAGGAAAGCGCACGTAGATGACATTTTAGCTGCGCTGCTGACCAGCGATTACTTATCCCGTAAGCCTGTTGTTCCCAGCTTGTGATGAGTTGATGCCACATTTTAGCATCAATATTAGCGGGTACAGGGAGGCATCGCAAAGGCATCGATGGATGGCGAATGATATGATGTTTTTTCAGCCATGTATCCCATATACGTTGCTGTTTTGTTTGAGGGCGGTGAAACCATGTGATTGGGCGTATTTTTTTATACAACTGAATGCTTAAAAAGATGATGAAAAGACCAAAAAACACCCAAGGAGCCACTTTTTTAAACCAAGTGATTAGATGTTCTAATAATTGTTCTCGGTCACTGTCTTGGAACTCCAAAATATACCGATACCAACTTAGTTTTACAGATTCCCACACAGCATCGAACGCTGGAAACTGCACACCAGATAGTTGCCAGCGTGATGCAGGCGTTGGATCCATGCGCTGCCACTGCCCATCTTGCCAGACTTCAACCCAGCTATGGGCATGCTGCTCTCTAAGCACCAAAAAGTGCCCGACATCATTCCATTCGCCGCCGTAATAACCATTGATAACCCGTGATGGCATGCCCAAGACTCTGGCTGCAAGTGCCAGTGTGGTGGCATATAATTCGCAATGCCCACGTTTGCTTTTCAGAAAAGATGCAAGCGGATGTTCTGGATCAATCGGGGCATGCAAGTCATACGTCCAGCTTTGCAGTTCACGTATGAGAAAATTCAGGGATTGCCTTGGCGTGCTATTGACTGGAATTGTATTGTTAACCCAAGCTTTCAAATCATTGGGGATAGTGCTGGTATCAGACTCAGATGGTACGGGCATTTGCTTGGATAAATAACGTTTATAAGGGTGGAAAATAGGTGTGTTTGAAAGTGCATCAAGCTTCATGATCAGGCGTAACCGGCGTGCAGGGGCTTTGTTGAAACTAAGTTGCCCCAAATCATCAAGTTTCACCTGACTGTCATGGTTCCCAATCGTAGTTACACCATCAGGAAGGAATATATAAGGGTGATCAGATGCTTCGCGAAAGACTGCGATGGCATAACCTGAATTAGATGATTTGGAGAAGCTGATACTTTCTGTAACAGTCCATATTTTGACTGTTTTATGAGGGCGTTGCTTCCAGCCATGATTGCTATATTGGCTTAATGTCACACCGCGCCAATAACGCCCAAGGATTTGTTTCTGAAATTTCACTACATTGTCATCTGTGGTTTCGGCACGTAATACCACAGTGGCATCAAGTTCGCGGGCAAAATCGCCCAATTGTACACGATCCGAAAAGCCTGTGGTTGCCTTGCGTGGTTGTGTGGGTTGCAATTTACTTTGGACATCAAAGCGTGGCAATGCGATGAACATAAACAGTGCAATCAGCAGCATTACCAATGTGCCGCGCAAGTCGTAGGAGAGTGGGTGAATGGGTAAATCACCACCTGGTTGCTGTAAGCCATACAAACAAATCGCCGAGCGCCATGTGAACCACATCAATGCCAGCAATGGAATCGCATAAAGCACGGAATCGGTGAGTACCGCACCGGCAAGCATAAGGAACAAGCCTGTTAACATGCGATGCAAATGATTGCGTGGTGTGGCTGTTTCCACGATGACGGCTAGCGCAAGAATAAGCAGAAAATCCGTAAATGCGACAACCCATGCCCTGCCCAAAATGAGCTCAAGCCCGACCCATAAGAAACCAAACCAACCAATAAAGCTGGCTTGCATTTCACTTAAAGAAAAACGTGCGCCTATATACCAGCGCAAGAGGGCAGCGATGGCTGGCAAACTCCAATACAATGGGCTAACGAAATCGGATAAAGCCAAGGCAGCAACGCCTGAAATTAATACACCAAGGGTCAAGCGTTCGGCATTGCCTGTGTGTGATGGCATGGCCTGGCTCATGCTGGCTCAACCAAAGAAAGTAAGGTGTAGGTGCTTTGTTCGGGTGTTATTTTTTGGTATGAAGACTGTTTGGGAGGCAAGCGTTCAGGCTTGGCAGCCGCAATAGCATGAATCGCGGCTTGCAACTCTTGCGGTTTAGAGCAATCAAAATCCTGTTGACCAAGGTTTAGATGAATGCTTGCTGGTGAGCTCTGATTGCTTGAAATTTGGCTCTGTAGCCAATGCCATGTGCGGCCAAGCAATGCTTCAAATGCGGCGTGTTGCTCATGATTATCGGAAAGGTATTGTGGTAATCGTAAATCGACACATAAATGGGCAGTTTCAAGATGTTGCTCATACTGCGAAAAATGTTTGATACGCCATGAAGCTGGTTCGAGGGTGGATTTTCGCCAATGAATACGTGAAGGCGAATCACCCACAGCATAGGCGCGCAAATCATGGTATTCATCGCCTTCAGACAGTGGTTTGGGATTGTCTTGCCCTATATTTTGCTGCTGATGTTGAGATGTAGACCATGCGATAGGCTTGGGCAATACAACCCATAATGCGGGGTCTTGGCGTTGCCGTGTAATTTCCCATAAACCCAAGGGCGCAGAWRYWYYTMAATATTGYTTTTCAAGCTTGCGATACTGACGCTTATTGGGGGTAAATTGCCCCATAAGCAATGATTTTTCCGTACTTAAACGGGCATGCAGCTCTATCTCTGTATCTGCCCATGCAACATGCAGCAATGCTGAGGTTTTGCGTGGGTATTCGATGCGTTGCCGAAGAACAAATGGCTGCTCACACAGCATGTAATCAGGTAAAAACGCGCCGAATTTGGGGCAATGGCGGAGTGTTTGTATGCCTTGCCAGAGTGCAGCAAGCGCAATAGCAGAAAGCATAGCCCCGCATAAATACAATAGGTTGTTGCCAGAATAAAATGCTGCTGCCCAAAGCCCAAACAGGGAGAAAAACATCAATGCTCCAGCGCGGGTCATGCCAATATGCCAAAAGCCACCGATGGGAATGCGTATGGCAATCAACCCGTCGAGTAAGCGTAAAAGCCACGGCGGAAGCCTTAARTCAGAAGGATCATAAGCCATTAGGCAGGTACAGCAACCTGCTCTAAAAGACTTTGCATCGCAGCTTCAATATTTCCAGCCGCCACAACACGGTGACTCAAACACGGCAGCCAAACTGCTTGTACATCAGCGGCACTGACATAGGTCTGATTATTTAGCCATGCATGCGCCTTGGCAGCAATCAGCAAATCATGCCCTGCACGCGGTGATATGCCTTGTATCAACCATTTTCCATTGCGACTTTCAGCCAGTAATTTTAACACATAATCTATCAGTGCATCACTGTTAGGTATGGCATGAATAGCTTGGCGTGCTTGTGCAATATCTTGCCATGATGTGGTCGCTTGAAAGCTTTTTAATTGTGATCTTCCAGCTTTCCCGAGCAGCAATTTTCGCTCGGCTTGTGCATCAGGGTAACCCAAAGAAATACGCATAAAAAAGCGATCCAATTGTGATTCAGGCAAAGGAAATGTGCCCAGATGTTCGAGCGGGTTTTGTGTGGCGATCACAAAAAAAGGTTCGGGTAAAATATGTGTTTTTCGCTCAATGGTTACTTGCCCTTCAGCCATCGCTTCGAGCAGAGCTGATTGCGCTTTGGGCGTGGCTCGATTGATTTCATCTGCCAGTACAATGTGATGAAAAATAGGCCCTGCATGAAAGATAAACGTCTTTTCAATGGGATCGAAAATTTCAACACCAATAATATCTGCGGGCAGCAAATCCGCAGTGAATTGCACGCGCCCAAAATCTGAATGCAGGCTAGCAGCAAGTGCTTGTGCCAGCGTGGTTTTCCCCACCCCTGGTATATCTTCAATCAACAGATGCCCGCCTCCGAGCAAACAAATAATTAATTGGCGGATGGCGCTCTCTTTGCCGCTTAATGCGCGCGCAAGTTGTGTCTCTAATGCTTGAATACTGTGTTGAATATCGGGTGAAATGGACATTTAGACTTCCTTGCTGCTTAAAATTGCACGCATGCCTTCTTTAAAGCTGGGGTAGTGAAGCTTGGGCAATAGCTCATCATGCAGGCGTTGATTGCTGATACGTTTGTTGTCGCTGAAAAATGATAAAGCTGTCGCAGAGAGTTGCTGTTGCCCTTCTTCAGGCGTGAGAATGATGGGTGTTGGCGCATCAATCATGGCAGCAACTTGCTGCACATAATCGGCATGGGGCAAAGGCAAATCATCGGCAATATTGAGCACCCTTCCAGAGCGAGGGGAATGCATAGCAGCCAGCATAGCAGCCACAATATCATCCACATGAATACGGCTTGAATAATGCGGTGGGTTCCATTGCACAGCTTTATAA
>NVTQ01000014.1 GCA_002401635.1 Pseudomonadota bacterium
TAACCTTCTCCCCTCAAGTGGGAGAAGGGACTAAACTCCCTCTCCCGCTTGAGGGAGAGGGTTGGGGTGAGGGTTTTCAAACAATGAAGTGTCATTTAGGTGAATGCTTTTTTCTAAGGTAAATCAATTTATGAATCACTATAGTTACACTAAACCTTTAATAAAGACACAAATCTCTGATGCAGAATGCCATTGGCACACAAAATATTACCTTTTTCTAGATCAACCGTTGCGCCTTCCAAGTCGGTTACAATACCACCGGCTTCCTGCACCAAAAGAATGCCCGCTGCAATATCCCAAGAACACAAACCAGCCTCCCAATACGCATCCAAACGCCCTGCTGCAACGTAAGCCAAGTCCAATGCTGCGGATCCACCACGACGGTAACCCTCAGCTTCACGCATGCATGCATCCATGCGCTTCATAAAATCATCCATATGTGTGCGGCGACGATAAGGTGGTAATCCCGAAGCAAAAATAGCATGCCCAACCTGCCCCGCTTCAGCCACACGCAAACGACGGCGATTTAAAAAAGCACCATTACCACGTTGCGCTTCAAAGGTTTCATCCTTAATAGGATCATGAACCACTGCCAAAAACGGTTTGCCATCACGCCATGCTGAAATGGAAACTGCAAAATGGGGGTAACCATGTATAAAGTTGGTTGTGCCATCCAGTGGGTCAATATACCACTGAATCGAAGCCTTGGGATTCACACGTTTTGATTCTTCGGCCACAATACCGTGATCTGGGTAATGACGACGAATCTCGTTCAAAATAAGCTTTTCGGCCTTTTGATCGATCTCAGTTACAAAATCACGGTCTTTCTTTTCTCGAATTTTTAGATCAGAGCGTTCATCAAAACTTCGCGCAATCAAATCACCTGCCTTACGGGCAGCTCGCACAGCAACATACAACATTTAAAACTCCAAAACCTACATCCAAGATTTCACGCACTATAACCTTCAATGCACTGAAAATCACCACTGGTAACGTCTCCTGAGTTGTCTATACTCGGCTAAGGTACAATAAAGGGGTAGGTTTACTCGGGGAGAGAGCACTGAAACAACATATATTGCATCATTGGATGGCTCATGCGGCTCCCGCACATACCCAAGGTCTGATTCCCAACCAGTTCCAACAAACTTGGACGCGCTTGGTGCTCATTATTTTTGGGGCAGCATATATATGGTTGCATGGCAGTCTATTTGCGAACTATCAAACGCTGTGCTTGAGCGCTGTAAGTATTTATATCGTGTGGCAACTCTACACACTCATCGATATACCTCGCCGCCCACTATCCACCACACGATTCCTTATCTCTCCCGTATTGGATGCTTTGTTGATTGCCATTGGGATTATTCTCGATAACGGGCAAAACAGCGGTATTTTTCTATTCTATTTTGTTATGATTATGAGCAATGGTGTGCGCTTCGGCAATCCCATGTTGCTCTATTCTCAAGCTCTGGCATTACTTTCTTACCTTTTTACCTGCGCCTTTACCTTTTTAAACCCGCATCTATCTCTCGATATGCCTCTTTTATTGCTACAAGTATTATCCCTGCTACTGCTCCCCTATTATATTTATGTTATAAGCAAACACGCCAAAGCATCATTCAACGCAAAAAAACAAGCTCAAAATATGTCTTTTGGCATGCTTGATCGCAGCCCTGCACCTATTTTCACCTTTCAAAAAAATGTGGGCGACGTTCCCCGTATTACTTACGCAAACACAGCAATGCAGCATATTTACCGTGATGATCTAACCACACTTATTGGTGAACAAGTCGATATTATTGCGCTTATGGAAGATGGTAACGAGGTTATTAAAGCCTGCCAGAATAGTTTGCTTGATTTCCATAACAAACCTTCACAGTTTTATATTCGTGCTCGTAATGCCAATCATCAAAAACTGCAACTTATGGGGCAAACCAGCAGCTTACATTTGCAAGGAAAAACAGTGGGCATCTGTTTTCTTGTCGATATTACTCAAAGTGAAGCCGTGCACTCTAGCATGGAAAAAAATATGCATGAAAGTCACGTAAGCACCCTGATTGCGGGCATTGCCCATGACTTTCGTAACATCCTCACCAGCATCATAGGCTCCGCTGAAGTGATGCAATTCACGATTAAAGATCAAAGCATTAGCGATCAGTTGGGGTTAATTATTGCCGCAGGTGAACGCGGCTCGGACATGGTTTCAAATATTTTATCACAAAACATGCCCGCCGCAGATAGCAATCCAACGGATAACCAAGCCATATATCAATCTTTAACCAGCATGATTAATCTTTTGCGTATTCAATTACCCGCACATATTCAATTACAGCTTGATATTGAAAAAGGTTTACCATCAGCCCGTATCAATCTAACGCAATTAGAACAGATTTTAATGAATTTAATCAAAAATGCCACCGAGTCTATGCATAACCCAGGTCGCATTGATATACAACTACGTGCAGATTTTCATCACGCATTAGCCAAAAAACATTTACCTGCACTTAATATTTATATTCAAGATGAAGGTAAAGGCATTGCCCCTGAAGATATGCATGAAATTACCAAGCCTTTTTGGACATCACGTTCACAAGAAGGCGGCACAGGGCTGGGACTGACCATGGTACAACGTATTGTTCATAACAGTGGCGGCGAGTTGGATGTTCAATCTACTTTAGGAAAGGGCACCCAAATTAGCATTACTATCCCGCCCGCTGGCAGCAACCAAGACCACTTAAATAAAACGTCTAAAAGCGAGCCTTGCACAACAAACAAAGCTCCCAACAAACATACTAAAAACATGCTTCCGTGGCATATTCTCCTCGTAGATGACAGCTCGGTCGTACTGCGTATACACCAGAGTTTGCTCGAACGTATGGGACATAAAGTCACCACTGCAGAGAGCGCTGAAAGTGCCTTAGAGATTTATCAGTCATCCATAAAAAATAAAACCGATGTATTTGATTTGATGGTAACCGACTTTCAAATGGGCGGTATGGACGGGCTCGATTTAACTAAATTTATTCGCAAACACAGTAGCCACCTACCCATTCTCATGGTGACTGCCTATGGCGATGCAGAAAAGTTACAGCAGTGTCAGGAGTTTCATATCAATATACTTAGCAAGCCTACCTCCTACAAAAAGCTAGCTGCAGAAATTATTAAGCTTCAATAGCATTATTGTTTTCTTTACCAATCAAGTCTCTTGCAGAAAATGCAGGATAAACAGCATCTGAGAAATAAAGTCCTTGCGCTGGTGCTGTGGCGGCTGCAATAGCACGATTCTTCTGCTGCATAAGCTCTGGCATATAATCAGCTTGCCA
Source organism: Pseudomonadota bacterium (assembly GCA_002401635.1). Lineage (GTDB taxonomy): Bacteria > Pseudomonadota > Zetaproteobacteria > Mariprofundales > Mariprofundaceae. Next base: position 3,321 of record NVTQ01000014.1, read on the forward strand.
TTTACCCGTACCAACTTGCACAAGGTTTCCTACAATATTACGTACCATGTGATATAAAAAACCATCGGCATGAACATCAATACGAACTTCCCAACCCTGCTGTCTTACAGTTAAATAACGAATGTCACGAACAGCACTGTGTGACTGGCAACCTGTCGCCTGAAATGCCCCGAAATCATGCACCCCCAACATATAATCAGCAGCCTGTTGCATGGCCTTTACATCCAATGTTCGCGGCATCCACCAATGCCGCCATGCAGACAAAACAGACGGTGTTGAACGGTTCCATATTTTATAACAATAGCGCCTTTCCAAACATGAAAATCTAGCATGAAAATCATTTTCAACAGCGCATACGCCCATCACCACTACGCCATCGGGAAGCAACTGGTTTACACCTTGTGTATATGCCCGCGCAGAGCGCTGCCAGCGTGATTTGGATATATCAGCATGCACCAACATTGCTTCAGCATGCACCCCCGCGTCTGTACGCCCAGAAGCCATCGTTGAACGTCGGCAGCCCTCAATTTTACTTAATGCTTTCTCCAATACTTCTTGCACTGTGATGGCATTATCTTGGCGTTGCCAACCATGAAAAAAACGTCCATCAAACTCAATAACCATGGCAATGCGTTGTGTGTTAATGCTGGCATCTAATTCCATAAATAACGAACCCCAAACTCAAATCCACCATATATAACGAGCAAACAACCCATATAATCCAAATGGCTATCTACGAGCTTATTTTGTGCTGTCATAGCTGTAAATTTAGGTTTATCCCATGAAAGCCATATAAACTTAGCCCGATGCCGAGAGTGTTTTTCCACAACAATGATTAGCTCAGTCATATAATACGCAAACTTCTTTATTTTCTTAGGCTCTAAACACCATGCTCGATACGTTCGTCGCACCAATATAGGCACTCGCCGTAGCATCATTGGCATTAATCGCAAATAAGGCGTGAGATAACGCTGCAAAACATCCACATGTGCAATGGCTTGCAACCATGCTTGCATGGGCAATAAACGCCCTAACAATACCGCACAAATAAACATCTCACATAAACGCAAACTTAAATAGAAACCCAACGTTAAACCTTCGTAACTTACAGGTATCGTAAAACCCACCCAAATAATTTCACCGGGTGTAAATAATATATGAAAAATAACGATTGGAACAAGAAGCCAGCGTAATATACGCCAACTTTTTATCCAGCCATAACAAACCTGCTGAATATTTCCCTCTAACAACCACATCAATAAAAAAAACAACAAAAGATGCATCAAAGACCAAATCCAAACATGCTCCACGAGCACAAGCACGATTAATAAACCAGCCAGCAACCATCTCATACAGATCATCCTACCACGCAAAAAAAATAGGCAGTTAAACTGCCCATTTTCTACTGCAAATATTCTTCTAACCCGCATTATTCATGAATCGCCGTGATGATCGCGCCGAAGCTTTGTTTGCAACGGATTTTTTGCCATAAGTGCCGTAGCCACGCATACAGTCGATTGGCAAAGGATTCGTTGCGGACAAAGGGGCAAGCGAGGGCGCGGCAGCATTTATGAATAATGCGGGCTAATAGCAATTTAAAGTATTATTTTTTATCTTTATCATCATTCGAAAAATTATCCAAATCACTCAAAAGGTTATCCAACTCTAAATCTGCATCAAAATCATCTTTCTCTTTATCTCCAGACTCTGGCTCATTCTCATCAACAGGTTCTAAAGCAATCTCTAGTTCACTTTCTTGAACACCCAAATCAACCAGTGTTGACTGAATAGTGCTGGTAAAATCATCGACATCCCCATCAGCAGGTGTTGCATCCAAATCAACATCTAAGTCATCCAAACTAAATGACATGCTGGATAATTCATCTTCAAGACTACCTGTAGACTCTTCTTGCACCGCATCCGATGAAGGTTCATTCTCCTCGGTTGAACTTGAGTCTTCTTCCTCGCCCAAACCCTCCAAGGCTGATAAATCAATATCAAGCCCCTCTTCTAAACCCGCTTCATCCAAATCTATACTTGCTACTTCGTCCAAACTTGTCTCGGCTTCAACTATATTGTCATGGTTGGCACCACTTTCCCCGCCAATATCTTCACCCGCTGTGATGACAGACGTATCTTTTGACCAGTCCATCACAACAGTACTATCTAGATCCACTTCTTCTAAAGCAGAAGCCACACTTGGTTCTTCACCACCTTGCACATCCAAATCAGGCATTTCTAAATCAGATAAGTTTAAATTATCCAAGCTTTCACCCAAATTGGTCTCCAGTTCAACGGGCTCGTCGCTACTCGCAACATCAGTATCTTCTTGAACTGGTTCGGCAGTTTCAGCAGCCATGTCAACCAAGCTGCTTTCTTCTTGCTCCGATGGATCAACCTCATCATTGGCATTGGCATTCAAATCCGTTGTATCAGAGCGTTCTTCAGCAGAGCTCTCAGTAGCCATCCCGCTTAATAACTCGCCACTATCTTCAGCTTTGATATCAACATCACTATCAGAAGACCAGTCAATATCACCCAAATCAAGACTGTCTTCCATCTCAGAAGTATTCTCATCAGATTCAGTTACTGTTTCATTACTTACCGTGCCTTTATCAGACTCAGTTGACAGCTCATCACTTGCAAAGTCAGGCAAATCAAACTCATCTATATCGAGTGAGCTATCAGCTTGCAACGCCGCTTCATCAGTCGCAATGCTCGGCAAGTCTTCTAGCGTAGTTGGCGGCATTGTATCACCCAAGCTCGCCTCATCTTCCGTTGCCGTTCCTGCCTCCAAAGCATCAAATGCAGTTGTAAAGGTTGCCAAAGCATCACCAACCAAAACAGAACGTGCTGTAGAAGCGGCCTCTTCAACACCCGTTTGATTGCCGCGCGCATGGCGAATTTGCGTTAATTTTATATGTGCATCTTTATTATCGGTCCGCAAACGCAGTGCCATACCAACCTGTTTCTCAGCCTCATCTTCCATGCCATAACGCATATATACATCGGCTTCAGTCAAATAATCAACATTTGGATCAGGCTCTTCATCAGGCTCGCCAAAGGCCTCCATCTCAGAAGTGTCTTCATCAGTCAGTTCAGGAATAGTCTGTGTCAAAGGAGCTTGAAGGTCATCCGCACTTGCCATTAAGGTTGCTTCAAAGTCTACAGGCTCCACATCAATATTTTCAACTTCAGCCTCTTCAACGACCTTCGGCTCTTCAATCGTTTCAACCTCAACCTCTTCAACCATTGTCTCTGCTATTGTTTCTTGCTCAACAGGATGGCTGCGCTGACCACGTAATGCATAAGCAAGATAACCAGCAATCATTGATAGTAATGCCACGATGCCCATTAAAATCCAAGTCAACAATCCTGAACCTTCATTACCACCTTGTTGCGCCGAAGCTTGTTTGCGAGCCTTCTCTAACTCGCCAACCTGGCGTGCTAATTGTAATTCAAGCTTTTTAATGCGTGCATTGGATGCAGCCAAGCCTTCCGTCGCCGTTGGCTGGGCRGCTAGTTTCGCCATTTTCATTTCCATGGCTTTTAAGCGTTGCTGTAAACTATCATTTTCTTGGCGAAGTGTTGTTGCCTCATCACTTTGAAGATTTCCACCAACAGAAGAAGCTTGCTCTGCASCATTCTCAATAATATTTTTTTCCACCACAGGGCTTTTCAGCTCTGCATTTTTAACTTTCTGCGCTATCGGTTGAGAAGCAACGCCGCTGGCAGTCTCGCCCATGCGAACATGTTTACCATAACGGTTCTTCTGTGCCTCTTGCACCCTTGCATATTTTGTTTGTTTGGTAAGTTCTTTCCACTTGGCATTATGCTCTTTCAATAAACTCAATGCTTGGGCGCGACTAACATGTTCAACTTCTTGCGCACTCGGCACCTTCAAATATGTGCCCGCATTAATTAAATTAACATTCCCTTTGTCAAACTTGCTTTTGTTTTTCTCAAACAAAGCCATCATTACTTGCTGGCGACTATAACGAGCATCTACACGCAAACGATCTGCCACTGTAGAAATGGTATCACCATATACCATTGGACCATATTCTTCCGCTCTTGCCCAACCATCATAAGCTTTAAAACTTGCTTGCGTTTCTTGCGCTAGCTTTTCTTCAACAGGAGCCGCTTCCAACATAGGGTTGGCTGTGATGTCTTCAATTCTTTTTACAGGTAAAACTTTTTCTACTGAACTATTCGGTTTTGCCGCACGCGGTAAATCTAGAAATATAGAAAATTTCTTAAAATGCGTTGCACGACCATAACGCACTTTAAGTATAAGATTTAAAAATGGTGCTTCTACAGCACTTGTTGATGTCAGCTCGACACGGCTGCCACGGCTATCATTTTTTACATCGGCACGAATCGCGCCCACCGCAGAATCACGAAAAACTTCCAAAATTTGATAATCAGCAGGCGATGCCAACTCAACAAAAATACTGGAAATAGCCTCACCTTCATCAAGCCCCAAGGGAACTTCGGCATAAAAAGGCTCACCCAGATGGCTGGCAACATCCACCTTACCCAACGATGCTGCCTGAACTAGCCCAGACAACCCAAAAATCGAAAGCGCTATAGCGCAAAAAACATGCATGACACAACGACACATGCGTGCCTCCCTAGGCTCAGCCTAGCCGAAATCACCCATTGATGATTAAGACTGGCGAATTAAAATTTCCGCTATTTGTACAGCATTTAGAGCCGCACCTTTACGTACATTATCAGCAACTACCCATAAGTGCAAGGAATTTAGGCAAGAATTATCATCTCTGATACGTCCAACCCACACAAAATCAGTCCCTGAAGCCTCCGATGCCAATGGATAATCTTCGCTCTTAGGATCATCCACAACACAAATACCATCAGCATCAGCAAGCAACTCACGCGCTTTATTCGCATCCATTTTTCCAGTAAATGTTACATTCACTGATTCAGAATGCCCGTAAAAAACAGGTACACGCACTGCTGTCGCGGTTACAGCAATATTCGCACCCATAATCTTACGTGTTTCATCAATCATTTTCTGCTCTTCCTTGGTATAGCCGCTTTCAAGGAAAACATCAATATGAGGAATCACATTAAAAGCAATACGCGCAGGAAAAACGTCCACCTTCGGTGTTTCTCCATTCAACAATGCACCTGTTTGCTTGGCAAGCTCATCCACAGCCTTGCCGCCAGCCCCCGACACTGCCTGATACGTTGAAACCACCACACGCTCAATCGCTACCACATCATGCAATGGTTTAAGCGCCACCACCATTTGAATTGTCGAGCAGTTCGGGTTGGCAATAATATGGTTGGAGCGCGCCATTTCCAATGCCTCAGGGTTCACTTCAGGAACCACCAATGCAATATTTTCATCCATACGCCATGCACTGGAATTATCTACCACATAACAACCCGCTTCTGCAAAACGCGGCGCATGCTCTTTTGATGTGTCTCCACCCGCAGAAAACAATGCAATATCCACACCTGAAGGGTCAAATGTTGCCAAATCTTGAACAATATAATCTTTTCCATCAAAATCTATAACAGAACCCGCACTGCGACTTGATGCTAATGGAATCAATTCAGAAATAGGGAATTTTCGTTCAGCCAGAATCTCCAACATGGTTTCACCTACAGCACCTGTTGCACCCACAACCGCAACCACATAAGCTTCTTTTTTAGGTAAAAACGCTTCTATAACAACATCTTTCATCATGCCAAAGCCTCCAAAGCCTTGCATACCGCATCACCCATAGCTGAACAGGATACAGACGCATTACCATTCGCTAGGTCAATCGTACGCACAMCWKCATCAAGTGTATTTTCAACAGCTTGCTCCACTTTCTCAGCTAAATCTTCACGATTTARAGAAAAACGCAGCATCATRGCAACCGATAGAATCGTTGCCAAAGGRTTGGCTTTATTTTGCCCTGCAATATCAGGAGCAGAGCCATGAATCGGCTCATACATGGCAAAATCATCGCCAATCGATGCCGAAGGAAGCATACCGATTGAACCCGTCAACATGGATGCTTCATCCGATAAAATATCACCAAATAAATTACCCGTCACAATGACATCAAATTGTTTGGGATTACGAATCAATTGCATGGCCGCGTTATCCACATACATGTGTGATAATTCAACATCCGAAAACTCATTCTGATGCACTTCTGTGACAATTTCGCGCCACAATTCAGAAACTTCCAACACATTGGCTTTTTCAACGCTGCATACTTTATTGGAGCGCAAACGCGCTGCTTCAAAGGCCTTACGCGCAATGCGGCGAACCTCAGATTCACAGTAACGCATCGTGTTAAATCCAGAACGTTCGCCTTTATACGTTTCAAAACCACGCGGTTGTCCAAAATAGATGCCTGATACCAGCTCGCGCACCACAAGRATATCCACACCTTGCACCACTTCTGGTTTTAAGGTTGAAGCATCAAGCAGCTGATCAAATACCTTGGTCGGTCGATAATTGGCAAACAGCCCCAAGTCTTCACGAATACGCAACAAACCAGCTTCAGGGCGCAATGGTTTATCCAAAGCTTCCCACTGCGGGCCGCCAACTGCCCCCAAGAGAACAGCGTCTGTTGCATGTACCAAAGCTTGTGTCGATGCGGGGTAAGGATCTTTTTCAGCATCATAAGCTGCACCACCAATGGTCGCCTCTTGCCAAGTTGCATTCAAAGCAAACTTTTGATTAAGCACATCCAATACTTTCAATGCTTCATTTACAATTTCAGGCCCAATACCATCACCTGGCAATACTGCAATTTTAACAGCCATCACTTACCCCTTTGTTTGACACCTTCTGTATCCATCGCGGATTTTACAGCCGCCAAAAAATCATCAATATCTTTAAATTCACGGTACACCGAAGCAAAACGCACATACGCCACAGCATCCAATTTTTGCAAGGCAGCCATCATATAGTCGCCGACTTTACTAGCCGATATTTCCGATTCGCCCAAACCTTGAATTGCTGACAAAATGCCATTCAAGGCTGAAGATACAGCCTCAGCAGATACAGGTCTTTTTTCCAAAGCTTTTTGCATGCCATGACGCAACTTATCCACATCAAAGCTTTGCCGCGTACCATCTTTTTTAATCACCATCGGCAAACGAAGTTCCGCACGCTCATAGCTCGAAAAACGTTTACTACAAACCTCACATTCTCGGCGACGACGCACTGTTGCGCCATCTTCGACCACACGTGAATCAATCACACGCGTATCAACATTCGAGCAGAAAGGACAGTGCAAAAATCAGCTCTCGTAAATTGGAAAACGATCGGTCAGCGCACGAACTTCCGCAGCTACGGCCGTTTGCAAAGCAGTGTCTTCAGGGGCTTTTAACACGCGCAAAATCATCTCAGCAATTTGTTTGGCTTCGGCTTCTTCCATACCACGCGCGGTAATGACCGATGCGCCAATACGAATGCCTGAAGTTACAAATGGTGATTCTGGATCGAATGGAATGGTATTCTTATTGGTCGTAATACCAGCGGCTTCCAAGGCATGTTCAGCCACTTTACCTGTAATACCTTGTGGTCGAACATCCAAACGGAACATATGACAATCTGTGCCACCTGAAACCACAGTAAAACCACCTGCTGTTAATGTATCAGCTAAAGCGCGAGCATTTTTAATCACTTGYGCTTGRTCTTGCTTRAACTGYTCACCCAAAGCCTCACCAAAWGCMACCGCTTTGGCAGCAATCACATGCATCAATGGTCCGCCTTGAATRCCTGGRAAAATACGYGAATTYARCTTCTTCGCCAAATCATCATCATCGGTTAAAATCATRCCACCACGTGGCCCACGCAAGGTTTTATGCGTGGTTGTGGTAATCACATGCGCATGCCCAACGGGAGAAGGATAAACACCTGCTGCAATCAAACCCGCATAATGCGCCATATCTACAAATAGAACTGCACCTACTGAATCAGCAATTTCACGCATACGTTTAAAGTCAATTTCGCGCTCATATGCAGAAGCACCACCAATAATCATCTTTGGTTTATGCTCATCAGCCAAGGCTTGCATGACATCATAATCAATCCGTTGATCGGATTCACGGACACCATAAGCGACTACATTGTATAAAAGACCAGAGAAATTTACGGGGCAACCATGGGTTAAATGTCCGCCATGCGCCAAATCCATACCCATGACAGTATCACCAGGGTTCATCACTGCCATATACACAGCCATATTGGCTTGCGAGCCAGAATGCGGCTGAACATTGGCATGTTTGACACCAAACATTTCTTTGGCACGTTCTTGCGCCAAAACTTCAACCTTATCAACATGCTCACAACCACCATAATAACGACGACCAGGATAACCTTCGGCATAYTTATTGGTCATCACWGAGCCTTGCGCCTGCATCACAGCTTTGGAYACAATATTYTCRCTGGCAATCAATTCCAAGGTATGCTGYTGRCGACCCARCTCTTCAGCAATMGCCGCAACCACCACATCATCATTCAAATCAGCCTGAAAAAAATCACTACGRTCTGTCATATYATCCCCATCCTATCCAAAAAAATGTAMYGGTTCAGATTGCCGCTGATTTATTCGAGACCAAGACGGAAAAGCACAGCTTACTACTGTAAACGAGCATTTTTCAACGCYRRCATCGGACAAATCAGTGGTGAYCTGAACGTTACCCACAAAACAAAACGAGGGCTCACATAGGAGCCCTCGCTTAAAACCATCACTCAAGGGCGCAGCCCAAGAAAACTTAGTAGCGACGCTCGCGGATACGCGCTGCTTTACCACGCAAATCGCGTAGATAATACAATTTCGCGCGACGAACTTGTCCGCGACGTTTCACATCAATACTTGCAAGCATGGGTGAGTGCAATGGAAAAATACGCTCTACGCCAATACCATTAGAAATTTTACGCACTGTAAAGCTGCTTGAGATACCCTTGTTATGACGTGCAATCACTACACCTTCATACGCCTGAATACGCTCACGCTTTTCAACGCCTTTCTTACCATCTTTAATATCTACAACACGCACATTCACGCGGACGGTATCGCCCTCACGGAATGCCGGAATATCATCACGTAACTGATCTTTGGTTACATCATCCAATGCACGCATTTCATGCCTCCAAGCTAAACTACAAACCTAACGCGCATAGGTTTTATTCATCAAGCGCGTTATCTCATTATCCGATCCAGGTAAATTGCCAAGGCAGCCCGTACCGAAAGGTGGCGCACCTTACCTATCCCAACGATAGGTGACAACCATCCATTTTCTTCCGGGAGATTTTTCACATCCAAGCCCCAGCCTGTTCCAAAGACAATCAAATGATTTCCAGCCATTTTTAGCAACGCGCTCGGCTCAATCACATGACCTTTTTCAACCATTGCAGAGGTCATCCAAAGGCAATAATCGCCGTCTTTTTGAGCATCTTCAAGTGAGTCCACCACACATATCGACTCCAACACTTGCTTGCGTCCAGCATTACGAACGCCACCTTCACCTGTTGCCCAATAGCCAGTTAAATCATGCACCATGGACTGCATACCCTTGGCAGGATGTACCAAATACACCTTATCAATGCCATAAAATGCACAAGTGCGTGCAAAATCGTGTACGTCCATCGGTGTAATCGATGTTGTAGAACTTTCACCCTTACGATTTAATACAGGGTGATGCACCAATGCCACAGCAATGTTCGAGGCTTTCATTTAAGCAGAGGCAGCCACACGCCGAAAACTATGCACCCATACTTTGGCATTTGCATTCCAATCCATGCCCTTATGCATACTTAAAATCAGCGCTTTATACATAGCAAGGTTCGGGTAGCCCTCAGCCTGCGCATCAGCATCCGTCATCTCACCAAGTGTTGAGCGCGTTAATGTGGTTACTTCAAATGCAATCCCAGCAAGTTCAAAGCTCTCGCCAGGGTATGCATACACACCATCGCGTCGTTGCTGTGTTTTATTGCCCGCAATCGCTGCCGCAACCAATTTTGGGTGCCGCACTAAATTTTCAATGTCACATGTTTTATCGGGATATTGTTTCATACGCCAACTATTGCTGATAGTATCCTATAAAGTCTATATATTTTATAAGATAGTTCACTTACCCTTAAGCATGGCTCGTTTTAAATCACTATCGGCGGGCTTATCACCAAGCCACACCGCCAATAAAGCTTGCTGAAAATCCACACCTTTGATGCTACCTACATCTTGAGATTTGATAACAACATGCGTTTCCCCATTCACAAGAAAATCGAAGTTTATATGATCGCCTTCTTTTAAATCTATAAACATGCGATTAAAAATATCCAACCGATTCTTCAACGCCGCGAAAGAAGCTTTGCTCTGATTTTTCTTAAATCCAGCATTCCAACCTTTGACCAATTTTTCCTTATCCACTTCGCCATAYACAATCTCCATGCTCACGCGGGCGGGGTTCGRTTGTGCCAACACCACCTCTGCRCGAYTGGCAGGYTTTGCCAAATACAAAGCCCCAACATAAATATCAAAAAAGAATTTTGTCCKCATACCTGCACCATTGAGTTGCAATGTCTTGCCTTCAACCACCACCTGCTCAGCAACACTCACCCCTTCCACATCCATAGCCCACGCTGATGGAAGCAATAAAAATAAACCCGCCCATACCATAATATATTTCATAATCACCTCCTTTTCCAGAGAGTAGCAGAGTTCTATACTGACTGTTTACTGTGTCATAAAGCAAAGCTTCTTGGGGATGTTGTTATACATACAATTCACACCTGATGAATAACAGTTTCATAAGAATCATTTAGCATACATTTTTATTTGTATAACCCTATTATTTGTGCTATTTTARYAACAGCATCAYACACGYACAAAGGRGGCAATATGAAAAAYCTACTAAAGCTTATCATGGCATTGGCGCTACTRGGMTTTACCACATCRCCRCTTYTAGCYTCRGATRGYATTGATGGCGYAAAGTTRTTCAGYAARAAATGYAARATGTGYCATAGYGTTAGTAAAAAGAAAACTGGMCCMGCRCTRGTAAGTATGAATCAAGATGAATCAGTGCTTCGAGATGTTATTACAAACGGAAGTTCTAAAAAGMAAATGATGAAAGCATATGGTAAGAAGTTCTCATCTGAGCAAATTGATGCCTTGGTTGGCTATATTCGCTCTGTCCAATAAAGCATTTGCATATAAGAAACATTAACTGCTTCATTGTTAAGGAAGCTCTGAACAAGTCATGAATTTGCATCTTGTGTCCAGAATGCCCAAACTCTTCGTTGTAAACCTTTGCAATAGCCTTGCTATTACATGCGATCTACGCCTCGCCTAAGAGCGCCTACTTTTGGTGATTTTAGACACTCTGGATCACAACCTGCTTTATCCAGACTTATTCAGAGCTTCCTTGATATTTCAGAGGCTTCGTCATGAAAATTTATCGCCACTTTATGGATGGCATACCGTGGTATCTTGCCAAGCATTATTGGTGGGCTTATTTGTGGTCAAAATCAGTATGGTTTTTTGATCATCAGCCCATCATTAATGCTATTTTGTTTTTTCAATACCGCAAACTTATGCAGGCCACCTTAACCCGATTTAACAGCGCTGAAAAACAGCGTGTTTTACAGCTTACTTGCGTGTATGGCTCATTAACACCCAACTTATGCCAAGCACTTGAGCAGCAATCATTACACATCACCGATGCTGCCGATATTCAATTGCAACTCGCTCACAGTAAGTGTCGCACCTCAGCTTTACTTGCAACCCGTATGAATGCCGAACAACTCGGCTATCAAGATGATACATTTCAAACCATTGTCCTATTTTTCCTATTGCACGAGATGCCACATGAAGCACGCATCAACACGCTTTCAGAGTGTATGCGTGTACTTGCTGATGATGGCTCACTTATCATCACAGAGTATGCGCCCCTGCCCAAGCACCACTGGCTTTATCGCTTTCCGCCCTTTCGTTGGATTTTAACAACATTGGAGCCATTTCTTGAAAGCTTTTGGCATGAGGATATAGAGCACATGCTTAATCAAAACGCTTCGGAGCACAAAAAAGAAGCAACGTCTATATCACAGCAAAAAATATTCCATGATTTTTACCGTGTCTCGGAATACAGCATAAAATCATCCAAACATTAAGGATGCTCTGGACAAGCCTTGCATGGGAAACGCTGAATAAGCCCGCAACTCAGCAAAACAAGCCAAAAACTTACAGAAGACACATACGAAAATCGTTTAACGAATCGGCAGTGCTCCAGATAATAAAAGCCATGCCCAACCCAACACACAAATCACCGCCATGGGTATCACTGGCGGTGCAATGCGCGGAAATACCGCCAGCCCTGCCATCAGCAATACAAACAGCGTGAAAAAAGAGATCGGCAGCATATTACTCAACTCACCTTGAATATTGGGCTGAATAAGCAATGCGTGAAATGAAAAACTGGTGTCAGCAGGTATCACTGCAACATCGCTTATAAGTATTGAGAAATAAGGAAAATGCATACATAGACCTATTGCCGCCAATGCTGCCAACGATAATGTACACAACAACCCCATACCCAAACCAATCGCACGCGGATATGTAGGTAAGTGATGTAAAACAGTATACCAATAACCACCCCAAAAGAATAAACGTGCAAAAATCCATAATATGGTCATCAAGGTAATCAGGCGCAGATATGGCAGACTTAAAAAAGGTGTAACAGCCAATACCGCAGCGGAAAACATGACAAATTGCTCAGTGGTATTGCTTAAAAACTGGGTGTGCACACGATTATGCAGATTGAGGCTTTCTGCTTTCCCTGCTGCTACAGCGGGATTTGCAGTTGGGTCAGAGGTTTCAAGTTGCCAACGGGTTGCCCCCACTGCTAAAAAGCCAAGAAATAATAATAAACTAGCACAAAATATATGCGATAAAGCAAAAATATAACGTTCACTCATGCTCTGAATGGATAAGSTTAAATCTTGTGGYATYAGCCACCACGTCAGCATAAGAATTRCAAAGAAACTGAACCAAGCCGATGTTATCCAAAGYCCYAATGTCTGYTTGTTATGAACAAYAGCGAGCGMMRTTGATTCAGYTTTCATACAGYCCACACKGTAGGCAYAAGAGTAAAAAARCTTATCACYAGACTYWTTCGTTYCATCACATCACACCTCCARRCAYARTCAGTCTAGCAGAACAAKGGGGYATCCGAAAAAACTATMCTTGGCGAACGGGAATTCCCTGTGCTGCTAGGTAYTYCTTGGTTTCAGCAATGGTGAATGTACCAAAATGGAAAATWGAGGCGGCAAGCACAGCATCGGCTTTTCCATCACGCAGACCTTCTGCCAARTGCTCCAGCGTGCCAACACCACCCGATGCCACCACATTGGCTGAAATCGCATCCGATACAGCGCGCGTAAGTGGAATATCGTAACCWGCYTTGGTRCCATCAGCATCCATRCTGGTTAATAAGATTTCRCCAGCCCCATARTCRGACATYTTTTTCGCCCATTCCACAGCATTGATACCTGTAGGTTTGCGYCCKCCATGGGTAAAACATTCCCAGTGAYTCCCTACCTTCTTTGCATCAACGGCTACAACAATGGTTGAAGAGCCAAATCTCTCTGCCGCCTCTTTCACCAGTTCAGGATTAAAAATCGCAGCTGTGTTGATGGATATTTTATCCGCCCCTGCATGCAACAGACCTTCAATATCTTTTAATGCCTTCACACCACCACCAACTGTGAGAGGCATAAACACATGCTCGGCAACTTCTGTCACCATATGATACAAGGTATCACGGCTTTCATGGCTGGCGCGAATATCTAAAAAAGTTAGCTCATCKGCKCCCTGYTCRTCATATTTAATGGCYGCTTCAACMGGRTCWCCWGCATCAACAATATCAACAAACTGCACACCTTTGACCACACGACCATGCGCAACATCAAGACAGGGAATAATTCGTTTACTTAACATCTTATTTGAGCAACGTCATGGCTTCTGCAAAATCAATGGTCTTTTCATAAATCGCACGACCTGTAATCGCACCACAAATACCATCACCAACATGCTTGGCACAATCAGTAACATCATCCATCTTAGCCACGCCACCTGAAACAATCACAGGAATCGATACCGCTTTAGCCAAGTTTACCGTTTCCTCGATATTCGGACCCGACAACATGCCATCACGAGCAATATCGGTATAAATAATCGCTGCAACACCATCACCTTCAAACTTTTTAGCTAAATCAACAGCTTTAACATCGGTAACATCATCCCAGCCATGCACTGCCACCATGCCACCTTTGGCATCAATACCAACACACACTTGATTGGGAAATTCTCGGCAAGCATCACTCACCAGCTGTGGGTTTGAGATAGCAATCGAGCCTAAAATAACACGTTCCACACCTAGCTTTAACATGCCTTCAATCATAGCCAAATCACGCAAACCACCACCAAGCTGAACAGGAATATTCATGACTTCACAAATAGCACGGATAGCCTCTTGATTGGCAGGTTTACCTGCAAAAGCACCATCCAAATCCACCACATGCAAGCGTGTTGCACCCAAAGACTGCCAATATGCACCCATTTCAGCAGGGTTATCACCGTAATCGGTGGCATCATCCATACGCCCTTGTTTTAGGCGCACACAATGACCGCCTTTTAAATCAATAGCTGGAATGAGCTCAAACATGATGGTTGCTCCAAGAAAAAATATTTAGCACGATGCGAATGATGCAGATAAAGCGATAAAAATGCACCTGTATCTTTTATTCATAATGCGTCCACATGCGAATGACCTTCACTATTTTCTCATTCTCAAACACCTGATAAATAAGCCTATGCTGAATATTAATTCTTCTAGAGTATGCACCCGATAAATCTCCAACAAGCTTTTCATAAGCTGGAGGATTTTGATAAGGGTTATTTTTKATRATGSTTAAAATRCYCTCWGCCTTYTTCTTTAAAYYTGACTGCGCCAGTCTCTTGGCATCTTTTTGCGCTTTTTTTGTATAAACTAGCTTCCAACTCACCAATCAAGCTCATCAGAGCATGCTGAAACATCAGTATCTAAACCTTCACGGATGGATTCCCGCATATCAGGTATAGAGAGAAGATATAACGTTTCATTGATTGCAGACCAGTCTTCTTCAGATAACAAAACAGCATTATTACGTTTGCCTGTAATGATAATAGGGTCATGGGAGTTCGCTGTTTGGTCAATAAGCTTATATAAACTTGAACGTGCTTCTGTCGCATTATAAACCTGCATAATGAACCTCCAAAAGATAAAGCGTACGTAATTACGATCTTGCAGTCAAGAAACTGGGGGTTTCCAGTACTGGAAGTCATACATATAGCTTATTACTGTATGTATCAAATTAAAGGGAAGCACTCTCATCGTTAGAGTTCGCTCGAAGTGTTAAAACACCTCCTGATTGAGTCATCTGAAAACGCTTAAGAATGTTCATCCCTAATAGTGGTTCATGTAAATCAGGCATAAAGTGAATTTTTACATTATTGAAATTAAAAGGTCCAATAGTCAGGTTCGGTAACGTAGCCTTGCAAACTTTAACTTTACCATTTGCCGTATTACTAACTCCAAAGCTGGCACAATGAGTTACCCCTAATTTATTCATCATATGCCTTGGAAAGGCAGTCACTGTTGCTCCAGTATCCACCAAGAATCTAAAACCAAAACCATTGGCTTGGGCAGCCAGATAGAAATGATTGTTTATCATTTGGGTAGTAAGAAAGCCCGTAGAAACAAGTTGATTCTTATTTCGTTCTGCACTTTGTAAATATGCAATAGATAAGCCATAGGTCAACAGGCCTATTGATAGCCAAATTAAAGTTATTTTTCTAACACTAGGTTTCTGAGAAGATACAGTTAATTTTTCACCCTTGCTTAAATGCACCTCCGTGAATTTTTGAAAGCGCCTATGTAGCGATTGACCTTTCGATTCTTTCGGGGAGAAAGAACTCAAGGCTTCCAATTTACAAAGGACTCAAGCATTGCCAAGCCCGCTTTTTGTGATTTTTCAGGGTGAAATTGTACGGCAACAATATTGTCTCGCCCAACTGCACAGGCAAATGGGTAATCACCATATGATGAGGCAGCCAACATATGCTCTGGATTGTCAGGTGTGCAATAGTACGAATGTACATAATACACTTGTTTATTTTGCAAGGGTGCAAGCACGGGATGAATCGGCGCACCGTCAGCAAATGCCACATCATTCCAACCCATATGTGGAATTTTAAAACCGCGTTCTGGGTGTGATTCAGGAAAGTGTTTAACCGCACCTGGGATAATCTTTAGCCCCTGATAAAAACCAAATTCGTGCGATGCTGTCATCAAAGCCTGCATACCCAAACAAATGCCCAAAAATGGCATGCCTTGTTTGAGTTGTTCTGTAATTGCTGTATCCAAGCCTGTTTCTTTCAATGCGGCCATACAATCTCGAAAAGCACCGACACCCGGCAACACTACACGCTCATAGTTTTTTAAAGCATCAGCATCTTTGACCAATTCAACATCTGCGCCCACTTTTTCTAGTGCTTTGGCAACCGAATGTAAGTTACCCATGCCATAATCAATCAGCGCTGTTTTTTTTATCACAAACCCAGACATGGATTATAGAGAACCCTTGGTCGATGGAATGCCAGTTTGACGCGCATCAAAGGCAAGCGCCATGCGCAAAGCCCGACCAAAAGCTTTGAATACTGTTTCAATAATATGATGATTATTGCCTCCACGTAGGCAATCAATATGCATGGTAATGCGACCATGATTACTCACAGCTTGGAAAAACTCTTTGAACAAATCGATGTCAAAACCACCCACTGTTTCCTTAGGAAAATCAATATTGTATTCCAAACCAGGGCGACCTGAAAAATCTAACACGACACGAGATAGTGCCTCATCAAGTGGCACATAAGCATGTCCATAACGCACAATGCCTGACTTATTCCCTACCGCTTCACGCAAGGCTTCACCCAAACAAATACCAATATCTTCAACCGTATGATGGTCATCAATTTCACGGTCACCTTTGGCATTAACCGTTAAATCAATCAATCCGTGGCGAGAAATTTGCTCCAACATATGATCCAAAAAGGCAATCGATGAGTTTAAATCAGATTTTCCACTGCCATCCAAATCAAGGCTTAATTTAATGGATGTTTCTTTGGTGGCACGTTCAATGTTTGCTGTTCGACTCATATTAAAATCTCCCGAAGTGCGGCAAGCACCGCGTTATTTTCATCTTTATTGCCGACTGTAATACGTAAACACTGGCTTAACAAACCACCTTGTGCATGCATATTTTTAATGAGAATACCACGCTCTTTCAAGCCTGCAAACACACTATCCGCATCTGCCACACGTATTAGAATGAAATTTGCTTGCGAAGGGAACACTTCAATTGTTTCTAAAGCCATCAAAGACGCAGTTATACGCTTACGTTCAAAACAAATATCACGCGCCTGTTTTTTAAACACATCACTATGCTGCAAAAAGAAACGTGCCGAAGTTTGTGTTAAACTATTAATATTATAAGGCATACGCACTTTGTTTAAATCAGCAATTACATCGGCATCACCCAACAAATACCCCAAACGCAAACCAGCCCAACCCAATTTAGAAAACGTGCGCAACACCATCACATTCGGTGCAATCAAATGCGTATGTGTACGCTCTGCAAAAGGCGCATACGCTTCATCAATCACCACAAGACCACGAAACCCTTGGGCAATTTTCACGATTGTTTCTTCAGACCAAAGATTGCCAGTCGGGTTGTTCGGACACGCTAAAAATGCCATTGCCGCTTTTTCACGCGCACAAACTTGTAAAAATTGATTGGCATCCAAGGAGAAATCTTTTGCCAAAGGCACCGTCGCTACCGAGCGATTTAACCACCGTGAAATAAGCTCATACATCACAAATGTTGGGGCTGGTGTTACACAAACCCCAGGTTCATTGGCAAGCAATAACATTTGAATAATTTCATCCGAGCCATTGCCCAATAACACTTGCTCTGCTTTTAAGCCTTCCTGCTTGGCAATTTGCTCACGCAAGCCTTGCATGTCCGCATCTGGATAACGATTAATCTCAACTTGTGCCAGCTCTTTTATCCAAGCTTCACGCAAATCGTCAGGCAAAGAAAATGGGTTTTCCATGGCATCCAGCTTCATCATACCCGATGAATCAGGCACATGGTAAGCCGCAAGTGCTTTAATATCTTTTCGAATCATTGCATATCCTTCAAACGAAGTTCCAAGGTCAGCGCATGTGCTTGCAAACCTTCACGGTGCGCCAAATGCACTGCCGCAGCACCAATATTTTTTACACCTTCAGGTGTCGCGCGAATCACACTGCTGCGCTTCTGGAAATCATACACACCCAAAGGGCTGGAGAAACGTGCTGTACGATTGGTTGGCAATACGTGGTTTGGCCCAGCAACATAATCRCCCAAGGCTTCMGGCACGTAATGYCCCATAAAAATCGCMCCMGCATGGCGAATRWGYGGCAACAAWGCWTCWGGGTCYTCYACMGCYARTTCCAARTGYTCTGGSGCAATAATATTCACAATATCAGCSGCTTGCTSCAARCTATCMGCMAGAATCAATGCGCCGTGTGTCTCAACCGAAGCACGGGCAATATCTTGACGCTGTAAATTCTGTAAGTGTTTTTCAATATGTTCGGCAACCTCATCCAGCAATGCCGCATCGGTCGCTATCAAAATACTCTGCGCAGCCTCATCATGCTCGGCTTGCGATAAGAAATCTGCGCCCAACCACTCTGGGTTGCCACTATCCACAATCATGGCAATTTCAGATGGCCCAGCAATCATATCAATACCRCACGTACCAAATACTTGCTTCTTCGCCGCTGCTACRAATTTATTMCCTGGCCCYACGATTTTATCCACCGCAGGAATGGTTGCCGTACCATAAGCCAATGCTGCAACTGCTTGTGCACCGCCAACAGCGTAACCTTCTTGCACACCCGAAATATAAGCCGCTGCCAATACCAAGTCATTCATTTCACCTGCAGGTGTTGGCACCACCATGACAATGGTCTCAACACCTGCCACATGGGCAGGCACAGCATTCATCAATACCGACGATGGGTAAGCAGCTTTGCCACCAGGCACATACAAACCAACCTTATCCAAAGGCGTAATACGCTGCCCCAGAGTCATGCCTGCATCATCGGTATAATCCCAATCTTCTTGCACTTGATGTTCGTGATAAGCACGGATGCGATTCACTGCCAACTGCAATGCAGAGCGATCTTCATCGGATACACGGTGCCATGCTTCTTCCATGCATTCGCGGCTAATAACCATATTTTTTGCGCTGCAATCCCAGCCATCAAACTTGGCGGTAAATTCACACAACGCAGCATCGCCACGTGATTTCACTTGTGCAAGAATATCGGCAACAAGTGCCTGAATATCTGCCCCTGTATCTGTTTCACGACTTAACAGCGCATCCAACTGCGCACGAAAATCTGTCTGATTTGCATCAAGACGAAGAATATTAGCCATCAAAATCTCCTAACGCGTCTGTATGATTTTTATACTGATAATTCGCGACGCTGAACTGCCTCACGAAGTTGTTCAACAATAGGCTTTATCAGCCTACGTTTGGTTGCTGCACTGGCAGGATTCACAATCAAGCGGCTCGAAATATCGTAAAGTGTTGTTTCTTCAATCAAACCATTGGCGCGCAAAGTGCTCCCTGTTTCTACAATATCAACAATGCGTTCAGCCATGCCCACCAAAGGCGCAAGCTCCATGCCGCCGTATAAATGGATAATTTCAGCCTGAATACCTTGTGATAAATAATATTCTTCAGCCAAATTATCATATTTGGTCGCCACACAAATGCGACTTCCAGCTTGGGGTTTACCTTGCTCAACAAGCGCTTTAGGTCCACACACACAAACACGGCAACAACCAATCTTTAAATCCAAAGGCTCATACACATGTGGTTTATGTTCTAGCAACAAATCACGCCCAGCAATGCCCATGTCCGCTGCACCCTGCTCAACATAGGTGCACACATCGGCAGCACGAATAATTAAAAAACGAACCTGTGTCCCATCGATGACAGGGCCATCCACCATTAATTTACGTGTCGTCTGCACATCTTCAACAGGTGTGAGATTAGCGTATGCCAACAAAGGCAATGTTTGTTCGAGAATGCGCCCTTTGGAAAGAGCTATGGTTAACATATCAGCCATGGAAATTCAGCACCTGTGGAATTATTTGTTCACTACCGCTATGGCGCTCAATATTCGCCCCAAGCTTATGCAGCTTTTCTTCAATACGCTCATAACCACGGTCAATGTGATACACCCGCGAAATTTTTGTCTCGCCTTCTGCTGCCAAACCTGCCAAGACCAAGCTCGCCGAAGCACGCAAATCCGTTGCCATCACTTCTGCACCCGAAAGTTTTTTAATGCCACGCACAATAGCCAAATGCCCATCAAGGCGAATGTCTGCCCCCATACGCACCAACTCTTGCACATGCATAAAACGATTTTCAAAAATCGTTTCACTGATGGTGCTTGTGCCTTCAGCCAAACACATCATTGCCATAAATTGCGCTTGCAAATCTGTAGGAAACCCTGGGTGGGGCATCGTACTCACATCAGTCGCCGACAAACGCGACGGTGCTGCGCAACGAATCCAATCCTTACCTGTTTCAACCTCACCACCACAATGACGRACTTGTGCAAGAAAAGCTTCCAAATCTTGCGGTGCGCTATTGGTAACAGTGACATCGCCACCYGTRATYAARCCTGCYGCYAAATARGTTGCTGCTTCAATGCGATCTGGGATGGCAGTAATTTCACCACCCGATATGCGTCCAACACCCTGAATAATAATACGGTGTGTGCCATCGCCTGTAATCTTCGCCCCTAAATTACGCAATGACTCTGCCAAATTCACAACTTCAGGCTCAGCCGCAGCATTTTCCATCACAGTTTCGCCCTTTGCCAAAACAGCCGCCATCATCAGGTTTTCCGTGCCTGTGACTGTGACCTGATCAAAAACAATATGTGCGCCACGCAAACCATTGGGTGCATCTGCTTCTATATAACCATGCTCTACCGTAATGGTTGCACCCATTGCTTCAAGACCTTTCAAATGCATATCAATGGGTCTTGCACCAATCGCACARCCACCWGGYAAACTYACCTTGGCRTGKCYAAARCGGGTTAACAATGGCCCCARCACCAARGCTGATGCACGCATGGTTTTYACCAGTTCATARGGGGCAATRGGYYTATCTGCTGTTCTACTATCAATATGYAARCGGGATTGATCRTCAAATGTCACTTCCGCGCCTTGATGGGCAATCAGTGTCATCATCGTGGTAATATCTTTCAAATGCGGAATGCCGCTGTAAATAACAGGCCCATCTGCCAGAATAGCTGCCGCCAACAATGGCAATGCTGCATTCTTTGCGCCGCTGATTTCCACCGTCCCTGTTAATGGCTTGCCGCCATGAATAATGATTGATTCCATAAGGTCGCGCACGCTAACGGCTGCATGCATTGCTAACAATCATTTACTCACAAACAAAATCGCAAGAAGCGTTTGACATGTTGCACATCCGTTATACACTGCGCCGCCCATCGAGCTTTGCTTGTTTGGATTTGAGTTTGTTTTATCTATGGAGATTCACCATGAGCACATGGACTGTCCGCCCTGGCGACATTGAACGGAAATGGTATATTGTTGACGCTCAGGATTTTATTCTGGGTCGTTTATCTACCGAAGTAGCAAAAGTTTTACGTGGCAAACACCGCCCACAATACACGCCGCATGCAGATTGCGGTGATCATGTCATTGTGATTAACGCTGAGAAAATCAAAGTTACTGGCCGTAAAGAAGCACAAAAAACTTATTATCGTCACTCGCAATATGCTGGTGGCTTGAAAAGTATTACGCTTGAGAAACAACGCGAACGTTTCCCAGAACGCATCATTGAATTGGCTGTAAAAGGTATGATGCCAAAGAATCCATTGGGTCGTTCTATGTTGAAAAAATTAAAAGTTTACGCGGGTAGTGATCACCCACATGCAGCTCAGCAGCCTGAAGCTCTGAAGCTGAACTAAGAGGTTATTTAAAATGTCAGACAACTTTATTCGCGGCACTGGTCGTCGCAAACGCAGTATCGCTCGTGTCATGCTTAAATCAGGTTCTGGTCAGATTGAAGTCAATGGTCGTACTATGGAAAACTACTTTCCAATTGAAATCATTCGCCAAGAAGCATTGCGTCCTTTGGCATTAACAGAAACCAGCGGCAGCGTTGATATTCGTATCAATGTACATGGTGGTGGTGTTTCAGGTCAAGCCGGCGCAATTCGTCATGGCATTGCCCGTGCATTGCTTGAATATGATTCATCATTTCGTCCAAAATTGAAAGAAGTCGGTTATTTAACACGTGATGCACGTAAAGTTGAACGTAAGAAGGCAGGTCTTAAAAAAGCCCGTCGCGCTCCACAGTTCTCCAAACGTTAATCGCGGGTTATTCGCATCTTTTAAAAGGAAGGCTTCACAGCCTTCCTTTTTTTGTTTCAGCCTCAAAAACCTTTTTTATTCTGTGTTTATTTCACTTTTATCCAAGCCTAACCTATAATCCACTTTATGCCCGATAATCACAAAGACCTGCCCAGTCAGGAAATGCCGCGTGTAGAAAAATCAATATCACGCTTTCTTATCTTTTCTACAGCCTCATTATCATTTTTCGCAATTTTAAATACACTTTTAGGTCTTTACACATTGGCTATCATACAGGGCTTCGTTGTCATTGTATTACCTGTACTATATTTTTGGCTCAAACACGGCGGCTCTCAAACATTTATCAAACATGCCATTGGCTTGGCTACTTTGACTGTCTTTACGCCACTTCTATTTGCGCCTTCTGCCGACAATACGGGCATCTATTGGATTTTCGTTTACCCCTTGGTGGCATTTTTCTTTTTGGGTGTACGTGCAGGCATACAGTGGACCAGTATTTATGTATTTAGCATCTTATGCGGTCTTGCTTTCGCTTATATGGAAGATATTCCCCTGTATTACACTTGGACTCAAATATCACTTAGCTTAATTGAACTTTTACTTTGTGGCATCATTAGTTATTTCTTTGTATCTGACAATGAACAAGCCGAAAAGAGACAAAARGCTCACGTACATTATTTAAAAACTGTCGATCACATTGAACGCGCCTTACATAGCCACGCAGAAATTGAAAAAGCTATGAATCATGCCTTGCAAGCGCTACTTGAAACCTTTCACTGTAGCCGAGCATGGCTACTCCCTTACAACCCTGATACTGCCTCATGGTCAATCGCCTTTGAACGCACTGTTGATGACTTCCCWGGYGCTCTGGCTACAGGCAAGTCTTATGCAGTTGATAGTGCAAACATCAAGGCATTCAAAGACACCCTACACCGTGATAGCCCGACGTGTTACGATGATAGAAACCCTTTAACTGCCGATAACGCCCACATCCAAGCATTTTCTATTCAATCACAAATGACCATTGCCTTACACCCCAACAAGGATCAAACATGGTTGCTAGGACTTCATCAGTGTGATCTTCCACGCCATTGGAATAGCGATGAGCAACGCCTGTTCCAAGATGTTGCCCGCCGCATGGAAGATGCCTTACAGCAAATGCTACTCTATCAAGACCTCAAAGCCTCCGCGCAAAGCCTAGCCGAAGCAACAAAGAAAGCTGAGGCAGCAAGCCATGCTAAAAGTGAATTCCTATCCGTTATGAGTCATGAGTTGCGCACCCCTTTACATGGCATCATTGGCTTACAAGAATTAATCGCAGAAGATAAAAATAGGCTAACAAGCGAACAGCTTGAGCATTTAACCCTAGCACAACAGGCGGCAMGATCTYTAARCGAYCTTGTYAATGATATTCTYAATTTRTCCAAGGTTGAATCGGGCACCATCCAGCTTAACCATAAAGCGTTTTCTCTAAAAAGTGTGCTTCTTGATGCCATTGCGCCCTTTGTTATTGCCTGTAGGAATAAACATATTCCACTTTATTTGCACCTTGAAAATGTTCCTGAATTTATTGTTGGTGATGAGATTCGCCTACGACAGATACTTATCAATATCATTGGTAATGCCGTAAAGTTTACACCGCAGGGGCACATCAGCATTCATGTCAAACAATCAGGCGAGCAGCTATCATTTTCCATCAGCGATACGGGCATTGGTATATCACCCGATATGCTTGAACATATTTTTGAGCCCTTCCACCAAGAGGCTCAACTTATGCAGCAACAACATACAGGAACAGGTCTTGGCACAACCATTGCCAAACGCTTTGTTGAATTAATGGGTGGCAAGATTCATGTAAATAGCACGTTAACAGCAGGTAGCTGCTTCACATTTAATATTCCTTTTGAAATTGGTAAAGGCAGCAGCATTCACTGGAAAGCGGATGGAACCCAAGTATTAGATAACGTCTCCCCTTTACCACAAGCCAATAAGCAACAGAGCAAACCCACGCTCAACAACATTCATATATTACTTGCTGAAGATGATCCTATTGGCCAGCGTATTGCAGCAAAGCGGCTTAGACGTATGGGTATGCTCGTTGATATTGCCGAAAATGGTTTTACAGCGTGGGTTAAATCACAAACAGGCCAACATGATCTTTTGTTGACCGATATTCGCATGCCCAAAATGGATGGTATTGAATTAACCCGCCGCATTCGCCAAGATGAAAAAGAGCATAACAAACCGAGGCTTCCGATTGTCGGTCTAAGCGCCCATGCTTTAGCTGAAGTCGAAATCGAATGCAGTGAGGCGGGCATGGATGCTTTTATGGTTAAACCGATTGACCCCGATAGTGTATTGGGGAAAATTCAGGAGATTATCAACCAGCATAAAAATATACCTCCTCATAAGCCTGCTATTTAAAATATGATTCATAAGGCAACCAGCATGTCTGATTATTCGGCACTGAATATTCTTCAAACAACCTTTGGATATGAAAACTTCCGCCCTGAACAACAAGCTATTATCGATAACCTAACGACAGGTCATGATAGTTTTGTATTGATGCCTACAGGTGGTGGTAAGTCCCTATGTTTTCAAATTCCAGCAATGCTTCGACAAGGCGTGGCTATCGTCGTTTCACCCCTTATTTCACTGATGAAAGATCAGGTTGATGCATTACAAGCCAATGGTGTGAGTGCTGCCTACTACAACTCTTCCTTGGCATCACAAGAAGCGCGGCAAGTGCTTGCCAAGCTACATGCCCATGAGATTGATTTGTTGTACATTGCACCAGAGCGTTTGATGTCTGATGAATTCTTAAATCGTTTGAATGACATTGATATTGCCCTTTTTGCCATTGATGAAGCCCATTGTGTGTCCCAATGGGGCCATGATTTCCGCCCTGAATACGCGCGATTAAGCATGCTACGTGAGCATTTCCCCAATATTCCAACCATTGCGTTAACCGCTACCGCTGATACTCAAACACGCCAAGATATTATTCAAGTATTAGGGCTAGAGCATGCCAAACAACATATCAGCAGCTTTGATCGCCCCAATATTAGCTATCATGTGTTGGAAAAATATCAGCCCTTTAAACAACTCAGCACATTTTTAGAAAAACACACCGATGAATCAGGTATTATTTATGCTTTAAGCCGTAAACGTGTCGATCAAATAAGCCAGAAGTTGCAAGCCCAAGGCATTCATGCGGCAGCTTATCACGCTGGTCTTGCAGCAAGTGAAAGAGCTCGCGTACAAGATGGCTTTCTTAAAGATAATATTCAGATTGTTGTGGCAACCGTTGCTTTTGGCATGGGCATTGATAAACCCAATGTTCGCTTTGTAGTACATTATGATTTACCCAAAAATATCGAAGGTTATTATCAGGAAACAGGGCGAGCAGGTCGTGATAATTTGCCTGCTGAAGCATTATTGCTTTCTGGCACACAAGATATGGTCATGGCACGCCAGCTGATTGAAAGAAGTGATCACGCCCAACAAAAACGCATCGAACTGCATAAGCTCAATGCTATGATTGGCTTTTCTGAAGCAACGTCTTGCCGTCGCAGAATATTATTGCGTTATTTTGATGAGGATATGCAAAAGGATTGCGGCAACTGTGATATTTGCCTGAATCCCCCCGAACGCTTTGATGCCACAGAGGATGCACAAAAAGCCTTATCCTGTGTTTACCGCTTAAATCAAAGCTTTGGTATGAAGTATGTCATTGATGTCTTACGCGGTGCGGATAACGAACGCATTCGTTCCCGTCATCATCAGCAGCTCTCCACCTATGCTATTGGTGCTGAACATAGCGAGGATGTATGGTCATCTATTTTTCGCCAGCTCATTCATCACGGATTTTTATTTCAAGATATTGCCAATTATTCCGTACTCAAACTAACACCAGCCGCACGTCCTTTATTGCGCGGCGAGCAAACAATCGAACTTGCTAAACCTCGCATACGCAAAAAAGCTAAAGCTGAAAGCAAAAGAAAAGCGCCCAATAACCTACCCTATGATGAAGTCTTATTTGAAAAGCTACGCGTGTTACGCAAGAAAATCGCAACCGAACTGGATGTGCCTCCTTATATTGTGTTCGGCGATGCAACACTGATTCATATGGCACAACTCAAACCCAGCAACAATGATCAAATGTTAGAGGTTAATGGTGTCGGGCAGGTGAAACTGGAGCGTTTTGGCGATGCATTTTTGGATTGCCTGCGTAACTAGGCATATATTATAGAGCTTCCTCAGAAACTCGATATTTTTTATTTTTCACCACAGAGGCACAGAGAAAACCAAGTGTGGCGGACTCCTTTCCCTGTCTAGCTGCGCCGTAACGTCAGCTATGAAAAGGAAAAGCGCAGTAACACGCGCC
>NVTQ01000015.1 GCA_002401635.1 Pseudomonadota bacterium
ACGCATACTCCCGCAAAAAGAGGAGGAGAAGCAGTAGCTTATCAAGACAGAAAAAGGAGTAAAACTAGTAATATGTTAATAATGTAATCGCGTTTTTTTCATCAAGGTAAACCAGAGCAGGGTTGAAAAGTTCGGCTTCGGCAGCCTCGAACTCTGCATAGGTGCAAATAATCAATAGATCATCGGCTTTGGCTTTGTGTGCAGCAGCACCATTCACGCCAATGGTGCCAGAACCACGTGGCGCGGTAATGGCGTAAGTGGTAAAGCGTTCGCCATTGGATACATTGTAAATATGCAATTGTTCAAAGGGTAAGATATTGGCGGCATCGAGCAAATTTTGATCAATGGCACAAGAGCCTTCATAGTCTAATTCGGCATGGGTGACGGTGGCACGGTGAAGTTTTGATTTTAATAAGGTTAGTTTCATAATGTGTTTTCCGTTGCGGATTTTAATGATGCATTGTCAATCAAACGTGTATTACCGATTTTTGCAGCAATAAACATACGGCTTTGTGACGTGATGTTGTTTTCAGGCTTAAGTGTTAATTCATCGCGTATTTCAAGGTATTCAGGGTGAATATCATATTTTCTCAAGTTATCTATGCCAAACTGAATGCTTCTTAAGGCTTTTTCGCCTTGTTCAATGTTATTTTTCACTAACAGCATTGTTTGTGATAAACATAATGACTTTTGACGCTCACTGGGGCTTAAATAACGGTTGCGGCTACTCATGGCGAGACCGTCGGATTCACGGATAATGTCACTACCAATGATTTCAATAGGCATATGTAAATCGCTCACCATACGGCGAATAATAGCCAGTTGTTGCCAGTCTTTTTCACCAAAAATGGCAATATCAGGGCGTATAATATTAAACAGCATATTCACAACAGTGACTACACCATCAAAATGAGAAGGGCGTGATATACCACAAAGCAAGTTGCTTATGTCACGCACTTTAAGCGTTACCTTTGCACCATCACTGGGGTATAGATTGCTAGGGTGAAAAATGACATCGACACCCTCATTTTTGCAAATTTCAGTATCTTTTTCAAATGTGTTTGGGTATTTGGAAAAATCTTCATTTTCACCAAATTGCATAGGATTGACATAAATGCTAACAACCACGACATCTGCCAAGCTTTTGGCTTTGCGAATCAGGTTGATATGACCTGCATGCAAGCAGCCCATGGTCGCTACAAAAGCAATATTTTTACTGCGTAGTGGGGCGAGAAATTGCCTTATTTGTTCAGGCGTTTCGCTTATGTTCATGGTTGCTTTCCAGCGCGCACATCATCGCACCACCCAGCAATGGCCTGGGTGATGGTATTGCGAAGCTCTGCATAAGCAGGGGCAAAGGGTGGATTTTTCTCTGATAAACCCAATAAATCATGCCAGACCAATACTTGCCCATCACAATCTTTGCCCGCACCAATACCAATGCTTGGAATGGCAATGCTTTGCGTAATATTCTTAGCCAAATCATCAGGAATACATTCCAAAACTACGGCAACAGCACCTGCATCACTCACCGCTTGTGCATCGTTTAGAATCACTTGCGCAGCCTCTGGATTTTGCCCTTGTTTTTTAAAACCACCAAATTTTTTCACTGATTGTGGGGTAAGTCCGATATGTGCAACCACAGCAATGCCGCGCTCACTTAAAAATTCAATCGTGGCAGCCATATGTTTGCCGCCCTCAATCTTCACGGCATCGCAACCTGTTTGTTGCAACACCTGTGCCGCAGATTCAAAGGCTTGTTCTGGGGATTGCTGATAACTACCAAAGGGTAAATCACAAACCACCCATGCTTTATTCGAGCCGCGAACAACGGCAGCAGTATGATGAATCATATGTTCAAGGGTAACAGGGATGGTGGAATCAAAACCAAGAGACACCATGCCCAAGGAATCGCCCACAAGAATCACATCCACACCCGCCATTTCTGCCAATGCGGCAGAGCCTGTATCATAGGCAGTTAGCCAGACTTGTTTGCGATTATTCTGTTTATCCGCCAGCAATGTGCTTGCTGTGGTTCGTTTTTTTATCTGTGTCATATCACCTTTCCGCTTCGGTCTGTAAACAGTACCGTCTTTCAGGATGTGCGAAGGCTAGCGTGTATGAGTATGATGGTAAATGTTCTTAGCGGCTATTCAAATAAATATCAAATTATAAAAGCTTGACCCCGATTCCTTTAAAGGGTAGCCACCACTTATTCTCACATCAATGCTCGTGATTATCATAGCTGCGACTCATTAAAAAACCCCGCTTTCATATTCAAAAAATGCCTAAATTATAAACCTCTTGCAACCATAAATACGTGAAGAAACACCTGCCAGCGGTTAACTTTTATCCTTTTATAACAATAACTTATAATCAATCGAGTCTGACCCCCTCGATTAATTTCTCATATTAACCAACTGAGATATGGGGAAATTGATAAAGGGCCATTTAGTAAAAAGAATGGTAACAATGATAACAACAATACTAGTAATGCTTTCTGAACAGATAATTGAAAATTAAACTTCATTGCTAATAAACTCCAAACAAATACCCAAGAAAAAAAGATATAAAAAAACATCATTCTAAAGTTGTTTGGTAAAATATTTTCCAATAGAAACGATACAAAATGTCCAATTATTCCAACAAAACTAATGCTAATAATTGATAGTGCATATTGCTCGAAAGGATTCGGCACCCCAAGACGGCGACCTATAAAAAACGACAAATAGATATAACCCAAGAATATGGCGTAAGTAATCAGTAATGAAACTATTGGGTCGCTAAGTATCCCTAAAAATTGATTGAGTTCCTCGTTTTGAAAGTAAGTAAATGTTTTTGACTCTTTAGTTAAACTTTTAATCAAAACAATTAGTGTGGCTATACTAAAAGATATATATATGTAGTTTCTATAGGGCTTCTTCGCAGCCTTCTCAAAGACCCAAGATGGTCGAAAGAAATTCGATATTAACATTAAGTTTCCCATTTGGTTATTTTCTCAATACCTAGGATCATCATACGTTCTATTTCCAATCCAAGGAGTCCATTGGAGTTCTGGGGACATGGAGTTCTGGGGACACAATACATTGGAGTTCTGGGGACACAATACATAATTCAACCTCACCATTACCTTAAGATGTAGCACAAAGATTTACTTGTCAAACAATTAAGTATTGTGTCCCCGGAACTTGTCCCCGGAACTCATGTCCCCGGAACTCACGCGCCATAACGATAAGCCAGCCAACTGGTACGTATCTGATTGCCTGCACCGTCATACGTATAATGCGCCCATGGGGTAATCGTTTGAGTCAGCTGATTTGTGCCTGACTGATAGGCATAACTCTGTGTGCCTGTTGCATCAGTTTTACTCAAACGGTTGCCATTGCCACATAATTACGGGGACACAATACTTAATTATTTGACGGTTAAGGTGTTGGACGACAGTTTATAGGGTGGAAGATTGAAGTTATGTATTGTGTCCCCAGAACTATACCAGAACTAAAATCAAGCTGGCTGACCCCTTGATTTTCAGAAGATTGCTAATGAGGGCTGGAATTATATCAAAAAACTAGCTCAGAATCCCACAGGTGTACTTCGGGCTCGGGGCTTGATTCGCGGATTTGGCAACATTTTTTACAATAAACATATGCTAGACAATGCCTATAAAACAGGGCTTTAGAAAACTAAAAAAACCGCGAATCAAGACCTGCCCCTTTCTGATCGCAAATACTCACGTCAATATGTTAGATGTTTTTTTATACACGCTGCCGCGATGTGCGATTTTAACGACAGTAATAATCAATTCAGTTTTCTGAATTTCATAGATAATTCTATATATGCCTTGTCTTAGACGGTATTTTTCTTGGTTGGATAGTTTGATACAGCCATCAGCTCTTGGRTTTTCGAGTAATAAATCAATTCTTTCAAGTATYCGTTTTATATCTTTGCTGGGAATTTTTCTAAGGTCTTTGACAACTGATTTTTTAAAGSTAAGGCTATAATTTGCCATGTTTTTTTAGCTCGTTAAGCAATGYCTCATAACTTAWTGTTGGCTCATTTACYCTTTCTTCAAATGCYTTTAARTCTTCTTGGTCTTCTTGAAGTGCYAAGCGYACAGCCTCATTTACCACATCAGAAACAGAAATATGTGCTGTTGCTGCTTTCATGCGTAAAGCTTGATGTATTTCAGGCTCAAAATAAATGGTAGACCTTTTGGATAATTCACTCATTACATTTACCTCAYAATGTKCAGATTAACGCTATAGCGTTATAACGTCAATATTGGTACRCGCCACCACGCAGGCTGCCTGCAAGGTCATGGTAGGGGTGAAGCATGGTGAGTTTATGAGGGGTTTGTGGTAAGCCGCATAAGCCAGTTTCAAYTATGATATAGCCACCTTKTTTAAGATATTGCGGCGCTTGTTCTAAAAGTGTTCGTAACAAGCTCAAGCCATCTTCTTGGTCGGTAAGGGCATGGGCTGGTTCGTGATGTAATTCTTGTTCTAAATCATGCATTTCATTTTGGCTTACATACGGCGGGTTAGAAATAATCGCATCGAAGCTTGGGGTGTTTGCATCCAGTGCTTGATATAAATCGCCTTGTTTGAACTGCATGCGTGCTTCCACGCCGTGTTTGATGGCATTATCCTTGGCAATGGCGAGTGATTTTTYGGAAATATCTGTCGCAATCACGCTCGCATTGGGATATTCGCAAGCAATSGTGATGGCAATGCAGCCAGAGCCTGTGCCAATATCGGCAAAGCGGTAGGGWGCTTGYTTRTYGGGRTAWARCTTKARYAAYTCTTCRATSARRTGYTCSGTTTCAGGGCGYGGAATCAATACATCRKGGGWGACGTTRAAAATACGTGACCAGAACTCTTTTTCACCCGTGATATATGCGACAGGTATGCGTTTACAACGCTTATCAATAGCCTTCTCAAAGGCTTGTTGAACATTATTTGGAATGTCATCATGGGCTTTGATAATTAACTGTGTGCGAGCAATGCCCCATACATGCATGAGCAAACATTCGGCATCCAGCCTTGGGTTTTCACATTCAGCATCTTGCAACTTCTTGATGGCATCACGCAAGTGTTGCTGTACTGTCATTAGCCTTGTTGCGCGGTGAGTAGTTCCGCTTGATGATAGGCCAGCAARGCTTGAACCAAYTCATCCATCTCACCACCAAGAATKTGATCCAATTTATAGAGGGTTAAATTAATGCGATGGTCTGTGATGCGACCTTGCGGATAATTATAGGTGCGAATACGCTCTGAACGATCACCTGARCCAACCATRTCTTTGCGTGCTTCTGCCCGTTCATTATGTGCAGYTTCTTGYTCTTTGGCRAGAATGCGRGCYTGCAATACTTTCATGGCTTGGGCTTTGTTTTTATGTTGGCTGGCTTGATCTTGGCAAATAACTACGGTRCCTGTTGGCAGGTGAGTTAAGCGRACGGCGGATTCGGTTTTATTCACATGCTGACCACCCGCACCAGAGGCGCGGTATACATCAATGCGCAAATCTTCAGTGCGAATATTAACATCTACTTCTTTGGCTTCTGGTAATACCGCAACGGTACACGCCGATGTGTGAATACGACCAGCAGATTCTGTGCTGGGAATACGTTGTACTCGATGTGTTCCTGACTCAAATTTAAAAGTGGAAAACACGCCTTTGCCTGTAATTTGAGCCACGACTTCTTTGTAACCACCAATGCCTGTGCCATTGCTGGATAAGATTTCAACTTTAAAACCTTTAATTTCAGCATAACGGCTATACATACGAAATAAATCAGCAGCAAAAAGGGCGGCTTCATCACCACCTGTGCCAGCCCGTACTTCTAAAATAATATTGCGATTATCGTTCGGGTCTTTGGGCAAAAGCAAGAGTGTTAGCTCTTCATTACACGCTGTCATGGCTTTTTTAAGCTCTATATTTTCTTCTTGTGCAATGTCTTTAAGTTCAGCATCGCAATCAGCATCTGCCATCAATTCCTGATTATCTTCAAGCTGCTGTTGCAGAGCCATATAGTGCGCGGCTTTTTCAGCTAGCGGTTCAAGTTCTGAAAATTCTTTTGATATTTGAGCATAGCGTTTGGGATCGGATGTAATTTCAGGGTCGGCAAGCATGATTGTAAGATCTTCATGTTTGTGTAAAATATCATCCAGACGTGTGTTCATCGGGCTCCCTATGCTGTGTTGTAGTGCTTTTTTCTACAGATTTTATTTCTACAGCGAACAATTTGCGTGCTGCGCCCATCAGTAAATCGCCTTCCATATCTTCGGGAAGACTCTTCAAACTGCGTAAGCTTGGATGCAAAAAACGCTTCATCAACGAGCGACTAAAGCGTTCAACCGCCTCATGTTGCTCAGGGGATAAACCTTTTAAATAACGCTGGGCTTTTAGCAACTCATCTTGACGGATGGATTCGCTCTGTTGCTGGATACTGCGAATCAGTGGTACAGATTCGAGCGATTTTAGCCACAAWARRAAYGTTTTTTCTTCTTCGGCAAGCAAGGTRCGTGCTTGYTCSGAYTCTTTYTCWCGATTTTCRCGATTGCCTTGCACSACTTGTTGTAAATCATCRATGTCGTAMACATAGGCACCTGGAATATCRGMAATRCGTGGGTCAATATCGCGYGGKACGGCAATATCAACKAGAAACATAGGTTTKCCASSTCGTTTTTYCATGGCYTKYTGMAYRACTTCTGGYAAYAASACATARGTRTTYGCGCCTGTACTGGAAATAAYAATATCWGCMGMATCCAAATAATCGGGTAATTGTTCCAGCGTGAGGGCATGACCTTCAAACTCAATGGCAAGGTTTTGGGCGCGTGCCAAGGTGCGGTTGGCAACCAAAATATTATTGCAGCCATTAGCGCGTAGATGGCGAGCTGCCAATTCAGCCATTTCACCAGCACCAATAAGCAATACTGTTTTGCCTGTTAATTCGTCAAAAATGCGCTTGGCAAGCTCCACTGCACAGGAAGATATGTTTACAGATTGTTTGCCAATAGCGGTTTCGCTGCGCGCACGTTTGGCAGCAGAGAAGGTGGATTGATATAAGCGGTGTAAGATGTGTCCCGCAGTGCCAGCAGCTAAAGCTTGTTCATAAGATGCTTTAACTTGCCCAAAAATTTGCGGCTCGCCCAAGACCAACGAATCCAAACCCGAAGCAACGGCATAAAGGTGTTTTACAGCATCGTCGGTGGTATAAGCATAAAGATGTGGGCAGACCTGTTCGAGATCCATGCCAGATGTATCTGCAAACCATTCGTGGACTAGCGCAATGGCAGCATCAGGATCATGGGTGACAACGGTCATTTCAACACGGTTACATGTTGAAAGAAGTGCAGCTTCACGAATAGGTGGAAGCGCAACTTGGGCTTGTAAGATGGATGCAATATCTTTTTCTTGTACAGCAAGCCGCTCGCGAAGCTCAACAGGTGCTGTTTTATGATTTAAGCCAATATGACAAATACGCATATCGCGAACCTAACTTTTTGCTGCTGTCTGTCCATCTTCCGTCAGCAACATAGGGATTTGAATGGCTTGGTTATTTTTTAGAATCCATGCCTCAGATTCCAATACACCCTTGGTATCAAAGGAGATGTTGAGGTGAATAAATGGCATGTTATCGTGCTGTTTAAAATGCGGGCTTAAAAGCCTCTCTGTRTTTTGCATCGTGGTTAYTGTTGGRSGTGWGCATTGATARACACCYGATAAGAAGGTGYGGTTGYCCTGCCARGTTTGTGARGTTTGCTTGAGACTKGTTAAYACTGMTTYTRCATGTGTGACCTGCATTACATCTTCRSCAGTWTSYGATRGWGARRCTTGCCAGAGCGGTGTGTGTGTTGCGTTGTTGATTTCCCCTTTCATTTGGCTGCCCAATAAACCAATGATTTTATKGTTATGAGGGGATAATGATGTTTGCCAAATAAACTGCATGGCATGACGCGCGATAGATAAAGGAGTCTGATCTGATACTTGCATAGTGGCAAAGCATAAGCCGTGTGTGAGATGGGTCAAATATAACGGCTTAAAAAGTGAAATATGCTTTTTATAAACGTACGTTACAGGCGTTTCTTTGACTGAAACATGAAAAAATGGTATAAAGTCGCGTTTGGGTGGAGTAAGGAGTAGGGATACTTTGAAATATTTTTCGTTGATGTTGGTGCCAGATGCTGGGCAAGTGCGTACTTACCGTGTAAGTCAACGCAGCTTGTTTTATGTTGCAGGTACTGTTTTGGCTCTATTGGCTTTTGGTGCTTGGGGTACATACAGTGTTTATCAGGCGAAACAAATACAGTTAAGTTTGCAAAGCTCGCAAGMMATGYTGCAAGTGGCRCGCCAACGCCAAAATGAAGCGTATGCAGATATGCAAACAAAGTTGGATGCAGAGAAGAAAAAACTGGCAGTTTATGCACGAAACCTTGGTCAAATGCAGGCGCGCGTTTTGCGTTTGGATTCGCTTGGTGAGCGTTTGGTTGAAGTCTCTAAATTAAACAAAAATGAATTCGATTTTGGCGTGACCCCTGCATTGGGTGGACCGCGTCTTGAACAAGCCCCCATCTTGGCTTTGGATGAGCAGATGCAACATGTTGGTTTGCAGCTTACCCATCTTGATGCGCAGTTATCTGCGATTGATATGGTGTTGCAAGATGCGCGTGAAGAGAAATTGGCTCGCCCCCATGCTTGGCCAACAGAAGGTGGTTATTTAAGTTCGCATTATGGCATGCGTATTGACCCATTTACAGGTCAACGTGCGATGCATAAGGGTGTAGATATTGCCAACCGATTTGGCGCAGCTGTATTGGCAGCGAGTCATGGTGTGGTTGTATTTGCAGGTAAAATGCGTGGTTATGGTTATTTAATTGAGATTGATCATGGTTATGGCTACCGCACACGTTATGGGCATATGTCTAGCTCGGCTGTGAAAGCTGGTGATGAAGTTAAAAGCAATCAGTTGATAGGTCGTATTGGCTCTACAGGGCATTCAACAGGTCCACATTTACACTTTGAAGTACGCCGCTTTGGCAAAGGTTTGAATCCTTCAACATATCTTCCGAAAGGTTGATTTTTTAAAGTTGGAAGTAATAGTTTCTGTTAGTTATAAAATGAATAATTTTAAATTGAAGTGTTTTCTTTGAAAGACTACCAAGATAGTGAAACTGGGCAGATATATGCATTTGATGATGGCATTGACCCATTTAAGCTCAACAATCGGAATATTCCAGTTACATTAACTGAAACCGTTATGCCTAAGCCAAGTGAATCGCACCTTTGGTATGATGGAGCTTGGGTTAAAGACACTGAGGTTCCCAAGGGATACAAACCACCTGTATCTAGTGTGCCTTCATATAATCCAGCATGGGTCGCATTTCTTAGACCATACACAGTTATTTTACAGAGCAAAGAAGACAAATTGCAAATCTCGCTTGAACAGGCTAATTCAGGCTCTTATGACAACGATAAATTATCTAAAGCGGTTGCGGCATTACCGTTAGGGCAGACGGGATTTCATGCGTTAATTAGCTATGATGGGGCAATCGCAATTCCTAGAGATATTGCTTACCCCTCTGAAGACAAAGCTACTGATGAGATTAATAAAATTCTTTGTGCTATTTTATTAGGTGGCGTTCATGCGGAAGTGATATATCAGCAAGATTTGTGTTGTGGAGCTTTAAATAAAGGAAAGGATATTTTTATTTACACGCCTTGCAGTCACAACCGACTTCGTAATCAGTGGGTATCTATCGAAGAGCGGCTTTTGCCATTAATGCATCCACGGGTTTTATCTGTATCAGATCTGTTAAATGCATACGGGCACGGCATGTCAGTTATTGGTGCTATTAATAATTTTTCATCCTTCTTTCTTTTACATGGTTATACTGCAATGGCATACCAGAATCGAAGCGATGCTTTGGCTAGCCTTTGGATTGTTGTCGAGCAGCTTACCTCTTTTTTATGGGAGAAAAAATTCTTAAGCAACCCAAAGTTTCACCCTGCCAGCATTAAAAAAAGACGTGATTCAATGAAGGATAATCGCACATGGTCAACAGCAATTAAACATGAACTATTGTGGCAAACGGGTCTTCTTTCTGAAGGTTCTTTTGTCGCATTGACATCAGCAAGAAAGC
Organism: Pseudomonadota bacterium; assembly: GCA_002401635.1. GTDB lineage: Bacteria > Pseudomonadota > Zetaproteobacteria > Mariprofundales > Mariprofundaceae. The sequence goes on from NVTQ01000015.1 coordinate 10,143, forward strand.
AACGCAATAACCTAGTGCATGATGGCAAAATTCCAGATTTTTCAGTAATTAGAAGCCTATGGGAAAGTTTGAGTGAACTGTTCCAATCTGCTTCAGGGCTTAGCCAGTCGAGAATGCAACAGTTGAGCCCAGTTGAAATGCCGAGGCTAGGGTTTCCCGAAAACAATAACTTTGATGAATGGCAGGAACTCTCAGAGAAGCTTAAACCTTAACTTGCGCGAGCAGACGCAATCGCTGCCATATTTACAATATCATCCACACTGGCACCTGTTTGCAATACGTGAACTTGTTGCGGAAGCCCAATTAGAATAGGGCCAATGGCAGTGCCTTTACCCAATTCTTTAAGTAATTTATAAGCAATATTTCCCGCTTGCATGGTTGGGAAAATCAATACATTGGCAGCACCCTTGATATGTGAAAAAGGGTATTGTGCCAAAATATCTGGATTTACAGCGGTGTCAGCCTGCATTTCACCTTCAACAGCAATATCTGGATGGTCACGGTGCAAAATTTGAACAGCATCGGCGACTTTCTTGGCTTCTGGGTGCGTTGTGCTGCCAAAGTTGGAGAAAGAAAGCATGGCAATGCGTGCTTCGCAGCCCAATGCGGCGGTTGTTTCGGCGGTAAGCACTGCCAATTCAGCCAATTGTTCGGCATTCATGTCCACATTTACAGTGCAATCAGCCATGAAATACGCATGATCTTCCATAATCATCATATACATACCATAAACATGATGGCGTTTGCCAGTGGTGCTATCGTGCCCCAAGACTTGCAAGACGGGACGAAGTACATCGGGATAATGCGCAGTGCGCCCTGAAAGCATACCATCAGCAAAACCTTGGCGTACCATCATGGCTGCCAACGTATTGCGGTCATGGCGCAAGTTTTTGGCAGCATCTTGGCGTAAAACACCCTGACGTTTGCGATCAAAATACCATGCATCAGCTAGGCTTTCAAAACGTGAATCTTGCAAATGTGGGTCCAAAATTTCAATGCCATCGGCACTCAAATGCATAGCTTTGAATTGAGACGTGATAGTGTCTGGGTTGCCCATCAAAATAGGTTTGGCAATGCCTTCATCACGCATAATGGTTGCAGCGCGGATGACTGTTTCATCATCACCTTCAGGTAAGACCAATTTCAGTGGTTGATGTTTGGCTTTTTCGATAATCATGCGCATAAACGTACGTGATTGATCAATGCGATCACCCAAAGCATCGGCATAAGCGGCATAATCTGTAATGGGTTTGCGAGCTACGCCTGTATCACTGGCGGCTTTGGCAACAGCCGCAGGCACGACTTCAATCAAACGTGGGTCAAAGGGTTTGGGTAGAATATATTTAGGGCCGAAACGTAATTCTTTTTCACCATAAGCCTTTAATACAGAAGCGGGCACTTCTTGGCGGGCAAGGTCTGCCAGTGCATACACTGCAGCAAGCTTCATTTCTTCATTGAATGTGGTGGCACGGGCATCGAGTGCGCCACGGAACAGGAATGGGAAACCCAAGACATTGTTGACTTGGTTGGGATGATCGGAGCGCCCTGTTGCCATGATTAAATCAGAGCGTGTCTTCATGGCGAGTTCATAATCAATTTCTGGATTTGGGTTTGCCATGGCAAATACAATGGGTTTGTCTGCCATGCTTTGCAGCATTTCAGGCTTGACCACATCACCCTGAGAAAGTCCTACAAATACATCCGCATCAACCATGACTTCTTCAAGGCTTTGGGCTTTTTCACCATTGGCGAAATACTCCTTGTGGGGAGGAAGTTCTTCATCGCGGTTGTGGTGAATCACACCTTTGCGATCAAGGAAAAAGATATGTTCATGTTTGGCACCGAGTTGTTCAATCAGCTTCATACATGCAAAACCAGCTGCCCCTGCACCCAAACATACAATTTTCACATCTTCGATGTTCTTTTCCTGTAATTTCAAAGCATTGATAAATGCCGCAGCCATAATCACTGCCGTACCATGTTGATCATCATGCAATACGGGGATATTCATGCGCTTTTTCAATTCTTCTTCGATGATGAAACATTCAGGTGCTTTAATATCTTCTAAGTTGATGCCGCCGAAAGTTGGCTCCAAACGTGCAACAGTTTCCACAAATGCCATCGGATCAAGCTCATCCACTTCCAAATCGAACACATCAATATCAGCAAAACGTTTGAACAACACAGCCTTGCCTTCCATCACAGGTTTGCCAGCCAATGCACCGATATTTCCCAAGCCCAAAACGGCTGTGCCATTACTGATGACACCCACCAAATTGGCGCGTGATGTATATTCATCTGCTAATTCGGGRTTTTTCTCAATTGCCAAGCAAGGCTCTGCGACACCTGGTGTGTAAGCCAATGATAAGTCACGTTGGGTGATGCAAGGTTTGCTGGCACGAACACTTATTTTTCCAGGCGTGGGGAAGCGATGATAGTCCAATGCATCTTGACGTAACAAGGCTTTTTYCTGTTCTTTGYTTTSTTYGTTGCTTGGCATGGAGGCTCCTAACTGTCACTGCTAATAGATAAGTGGTCGCACCATAACATGAAACAAACGTGCAAATGAAGTATTTTTCCGCAAGTGTGATGGAATGCTCACGGCTTGGAGGTGTGATAAGATGAAGGCAGCAATTCGTGTTGGTATTGCAGGGGCAGGAGCAGTGGGTTGCTTTTATGGGCTGGCATTGCAACGAGCTGGATTGGATGTGGTATTTTTAGCGCGTGGGTCGCATTTGCAAGCATTGCAATGTACAGGTTTGTTATATGAAAGTGCAGGAAAGCAACAGRTTTTTGCGATTTCTGCSAGTGATGATGTGAAAGTATTGGCAGACTGTGATGTGATTTTATTATGCTGCAAAACAACCCAACTTGATGATATGTGCCAATCATTGTTGGCGATTGCCAAGCCGACAGTGACATGGCTGACAYTGCAAAATGGTGTGCAAGCTGCTGATCAGGTATCGGCATATTTCCCTAATCATTGTGTGCTTGCAGCATCRGYATTTATTGGYGTGCGCATTGAAAAGGCAGGGCATGTGATTCATTCAGCGGCTGGWCATATTCGYTTGGGMGRKTGGTTTAARYGWGAAGMGYWRGCTGAYAATGARATATTGAAACATTTGCARGARGCTTGGCAAAAAGCAGGSGTAGATGCCAAGRTTGAAAMRRAYATGCACACGATAGTATGGCAAAAAATGCTTTGGAACTGTGGTTTTAATRCYGTRACAGCACTAACGCAGCGTTATGCCCGCGATGTAGCTTCGCATGAGGAAATGGTCGCTTGGGTGCGTGCCGCAATGTTGGAAGTGATTRCGGTTGCYTCTGCGATGAATRTTGAGCTTGATAAGGCTATGATTGAAAAACATATACGCATGACGTGTGAGGCAGGTGAGGTGAAAAGTAGTATGTGGCAGGATATRTCGCATGAAAAAGCAACGGAAATTRCGGTGATGAATGGTTATATTGTGGCGCAAGGCAAGAAGCTTGGCATTGCTACACCAATCAATACGATATTGGCAAATATGATAGATTTGGCAGAAGGAGCTTACCTTGTACGTTGAACAAACAGTTGATCGCGCCGTAATTTTGGCGGCAGGTTTAGGCACGCGCTTGAAATGGATGACACGTAATGCTCCCAAAGCGCTGATGAACATTCAGGGTGAAACATCTATTGTGCATGTGATTCGACAGTTGGCAGGGCAGGGTATTCGCCAGATTGCTGTGAATACGCACTATCATAGTGAGAAACTGATGGATTATTTAGGAAATGGCTCTAAATGGGGTGTAAACCTTGTTTTTAGTCAAGAAACTAAACTTTTAGATTCTGGCGGTGGCGCACGAACAGCCTTGGGAATCTTATCAGGTGAAGGTCTTGTGCTGGTGCATAATGCGGATGTTTTGGCAGATGTGGATGTGCAGGGCTTAGCAGGGCGATGTCCTGAAGATGGCTGTTCTTTGGCATTGGTGGCAAACCCAATACATCATCTTGAAGGTGATTTCTCTATCAGAAATGGGTTAATATGCTTGCAAGGAGAGCCGCGTTATACTTTTTCAGGCGTATCTGTTTGGCAGGATAATGTGTTAAAACAATATGCGGAAGATACAGCATTTTCATTGCTAGATCCGATGAAGTGCATGATGGAAAAACAGTGTTGTGCGGGTTTATTGCATCGTGGTCAATGGTTCGATATTGGTCGCCCCAAAGATGTCATACGTGCCAATAGAGAGTGGAGAAAAGCATGATATTACATAAACAACTGGAAAAAGACTGCATTGTACTTGGAAAGCTGAATTTGTGTGCAGTGCTTTTGATGCCTGATGCCAATTACCCTTGGCTTATTCTTGTACCTCAGCGTGAGAATATTTCTGAAATCTATGAACTGAGTGATGCCGATCAGCAGCAGTTGATACGTGAGTCATCACAGGTTTCACGTCTGCTTGTTGAGTTGTTTGATGCCGATAAAATCAATGTAGCAGCGTTGGGGAATATGGTTCCGCAATTGCATGTGCATCATGTCGCCCGTTACAAAACGGATGCAGCATGGCCAGCACCTGTATGGGGGGCTGTGAAAGCAAAGGAATACAGTGATAAAGCGTTAGGGATAATACAGGAAAAATTGAAAAATAGCTTAGGATTTTAATTGTAAATTTCAAATTAACTTATCAAAAATATGCCATATTTGGTGCATATTAGAAATTTAAATGTAAAAATATTGGTAAATTTCTATTTTATTTCTATAAAATGATAAAATTTACATTTTACCTATATAGATCAAGCGAAAACCAATCAAAATATGCTTAAGTGTTATGGGTCGCGTATGATGTGCAGCAGGGCGACAAACACCGCCGTAATCATCCCAGCTACCACCTTTTACAATGGCTTTTTGATTTGTTACATCACGTGTCCACTCAAAGACTTGTCCTGCACCGTCCAAGATTCCGTATGGACTGGCTGCTTGTGGAAATGAGCCTACAGGCAGTGTGCCAAGTGGGCGGTGGGCTAGTTTTGCCTGATCGGCATTGTTCAGATAACCATCGTGATAGGTATTGCCCCATGGATATAGCAAACCTTGGCTTCCACGCATGGCTTTTTCCCATTGTTTTTCTGATGGCAGTTGTAAATTTCGACCAGTTTTTTTAGACAACCACCGGGCATAGGCACGTGCATCATTGATGTTTACCAGTACGATGGGGTGATTGGCTTTATTATCTGGATATTGTTTATTTAACCATAAATACGACTTAACATGACTATAGGGATGGACAAGATGATAGCTTTGCCACTGTTTGGGGCTAACAAAGGGCGCGCGATACCCTGTACCTTCAATAAACAACGCATATTCGGCTTGTGTGACCGGTGTTTGCATGATTTTAAATGCGTTTGTGTGCGCTGTAATTTGGGGTGATTCACTATCAAACCAACCAGCCTTACGCACGCCATCATGTCCATAACCTTTCTGGCTAATGCGGTAGCCTTCTTCGATTTGTTGGGTTGTGCTTCCCATCAGGAAACCACCTGCTGGAATATCAATCCATGTGTTGGCATAGGCAGTATGGCTTGCCAATAGGTAGGTAAATAAAAGTAGACTTTTTTGCATATGTTTAAAACACAGCTTTTAGTTGCGTGAAGACAAAGTCGGCATCCTTGCTACTACCTGTTTGGGCAATATAAGCGCCTGTAAAGAAATGGCTGTAGCCGAGATACATGGTGCTGGAAATGTTTGGGAACGTGTGTTTTAAGGTGATGTCAATTTCATCACCAACTTTGTGTGATGCGCCTGCACTGGCAGCTCGTGTAACACCTGCGCCAGCATTGTACCAAGCATCTGTGCTGGGTTTAGCGAGCCAAAAGCCTTGCCATGCCATGCGTAGTTTCCACGATTGGGCAATATTGTTTTGCGTGACGACTTCGATGTTGTGCATGTTTTGCAGTGAGAAAAAATCCATATAACCATAGTAGGCATGGTTGAGTGGATATTGATTATCAAAAGTTTGATGGGTGTTATCGGAAGCATTGCTATCGCCACTAGCAAAATTATAAGCTGTAGATAAATAGGTTTGCATGGTGTTAAAAGTATAACCAGCCCCGACATGCAGCGCGTAGGCACGTTGCGTACGGTTGCCATAACTACCTGTCTGTAACATCACTTCATAATCGGCATCCCATGCATTTTTCTTGTATGCGGCGCGGCTTCCCCATGTGAAAACACGATCTCCTATAGCCGCTTCTTCGCGAAGTAATACATATAACTCTAATTGTGTATGGGCTAATAGTTGTTTCTTGTTGGTGTAATAGATGCCATGGAAGTTGCTGTTAAACAAACGGCTTTTGGTTGTTTCATGATTGTTTAATCCAGTTGGATTAACGGGAACAAGACGAGAAGAAAAAACATCAAGTGTCTGGTATTTGTCGAGCTGACTGGTCATGCGAATGCCATCCCAAACACGCGCTGTATTTACCCACTCCAGAGATGCAACCATACGCAATGCTCCCAAGTTAAACTTTTGCCGACCGATACGGATGCGAGAGCCTTCATCGCTGCCATGGGTTGTTATATCGAGATAGGCTTGGTGTATATCGAGGTGATCTTCAAAAATATTGGGTGTTTTTCGATTGTTGATAACATGCCCACTAAAGGCTTGAAAGATGCGAGAATCTTGGGCTTCAAGAAAAAGGCTCATATTGGATGATGCTTGCCAAAGCATGTGTAGGCGCAGTTGTTGCAACCAGTAATCTTGATTGTTGCTAGCTGTGGGTGCGCCAAATTGAAAATTTTCCTTGTTTTCATAACGGTAGCGCGCGCTTCCTCCGATACGCAGGCTAGGGGATAGCTGTTGCCATGAATCCTGGTTTGTTTGTTGTGTACTACTCGACGCATTCACAGAAGAGGGGAACATCGTCAGACACATGGCAATGATAGCAATACTAATACGCAAAATTTTGATTGGCATATGCATGCCTTTCTTGTCGCAGAACGCCCTGCTTATCTTACAATGTATTTATTTTAACAAAGTGCTTGGCGGCAAGGCATAAGACCCTCATCAGGCTTTTAAGGTTTGTTGTACATCGGCCAAATGCACTTCTTCTATATTGCCTGCATCAGGATCATTGAATGTATCCATATCGATGCTGTTTTCACTGCGAGCAACAATGGTCGTAATAGCCGCATCACCTGTAACATTTACGGCAGTACGAATCATATCCAATAGACGATCCACACCCATAATCAGTGCAATACCTTCAATGGGTAGCCCGACTTGAGCAAATACCATGGCTAACATAATCAAGCCGACACCAGGTACACCAGCTGTACCAATGGATGCCAAAACGGACATGCCAATCACCGTGAGATAACCACTTAAGCCCAAATCAATGCCGTAAACATTGGCAATAAATACGGTTGCCACACCCTGCATAATGGCGGTTCCATCCATATTGATGGTGGCACCGAAAGGTACGATAAATGAGGCTGTGGAGTTATCCACACCGAGGCGTTTTTCGGTAGCTTGTAAGGTAACAGGAATCGTAGCATTGGAGCTGGATGTACTGAATGCAAAAATTTGTGTGCCACGCATTTTTTTAAGGAAGGTGATGGGGTTCACGCGTCCCAACACTTTGAGTAAAATCATCAGCGTTCCTGTAGCGTGTAGAATCAATGCAAATACAAGGACTGCAAAGTAGCTCATCATAGGAATAATCATGCCAAGCCCTTGCAATGAAAAGGTTTTTGCCATCAGTGCGAAGATGCCGTAGGGAGCCAGTTGCATAACAACATCAACCACCTTCATCATCACTTCATTCAAACGCTGGCTAGCATCAATAATTGGCTTGCCAACGTCACCAACCATAAGAATCGATACAGCAAACAAAATGGTAAAGAATATAATTTGCAGCATGTTTCCTTCGGCATAAGCTGCAATGGGGTTGCTAGGTATTAAATCAATAAAGACTTGGCTTAGTGGTGGTGATACAGGGGCTGTAAAGCTGCTCGTTGTGGCTTGGCTTAGTTCAAAACCTTCACCAGGTGCAAAGATAGTAGATATAACAATAGCCATTGTGATCGCTAGGGCTGTGGTCAGCATAAAGAGCGCGAAGGCTTTGCCGCCGACACGTCCGAGTTTGTTAATGTCACCAATGCCACATACGCCGCAAATAAGAGAGAAGGTTACCAAAGGGACAACCAGCATTTTAAGTGAATTGATAAACATCGCGCCGATGACGTGAAACAAGCCGTTGACCAAATAATCTTGAATCCACACAACTTCGGAAGCAAAGGTGTTGATAAGGCTGCCTGTGATAAGACCTGCACCCATCCAAATGAGAATTTTTGTAGTCATATGCATTTTCTTTTCCATGGGTTCCCCTCAATACTTCATGGCGCTATTGCAGCATGAATGCTTGGGAAGAACAATTGATTGTTCAGAAGTGGGCTGATTTTTTATGATTGACGGGTCACAATCATTTTTTCAAGGCTCATTTCAAGCATGGCAGAATGAATGCCCTCACGACCCATGCCTGAGTTTTTTATGCCGCCATATGGCATTTGTTCGCTGCGAAATGATGGTGCATCGTTGATAATGATGCCTCCGCATTGAATCTGTGAAATAGCTTGCTGAATAATACGTGTATCGTGGCTAAATATAGATGCTTGCAAGCCAAATTCGGAGGTGTTGATGCGCTTGATAGCTATTGTTATATCCTGGACAGGCGAGACTGTGACCACAGGAGCGAAAATTTCACGGCTACAAACCTGCATGGATTCTTGTACGTTGGTAAGAATCGTTGGAGAAATAAGCAAACCTTTGCCAAGTTTAAGGCTTTGCCCGCCCAATATGAGCTTTGCACCACCAGCGATGGCTTCTTGGATACATAATAAGATACGATCAGCGGCAGCTTTGTGGATGACTGGGCCGACAGTCACGTCATCATGGTAAGGGTTCCCGCTATTCAGGAGCTTTGTTTCTTGAGTGAGTAACGCAAGGAAATCATCGCAAACATGTTGATGGACATAGATGCGTTGTGCCGAAATGCATGATTGCCCTGCAAAGGCAAAGGCACTCAATGCCAGTTGTTTGGCAGCCATGTTTAAATCGGCAGTTTTATCAACATAAACACCTGCGTTGCCGCCCAATTCGAGTGTTACCTTTTGTTTCCAAGCTTGGCGTTTTAATGCCCAGCCAATATCTGCGCTGCCTGTGAAACTTAGCATTTTAATGGCATCATTTTGCAGCAACACTGAAATATCACGGTGGCGCATGGGCAAGACATTGACTGAACCATCAGGAAATCCAGCTTCACTAATGATACGAGCCAATATCAGGGCAGAAACGGCGGTATTGGAGGCAGGTTTGATGATAATTGGGCAGCCAACGGCGAGGGCGGGGGCAACTTTATGTGCCATAAGATTAAGAGGGAAGTTGAATGGTGTGATGCCAAAAATAATACCGATGGGCTCGCGGCGGCTATAACCCTCATAACCTTCACCACGGGATAAACCATCCAGAGGTACTTGTTCGCCGCAAAAACGACGTGCTTCTTCGGCGGCATAAGTGAAAGTATCGATGCAGCGGTTTACTTCTTGTTCGGCAAGCCTGCGCGGTTTCCCAACCTCCATAACCAGGGTGTCTACCAACTCTATGTAGGCTTCTTTTAGTAGTGTGGCAATGTTGAGTAAGCCTTTAGCACGTTGTGAACGTGGCATGGAAGCAAGTCTAGGAAGGGCTTGCTTGGCACTATGAATAGCTTCGTTTACCTGCCTTCTCCCCGCAATAGCGGTGGTGGCGATTAGCAATCCATCAAATGGGTTTCTGATGTCCAAATGGGCGTGAATGCCTTTGCGGGCTTCACCGTGTAACCAGAGGTAAAAATGCGGGGCTTCAGGCTCTGAATTGGCAGGGTGAGAAGCGAATGAAAGTTCGGATAGCATATGATATTTATAGCACATTATCCCAAAACCCGATATTGATGTTAAAGGCGTTCGTGGTTTCACGGGTGCCTTTTTCTTTTTTGATTATTTTCTAACCCGCATTATTCATAAATTGTCGTGATAATTGCGCAGAAGCTTTGTTTGCAGCGGATTTTGAAGAAATTAGTTCGTAGCTGTGCTTACGAACAATTGATGAAAGATTTGTTGCAGATAAAGGGGCAAGCAAGGGCGCGACAGTATTTATGAATAATGCGGGTTAAGTTAATCAAGGCTTCCCTAGCCTTTTGTTGGGTGTCAGTGTTGCAGGCTATCTTCGGGGATATGGAGGAGGGTAGTTTGAAAGCTGTACGCTTATGTCTTGTGTCATGGTTTGTTTGTTTTCTTATGTTGCAGCCAGCTTACGCAGCAGAGGGTGTCATCGACACCTTCTTTGCCGATGTGAATGGTTATTTGGCAGCTGTTTTGTTTTATGATGTGATGCCAGGAGAGGCAGCCATGCCTTTTATCGTTGCTTGGTTGATCGTTGGTGCTGTCTATCTGACTTGTCGATTTGGATTTATTAATATTCGTATGATGGGGCATGCTTTTGCTGTTATTCGCGGCAAATACCAGTCACCCAATGATAAAGGTGAGGTTTCTTCTTTTCAGGCTTTAACGACAGCGCTTTCTGCAACGGTTGGTTTTTTGGGTAATATTGCAGGTGTGGCAATTGCCATTGGTATTGGTGGCCCTGGGGCAACACTTTGGATGATTGTGGCTGGATTCTTTGGCATGACTGCAAAATTTTCAGAGGTTACATTGGGGCAAATGTACCGTGAATTTCGACCCGATGGTCATGTGATGGGCGGAGCCATGCAATATCTTTCCAAGGGTTTTGCAGAAAAAGGTATGCCTTCTTTAGGCAAGAGTTTGGCAATCATGTTTGCATTGTTATGTGTTTGTGCCTCGCTGGGTGGTGGTAATGCCTTTCAGGTATCGCAAGCGATGGGAGCTGTGCAGGGTGAGGTAAGCTTTTTTAAAGATTACCCTTGGATGTTTGGCATATTGATGGCACTCGCTGTTGGTGTGGTGATTATTGGTGGTATTCGCCGTATTGCGCATGCTGCGGAAGCGATTGTTCCGACTATGGTACTGATTTACCTATCGGCGTGTTTATGGATTGTATTCTCGCATGCCTCCGAAGTGCCTACGGCATTATCATTGATTTTTAATGAAGCATTTTCTCCTGCTGCGGTAACTGGCGGTGTGATTGGCGTGATTGTACAAGGTTTTAAACGTGCTGCATTTTCTAGCGAAGCGGGCATTGGTTCGGCGGCTATTGCACATTCAGCGGCGGCTGTTAAATATCCTGTGCGACAGGGCATGGTGGCTTTGTATGAACCATTTATTGATACGATTATTATTTGTACGATGACGGCATTGGTGATTATTATAACGGGTGTGTACAATGATCCAGCCCATGCAGATTTGGTGGCAGGTAGTCATGGCGCAGCACTTACAGCAGTAGCATTTGGATCTGCAATTTCATGGTTTCCGATTATTCTGTCTATTTCTGTGGTGTTGTTTGCTTACAGTACAATGATTTCATGGTCGTACTATGGGGAGCGTTGTTGGACGTATGTATTTGGTGAACGTTTTTCGATGCTTTATCGTTTGATATTTGTGGCATTTATTGTCTTAGCATCGGTGGTGAGTGCAGGGAATATTCTTGATTTTAGTGATTTATTGCTGCTGGCAATGGCGTTCCCGAATATTATTGCGCTTTATTTACTGCAGGGTAAAATATCTAGCGCATTAAAAGAATACTTGGCGAAGTTGCGTAGTGGTGAATTGGATCGAGAGGTGAATGGAAGCTAATGGCATTATTGATTACCGATGATTGCATCAATTGTGCGGTGTGTGAGCCTGAATGTCCGAATGAGGCTATTTATGAGGGTGAAGAAATTTATGAGATTGATGTAAATTTATGCACAGAATGTGTGGGGCATTATGATGAGCCGCAATGTGTGATGATTTGCCCTGTGGATTGCATCCCGAAAGATCCGAATCATGAAGAAAACTCGGATGAACTCATGCAGAAATATAAAAAACTAACAGGTAAAATATCATGAGTCGGTTGTTTGTCGTATCAGGTCCTTCTGGGGCAGGGAAATCAAGCTTATGCACAGCACTTTTAAAAGATTGCCCGAAGCTTAAGCTGTCTATTTCTTGCACAACACGGGCACCTCGACCTAGCGAAAAAGATGGGCGTGAATACCATTTTCTTGATATTGAAAGCTTTGAAAAGCAGAAATATGAGGGTGCTTTTTTGGAATGGGCAAAGGTGCATGATCATTTTTATGGAACGCGCCAATCGGATGTGCTTGCAGTGTTGCAACAGGGTGATGATGTATTGTTAGAGATTGATTGGCAGGGTGCGGCGCAAGTAGCTGAAAAAATGCCCGATATTACGCGAATATTTATTCTTCCGCCTTCCATTGAAGCACTTAGAGAACGTCTTGTGATGCGCGGACAGGATGATGCTGCGGTGGTTGAACGAAGGGTTGCTGCTGCCGAATCTGAAATGCTCCATGCTGGTGAAGCGCATCATCAGGTGGTGAATGATGATTTTGATGAGGCTTTGCAAACATTGCGGAGGCTGGTCGAAAAATAACCGTTTGATGAGCATTCGAGTGACATTTGTATTTGTCTTGTTATGCTCGGCAGCATATTGTGTTTGATTCATCTTTAAAGAGGTTTTTGTTATGGCTCGTGTGACTGTAGAAGATTGTGTTCGTTATTACCCTAACCGTTTTGAAATGGTTGTTTTGGCATCCAAACGTGCCCGCCAAGTTTTGAATGGCTTACCTCTTCTTTTGGATGATGCAGGGCATAAACCTGCTGTGCAAGCATTGCGTGAAATGGGCGAAGGTCATGTTTCATGGGAATTGTTGTTTGATATGGATGAGCAGGAAAAACTTCGTTTGCAAAGTGCTGCTGATGAGGAAGAACTCGAATAAACCTATCGATTACGACGTTTGTTTTTTTGTATTCAGTTCGTTATTAGCCACTGATGAGTCGTATTTTTGAAATTACAGAAAAAGTCAGCAGTTATGCATCAAAGGCTGACATTGAATTGCTTAATCGGGCTTATGTTTTTGCCGCACAGGCGCATGCCGAGCAACGCCGAAGCTCTGGCGAGATGTATATTACCCATCCCTTGGCAGTGGCGGATATTTTAGCCAGCCTTAGATTAGATATAGCGACCATTGCAACAGGTTTGTTGCATGATACGGTGGAAGATACGCATATTAGCCTTGCTGATATTCAGGAGCGCTTTGGCGAAGATATTACCAAGTTGGTTGATGGCGTGACCAAAATCGGTAAAATYCATTTTAATTCTTCTGAACATAAACAGGCTGAAAATTTCCGAAAAATGATTCTAGCGACAGCCAAAGATTTGCGTGTTTTACTCGTGAAGTTGGCAGATCGTATGCATAATATGCGTACCCTTGGTTTTGTTTCTAAAGAAAAAGCGTTAAGAATATCGGAAGAAACGATACAAATTCACGCGCCATTAGCACATCGTTTAGGTATCCACTGGATGAAGCAGGAAATGGAAGATATTGCTTTTTCGCATATTGATCCAGAGGGTTATGCATCGGTCAAAAGCAAGCTGAAAGATAAATTAGAGTTCTTGCARCAAACGCAAGGCAATTTGGAAAATTTATTGCAAGAGGCATTGAGTCGGCAAGGCTTGGAAGCGAAGGTACAGGGTAGGATGAAACACCTGTATAGCCTGCATCAAAAAATGCAACGCAAACACATCGATTTTGARGAAATTTATGACATTGTTGCGTTTCGCTTGATTGTGAAAGATGCAGCATCGTGTTATCAGGCACTGGGGCTGATTCATAGCTTGTACAGGCCTGTTCCAGGGCGTTTTAAAGATTATATAGCCCTACCCAAGCCCAATGGTTATCAATCCTTGCATACATCCGTGATTGGCCCTGATAATCACCGTATTGAGGTGCAAATTCGTGCTGAATCAATGCATCGGCATGCTGAAGATGGCGTAGCTGCACACTGGTTATATAAGGATGGGGACAGTGATGCGCATGGTCAACGTGAATTCTTATGGTTAAGCCAGCTAACAGAATTGTTGCAGGAAGCAGAAAACCCCAATGAGTTGATGGAAAGCGTGCGCCTCGATTTATTTGTGCAGGAAGTGTATGTGTTTAGCCGAGATGGCGATATTTATGCATTGCCACGTGGTGCGCGGCCCTTGGATTTTGCTTATGCTGTGCATACAGATATTGGACATCATTGTATTGGTGTACGCATTAATGGTGAGATGCGAGATTTCCACGCTAAATTACACAATGGTGATCAAATTGAAATTTTAACCAGCCCTGACCAAGAACCCAGTAGCCAGTGGTTAAAATATGTTAAAACACCCAAGGCACGGCAGGCGATTCGCCAGTATTACCGCCGTCAAGAGCGTGAAACAAGCATCCATATCGGTATGGATGTGCTCAATGAAGTGCTTATAGGCGAGCCACCCATAGAGCTTTTGCAAGCATTACAGTGCGACAACCTTGCGAGCTTACAAGAGAAGCTTGGTAGGGGTGATATATCCTTGGATATGCTGTTGAAACAGTTTGATGATAACGATGTTTCACAAGTTAAATTGAAGTGTATGCGAGCCAGTTATATGTATGGTGCCAATTGCTGCTACCCCATTCCTGGCGATTCTGTATTGGGACGTGTTGTAGCGGATAAGGGTATGGAGCTACATTACCGTGATTGTAAGGAATTATCTTCGCTGTCCCGTTACCGTTGGTTGGAAGTGGACTGGAAAGAACCTGGTAAGCGATTATACCCTACTGGTATTGAAGTGCGGGCAGAAAATCGACGTGGTATGTTGGCAAGGGTCTCTGGCTGTATTTCTCAAGCCGAGGCAAATATTGATGATTTAAAACTGGATCAGCGCGCGGGTGAAATGACGGTGTTGCGAATATTGGTCAGTGTGCATGATCGCAAACATTTGGCGGAAGTATTGAAAGTGCTTAAGGCATTGGATGGTGTGGTCACTGTGAAACGCCAGAATCAAGTGGGTTTGGGAAGAAATTATACGCATGGTATTGGTGATATGTTGCGTGGTATGGTTGCCAAAGGTCGGCGTTCGTTGTTTAAATCAAAAAGTAAAACACAAGGGAAGAAAACATGAGTATTCAAGTCATTCATTCAGAGGCAGCACCCAAGGCTGTCGGGCCTTATAGTCAGGCAGTTGCACATGCAGGTGTGTTGTATGCTTCAGGTCAAATCGGGCTTGATCCCAAACTTGGCAAGATGGTCGCTGACGATGTTGAGGCACAAGCAGTACAGGTAACAAAGAACCTTACTGCGGTACTGCAAGAGGCGGGTGCTAACATCGATGATATTTTAAAAGTGAATATTTTTTTGGTAGATATGAATGACTTTCCATTGGTGAATACTATTTATGCAGAATGGCTGGGAGAGCATCGCCCTGCGCGAGCAACGGTTGCGGTTGCTGCTTTGCCTTTGGCGGCAAAGGTGGAGATGGATTTGGTTGCACGGATTTCTTAATAGCTGCTGAAATCTAAGGAGCTCTGAACAAGTCATAAACTCGCACTTTACGTCCAGAATACTCAAACTCGGCGTTGTGAGTTTAAGTAATAACTTTGCTACTCCATGCAACGTCTCGCCTAAAAGCGCCTACTTTTGGTGATTCTGAATATTCTGAATCACAACCAGCTTTATCCAGACTTGTTCAGAGCTTCCCTAATTAAGAGCATAAAAAAAGGCACCCAAAAGGGTGCCTTTTAAGAAAAAGAGATGGTTTAAGCTGCTTTTGCAACTTTGCCAGAACGCAGGCAACGTGTACAAACACGAATCTTCTTAACTTGACCAGAAATCAGTGCGCGAACACTTTTCAGGTTAGGTAAAAAACGACGACGAGTCGTATTGTGAGCGTGRCTCACATTATTGCCGCTCATTGGACCTTTTCCGCATACTTCACAACGCTTTGCCATTGCATAACCTCCGTCAAACGCGGCGCACTGTAGGSGATTGCTGTKCATGATACAAGWAAAAAATAATGAAARAATATTTAASKTCTTAAAGCATCTAGCCCGCATTATTCATAAATACTGCCGCGCCCTCGCTTGCCCCTTTGTTCGTAACGAATATTTTGCCAATCGACCGTATGCGCGGCTACGGCATTCATGGCAAAAAAAACGTTGCAAACAAAGCTTCGGCGCAATCATCACGGCGATTCATGAATAATGCGGGCTACATCCTTACACTTTATAAGACTTTGAACGCCTATATACTTATATGAAGCTGCGTGCCAATGGCGTGCAATATATTTAACGTTGCATGCATATTGTAAGAGAGATAATTATAATGTTGACTGCTTATCTGTGTGGCTGGTGGTGCATCTATTGCAATGGTTTTGACATCAATAACAGGGTCGGGTTGCAGATATGAGTCATTCGTTGTCGTGTTTTGTTTTAGGGCATCAGAAAATCCTTCCTGCCGAGATGGCAAGAATTCTGTCTTTTGTAGAGATTCGTATCTCAGACCCAAAGCCAACGTTAAATTCATATAATGTTGCTTATCACCTCTCATCCATTGCATCTTAATATACTATGCGCGGGCATATATTGCCCAAGCACGGCAGTTTATTCCCCTGATGATGGCAGTGAAATAGTTTGATACAATTATTAATGTTGTTGCTGAATCAATCGTTTACGTATGCGCCATGATAACTCCTTTACAATCGAGGTTGTGTTATTGGCAGCATACCGCATAAAAAATGCCATGTTTTACAAATTTACTTGAGTACGTGTGTTTTTCAGGACAAAGTAACGGCGTGTACTCCTTATTTCCCATGCCCTTAAACAAGCTTTCAGGTATTGGCCCTGCGCTAGAAAAGCGTTTGGCTGCACGCGAAGTGAAAATATTAGGGGATTTACTCTTTCATTTGCCACGTGCTTATGTGGATGATCGCCAGATTCATACGATTGCATCCTTAGAAGAAGGTGTGGAAGTGCGTATTCAAGGGCGTATTGTGCGAAAAACTGCGCATGGTTTTGGGCGAAAGAAGCAGGTTTCAATTATCTTGGCCGATGAAACGGGCGATATAACCCTAAACTTCTTTCATGCAGCTTATATGATGCGAGATGCTCGTTTGCAGGAAGGGCGAGATATTTCGGTGCGTGGCACAGCGAAATTTTGGCGGCATCAATGCCAGATGATACATCCAGATTGGTGTGTGGCAGAGCAGTTTGTTGCCAGTGTGCAGCCTGTATATGGTAGTGTGGCAGGGTTAAGCGGTAAGCGTTTGGCAGGCTTTATTGAGCAAGCGTTGGCAATGCTGGCAAATGATTCAGCAAGTCCGCTTGATGATGTGACGAACATGACATTGCGAGAAGCATTGTGCGCGGTCCATCAACCCCAAGATATGAATAAGGACTGGTTACATAAGGCAGGACAGCGTTTAAAAGCAGAAGAATTGCTGGTTTATTTAAAGTTGATGCAAGCGCAGCGGCGAACGGCGGCATGTATTGCCCCTGTGCTGGATAAATGTTTGATAAGCCAAAAGCTTATAGCATCATTGCCCTTTGAGTTAACATCAGGTCAGAAAAAAGCTTGGTTTGATATTCAACAGGACTTGGCATCAGGTAAACGNATGCATCGTTTGGTGCAGGGTGATGTTGGCGCAGGTAAAACATGGGTGGCGGCATTGGCAATCGTTACGGCGATTGAGCATGGTTTGCAAGTGGCATTGATGGCACCCACGGAAGTATTGGCAACACAACATTATCAAACATTATCCGAGCTTCTTGAACCGATGGGGATAGATGTTTATGTATTAACGGGCAGTACACGTGCTGCTGCGCGCCGAAAGATATTGTCGGGTCTTGCAGATGGTTCGATTGCATGTGTGGTGGGCACACACGCGCTTATTTCAGATGATGTTTTCTATGCTAATTTGGCTTTGGCGATTGTTGATGAGCAACATCGTTTTGGTGTAAAGCAGCGCTGGGCGCTGACTGAAAAGAAAGCCAAGTCTTCACCAGCAGTGCATCTATTGGGTATGACAGCGACACCGATTCCTCGCTCGTTGGCAATGTCGGTATATGGTGATATGGATTTAACGGTAATGCGTGGCATGCCTATTGGCAGAAAGCCTGTGGATACACGGGTATTGAAATCCAACTCGTTATCAGAATTAGCCAAGGGCATGCAACGTTTGTTGGATGTGGGTGGACGTATTTATTGGATTGTTCCGCGCATTGATGAGCAGCAGGATGATGCCGATGTGATGGGCGTATCTGTTGCAGAACGTGTGGATGTATTGCAGAAGCATTTTCCAAAGGCAGGGGTTTTGGGTTTGCACGGGCGCATGAAGAGCAAAGATAAACAGCAGACTTTGCATGCGTTTACACAAGGGCAGTGTCGGTTACTTGTTTCAACCACGGTTGTGGAAGTGGGTGTGAATGTTGCCGAGGCTAGGTTGATTGTCATTGATCAAGCCGATCATTATGGCTTGGCGCAGTTGCATCAGTTGCGTGGACGGGTGGGTCGTTCGCACGAGCAGGGTTATTGCATGCTGTTGCCAGATAAAGATATATCGGCAACAGGCTTGCAGCGTCTTGAAATGATGGTAAAAAGTCATGATGGACTAGAGCTGGCTGAAAAAGACCTACAGTTACGTGGGGCAGGTGATGCCATTGGAACACGCCAAAGTGGTGATGCAGGGTTTCGTTTGCTGGATCTTTCGCAAGATATGCCATGGGTGCAACAATGGCATGAGCACCTTCCTGATTTTGAAGTGACGGATGCCATGATTCAATTTTGGCGACCTTTGGCGGACAGTATTGATTAGCCCGCATTATGCATAAATACTACCGCGCCCTCGCTTGCCCCTTTGTCTGCAATGAATCTTTTGCCAATCACCGTATGCGTGGCTACGACACTCATGGCAGAAAAATTCGTTGCAAACAAAGCTTCAGCGCGATCATCACGGCGATCAGGTGAATTGCGCAGCAAGAGAGTATCCCCTGGGGGATTTATGAATAATGCGRGTTAGTTTTACCTGTTTTGACTTGCATGATAAATAGGTTCTTATTACCCTAACAATCATGAAACATCATGAATCTCATAAGCCGCGTTTGTCAAATATCACTGGAATTGCGGTAGGCTGCCCTGCTAGAGGCTGTATTAATCCTTTAGGGCTTGATGAAAAAAAGTTGCTTGCCTTGCGTTTGAAAAAAGCTGATAGCCTGTATCAGTCGCTAAAATCCCTTCAAAAAGTTCAGCATGATATAGAGGATAAGATTGTGAGGTCTGTGCGTGGCTGATTTGAGTGTGGTAGCTCAAAAGCTATGTGAATTATTAGGTGATAGTTCGGTATTGATTGGTGGTATGTGTGCTATCGCACATGGCTCTGAGAGGGTAACGCAAGATGTTGATTTAGCCACRCAATTGAGTTTAAAGGAGTTATCTGAGTATCTAGATGCCCAACATATTACTTATACTGTTGAAAAGGGTGACTGGGATGACCGATTAACATGGGTTTTACACGGTGAAATGGATGGTATTGCGTTTCAAATTCTACCTGCCGCTGATATAGGCGTTGATGTTGCGTATGGGATTGAAAGTAATGGTATTCGTTTGGCTTCCTTGGAATGTTTTTTGACCAGTAAATGTATTGCTGGTTCTCATCAGGATTTATACGACATTGCGGTGATTGTATTGCGTTCAAATGCTAAATTTCCTGAAATTACTCAAATGGCTCAAACCATTGCCAGTAAACATGGATGTTTGGATGCTTTAAATGATTGGCTTATGGATGAAAGGTTGATGAAGCGTTATAGCAATAGCTAGGGAAGCTCTGAACAAGTCATGAACTCGTACCTTGCATCCAGAATATCCAAACTCGGCGTTGTGAGTTTGAGCAATAGCCTTGCTATTCCATGCAACTCACGTCTTGATTTTGAATATTCTGAACCTAATGGCACTAACTTAAGCCATTCGCATCAAAATTTACTTCTATGATTAAGCTCCTTCATTACCTGTCTTGGTTTGTTTAAAAGCTGGGATTTTTTA